>JAJRWL010000117.1 GCA_024276875.1 Gammaproteobacteria bacterium
ATATTGATTTTACCGGTAACAATCTTGATTTGGCTATTAGTGGGGAGGGATTATTTATATTGGCGGATTCAAGCGGTGCTGCCAGCTATGAGTATACTCGTGCAGGTGCCTTTAGTGTGGATCGAGATAGTTATGTGGTCAATCATGCTGGACAACGGTTGCAGTTTTTCCCAACGCAGCTTGATTCGAATGGAAATGTGGTTAAAGATGCCGTGGGTAACCCACAGTTTCAGGGTTCTTTTGCCTCAGTGCAACTCCCTACGCAGGCAGGCTCACCTTCAGCTACAAAAAGTATGATTAATTCAGTCAATCTTGACTCGAATGAAGGATTGCCGTCCGCCTATGTACAGACCGCATTTCCAAATGGTACATATCCCACCTTTCCTATTGCTGCATTTTCCCCTAATCCCACGCCTGATCAATATAATCATACGACGTCAACAACGATCTATGATTCATTGGGCAACAGTCATCCGGCAACATTTTACTATGTAAAAACAGCTGTTCCAGGGCAATGGCATGCTTATCTACAAACAGTGGATAATGAAGGCAATAATGTTTTTGTTGCAACGGATCAGGATCAGGATGGTACAACAGATAGTTACTATACAACATTACAGTTTGATGGTAGCGGTAGTTTGGTCAGTACAGGTGCTGCGGGTGTTGGAATAACTAATGCGCTTTATCCAGGCTTTGATCTGCATCCATCCACCGCACTTACAGGTGATGCTGCGGCGCTTGATCTGAATATTGCTTTTGGTGCAACAACCCAATATGGAACGCAGTTTGCAGTAAATAACCTAACACAGGATGGTTACACCAGTGGTCTGCTTACTGGGCTTGATATTGATAAATCAGGCGTGGCTTTTGCGCGATTTTCAAATGGCCAATCATTGGCATTAGGTATGGTGACGCTGGCGCGTTTTAATAACCAACAAGGGTTACAGCAGGTAGGTGACACTAATTGGGGTGAGAGTTTTGCTTCTGGTGGTGCTCAAATTGGTGCGCCGGGAACATCCAGCCTAGGGCTTGTTCAGTCAGGTGCATTGGAAAGTTCCAATGTTGATGTGGCCTCACAACTGGTCAATCTAATTACAGCACAACGAAACTTTCAAGCCAATGCACAGGTTATTAGTGCGGCAGATACGATAACCCAGACAGTTATCAACATGATCCGCTAGTTGTAGAATAACAACTGATAGGTAAAGACAAATGGATCGTATGCTTTATGTTGCAATGAGTGGTGCTTCTGAGACGATGTTGGCTCAGGGTACTAATAGTAATAATTTGGCAAATGCTAATACAACGGGTTTTTTGTCCGATCTTCAACAGTTTCGTAGCATGCCTGTGTTTGGAGATGGGTTTCCAACGCGAGTATTTGCGCTCAGTGAGCGTCCAGACATTGATTTTACACGTGGCAGCATACAGTCAACAGGGCGAGATCTTGATGTTGCTGTAAGAGGTGATAGCTGGATAGCTGTACAGTCAAAGGACGGCAGTGAGGCAATGACTCGTGCGGGTGATTTACAAATAGATGCTAATGGATTGTTGATGACCGGAACAGGATTGCCGGTACTCGGCAATAATGGTCCTATTGCCATTCCACCCACTGAAAAGATAGAGATTGCCACTGATGGAACCATCTCCATTCGTCCATTGGGTCAGGGAGCCAATGAGCTCGCCATTGTGGATAGAATTAAATTATTAACGCCACAAAAAAGTGAGCTGGAAAAGGGAATGGATGGACTTATCCGCCTTAAATCTGGCTTGCCTGCAATAGCTGATGCAGATGCGCGTATAACAACAGGCGCATTGGAATCCAGTAATGTTAATACAGTGAGTGCCTTGGTGGATATGATTGAGTTGGCGCGCAAATTTGAGATGCAAGTAAAAATGATGAAGACAGCAGAAGATACTGATGCAGCTTCAGCCTCAATATTAAAGTCATAATAGGCTATTGGAATAGATTAAATACTTTACTTAGAAATAGCCTAAAAATTGGCAAGTAATTTGCAGGTTACTTTATATGAGTCAGTTGTTTGACTAATAAATAAACTTGTAGAATTAGGCACTGGTGAGTGTTGACTGGTTAAATGATTCACCAGATAAGTAGAGGATTTAAATTATGTACAGACCACTTTGGGTTGCTAAAACAGGTCTTGATGCACAACAGACGCGCATGTCGGTTATCTCCAATAATCTGGCCAATGCAAACACCATTGGATTTAAGCGTGATCGGGCAAAATTTGAAGATCTTATCTATCAAAATATCCGCCAGGTAGGCGCTCAATCTTCCCAGAATACACAGCTTCCATCAGGGCTTGCACTGGGTACAGGTGTACGCGCTGTTTCAACAGAAAAGGTTCATGGGCAGGGTAATCTCATTCAAACAGAGAATGCCTTTGATATGGCAATACAAGGGAAAGGAATGTTTCAAATTCTTCACCCTGATGGCAGCATTGTTTATACCCGTGATGGATCATTTAGCCTGAGTTCTACGGGTGAAATGGTCAATGCCAGTGGTTATCCGTTAGAGCCAGCAATAACGATTCCTGCAAATACACTCAGTGTTACTGTGGGTAGTGATGGTATTGTTTCTGCTCTTGTTTCAGGTAGCACAACCCCCACACAGATCGGCGATATACAAACGGCAGATTTTATAAATTATGCTGGATTAGAAGCCATTGGTGGAAATCTGTTTCGTGAATCAGCGGCGAGTGGTACGCCAACAATAGGCACGCCTGGAGTCGATGGATTGGGTACAGTAAATCAAAATATGCTTGAAAGTTCAAATGTTAATGTTGTGGAAGAGATGGTTAATATGATTGAAACACAGCGTGCTTATGAGATGAACTCGAAAGCAATTTCCACTACCGATGAGATGCTCTCTTATGTGAGTAATCAGCTTTAAATTATAAGTTGATAGAGGCAGGTATTGCCATGAAAAGAGTGACTACAATTGCTGTCGTTATGCTTGCCGGTATCATACTGGCGGGCTGTAGTTCGGCTCCCAAGCGTGACCCTGATTATGCGCCTGCACGTCCTGTTGCTCCTCCGCCCGCACCTCAGGGCAATGGTGCCATCTACCAATCAGGATTTCAGGTCTCATGGTTTGAAGATATGCGCGCTCGTCGGGTGGGTGATCTGTTAACCATTAAATTGGTCGAAAAGACGGACGCGACCAAGAGTGCGACAACAGCCGTCTCGAGGATAAATACATCCTCTGTGACCAATCCCTCTATCTTGGGTGCATCACCCCAATTGACACTGCCCAGTATGTTGCCACTGTCAGTAACTAAAAACCTTGGGCTTGGAACCAATTTAACTTCAGCAACAGATTTTGAAGGTGATGCTGATAGCTCTCAAAGTAATAAATTAACAGGGGATATTACGGTTACAGTCATTGAGGTATTACCCAATGGCTACATGATGGTGCGGGGTGAAAAACGCATTGGTATTAATCAGGGTAACGAATATATAAAGATTTCAGGTGTGGTGCGCCCAGCAGATATTGATTCAACCAATACCATTTTGTCGACCAAAATGGCAGATCCAACCATTGTTTATGTGGGTGATGGCCAGGTTGCATCGGCTAATGCGATGGGCTGGTTGGCCAAATTCTTTATTAGTGCACTGTTTCCATTTTGAATACTAATGAGCATCTCTGATGAGAGGTATGTAATGAAGCCGTATAAAACAGATTATTTAATCAGTAGCATATTTAGATCGTTGCTCATGCTTGTGCTGTTTATTATGTTAAGTGGTGTCGTGCAGGCAGAGCGTATTAAAGACCTTTCTTCCATTGCAGGTGTGCGAAGCAATCAGCTGCTGGGGTATGGTTTAGTTGTTGGGTTGAATGGTAGTGGTGATAAGGTTAACTCATCACCTTTTACTAAACAGAGCTTAAAAACCATGCTGGCTAATTTGGGTATAGTGGTGCCACCGGGTGTATCAATAAAACCCAAAAATGTAGCGGCAGTCACTGTGCATGCTGACCTGCCTGCATTTGCAAAGCCAGGCCAGAAAATTGATATTACCGTCTCCTCTATTGGTGATGCTAAAAGTTTGCGTGGGGGCAGTTTATTAATGACACCATTGAAAGGTGCAAATGGAAAGATCTATGCCATGGCGCAGGGCAATCTGGTTGTTGGTGGCTTAAGTGCAGCGGGTGCTGATGGTTCAAAAATAACGATAAATAACCCCAGTGTTGGGCGTATTCCTAGTGGGGCTTCTGTGGAGCGCTCTGTGCCATCGCCATTTGCTGATGGTAACTCATTCACTATTAATCTAAACCAAGCAGATTTCACGACAGCAAGACGGTTAAGTGAGTCAATAAATCGAGCTATTGGGCCAGGTACATCTCATTCGATTGATGGGATATCTATCGTTGTGAGTGCGCCATTGGATGTCTCTCAGCGTGTTAGCTATCTCTCTATGATTGAGAATCTTGAGGTGGTTCCAGATGAAGCGCCTGCCCGTATTATCATTAATTCACGTACGGGTACGGTTGTTATTAGTAGCCAAGTGCGTGTTTCGCCTGCGGCGGTATCTCATGGCAGTATGACGGTGACCATTAGTGAGAGTACAGACGTTTCGCAACCTAATGCCTTTGCTGCTGGCACCACAACAACGATACCTAACTCGGATCTGACTGTGGAGGAGTCGGGGCAACGTATGTTTCTCTTTGATCCCGGTGTGACGCTGGATGAAGTGGTGCGTGCTGTCAATGAAGTCGGTGCTGGCCCCAGTGATTTGGTGGCTATTCTTGAAGCATTAAAGCAGGCCGGTGCATTGAGAGCTGAGTTGGTTGTCATCTAATGTACTCTGCTGATACCCGTATTTATACTGATTTTCAAGGGCTTGCCAAGCTAAGAGCGGCGGCCCAAAGAGATGCGGGTGATGCGCTGGAAGAGACGGCTCAGCAGTTTGAAGCGGTGATGATGCAGATGATGTTAAAAAGCATGCGTCAGGCGAGCGTGGGTGAAGGGATGATGGACAGTGACCAATCGCTCTTCTATCGGGATATGTATGATCAGCAGATTGCACTTCACTTGGCAAAGAGTGGTGGGTTGGGATTAGCGGATGTTATTAAACGGCAACTGGGTGGCGTGAGTGACAGTGTGCAACCACCTGGGAAAGTGCTCTCTGATTATCGTCAGCAAGCGATGATGGCCGTGCCTGTTTCAACAGCCTCTTCGGTAGCGTCCCCTCCTTTGATAAATAAACCATCAATGCCATCGACGGTAGCGGTTACTCCACTATCAGATGACTCTGATCCAGCGATAGATTCTCCTGAGTCTTTTTTAAGACACTTATGGCCGATGGCTCAAGAGGCCGCAATCTTGTTAGGTCAAGAACCGGATACGTTATTGGCTCAGGCGGCATTAGAAACAGGCTGGGGTCAGAAAATGATTCGTACTGGAAATGGCGATAATAGCTTTAATCTATTTGGTATTAAGGCTGATCAGCGCTGGTCTGGTGATAAGGTCATTGTGCCTACATTGGAATACGAAGAGGGTGTGGCGGTGCGCCAAAAAGCGGCTTTTAGAGTCTACAGCTCTTTTGCGGATAGCTTTAATGATTACGCCTCTTTTCTTCAAAGTGACCCACGCTATCAACCTGCGTTGATAGCGGATAATGGTGCGTCTTACCTCTCCTCTTTGCAGTCGGCAGGATATGCAACAGACCCCCGCTATGCAGAGAAGATTAAAGCCATATTGGATCGCCCAGAAATGAGGCAGGTTATTACACAGCTAAAGTCTGCAAAATAGCGGTCGCAAAGATTATATGAGGCATATTATGATTTTTTTGAATATTAAAATGATCAGTAGGAAGAGGGTAGGGTAGTGGTTGGCATTCTTGGAATAGGTGCATCAGGCGTTGGTGCGTACAAGAGCGCGTTGGACACTATTGGGCATAATATTTCTAATGCCAATACAGAAGGATACAGCCGTCAACGTGTTAACCTTTCAACGCGTCTGCCTTCATTTGAGGGGTATGGTTATGTGGGTAATGGTGTTTATGCTAGCAGTGTGGATCGCTTATATGATCGGTTTGTAAATTCTCAGATACGCAGTAGCTCCTCATCCCAAGCACAATTTGATGCATACTATAGTTATGCAGCTCAGTTGGATAATCTGCTTGCAGATGGCAGCCTAAGCCTTGATTCTTCCATGCAGAACTTTTTTGATGCTGTTCAGGAGCTGGCAGATAATCCATCTTCAAGTACCTCACGTACATTCTTACTATCTGAAAGCAGTACCTTGGTTGATCGGATGTATTATCTTAATGATCAGCTTAATAATACAAGGAGTCGGTTGAATCAGGATTTATCTGGAACCATTAGTGAGATTAATGCCATTGCAAGTTCTCTTGCCGGTGCCAACCAAAGCATTGTAACAGCCGCAGGTGTGGGTAATGGCATGCAACCCAATGACCTGTTGGATCTGCGTGATCAGCTATTAAAAGATCTTTCTGAACGGATTAATATAACAACCTTAACGCAAGATAATGGCGCTATAAATGTTTTTATTGGCAGTGGGCAGGCGCTGGTTGTTGATGGTGCCGCAATAGCCTTATCAATGGTAAATAGTGCGGAAGATGCCAGCAAGAAAGATATTAGTTTTTCAACAGCATCCGGCTCAATTGTTATCACGGATCAGCTGACGGGCGGCAGAGTGGGAGGCATGCTTAGTTTTCAGGATGAGGTGTTGGATAGCGCTCAAAATGAGCTGGGGCGTGTTGTTGTTGGCCTTGTTCAGCAATTTAATGCACAACATCAGTTGGGTGTGGATTTGTCAGGCAGTTTGGGTTGTCTGTTTTTTACAGCACCAGATCCAAATGTACTGGACAATGCAAATAATAGTGTGGCGGCAGCGGGGTTGGTAACTGTTGCTTTTAGTAATGATCCATTGAGTGATTTTTCAGATCTTACCGCCAGTGATTATGAATTGCGTAGCACCGATGGGGCTGATAATTACACCTTAACTCGGTTGTCAGATAGCACGGTTTTTAATATAGATGTCACAGCGGCTACAACGCTGGCTGCTGATGGCTATGCAACGGTTCCTGGGGTTCCTGCGACAGTAACGGTTGATGGATTCACGCTCAGCATAACAGCGGGATCAGCAGCTGGAGACCAATTTCTAATTCAACCCACGCGAGATGCCGCTTATGAGGTGGCCTTAAATATTGCTGATCCAAGCATTATTGCAGCAGCGGGGCCAATACGTGCGACTGTAGCGGTGGGTGTTAATGGCATGCCAACCAATGCAGGTACGGCAGAAATGACTCAACCCAAGATAAGCAGTACAACAAACTTGCCCCTGTCAGGGTCGGGTGGAGACATTACACTAACCTTCAACCCCAATGCGGGTGGTGCGGGTGTCCCTGGCTTTGATGTGACAAATGCTCTGCCTGCTTTTGTGCTTTATGATCCCGCGACGGAGAGCGCAGGCAAGACACTGGGCTTTACTGTGGGTACAAAGGGGGATATGAGCTTCAGTATCTCTGGCCTCCCCGCAGCAGGCGACAGCTTTGTTATAACGGACAATACGGCCTCAGTGGGTGATAACCGTAACGCACTGGCTTTAGCAACCATTCAGCAATCCCAAACCATGAAGAATGGCACCGCCAGTCTACAAGAGACCTATTCACAGATGGTAGGGGGTATTGGCGCTGATACTCGGCGTGCAGAGATTAATATGGAATCCCACCAAGGGTTACTTGATCAGGCTATTCTTACTCGGGATTCAAT
The DNA here is from genome assembly GCA_024276875.1 of Gammaproteobacteria bacterium. Taxonomy (GTDB): domain Bacteria; phylum Pseudomonadota; class Gammaproteobacteria; order Chromatiales; family Chromatiaceae; genus WFXD01. Next base: position 7,757 of record JAJRWL010000117.1, read on the forward strand.
CTCTGGTGTCAGTTTAGATGAAGAGGCCGCTGATTTGCTTCGCTACCAACAAGCCTATCAGGCTGCGGCTCAGGTAGTGAGTATAGCAAGCACTCTTTTTGATGCTTTGCTTTCTGCTGTTAGGAGGTAGTCATGCGTATTTCAAATAACCTCTATTTTCAGCGATCTGTCACGGCTATGACTGAGCGGCAGACAGAGTTGAACAAAACAGATATTCAATTAGCTTCAGGCAAAAAAATGCTTACCGCAGCAGATGATCCAGCCGCAGCGGCGAGAATCTTGGGGTTGAATAAAGCGATTGATACAGTGGATCAGTACCAGAATAATATTGAAAGAGCCACTATGAGGTTGGAGAATGAAGAGAACGTGGTGAGCCGCGTAACCAGCTTGCTTCAGCGTGCTAATGTATTGGCTATTCAAGGGAATAGTGATGTGCTGGCATTGGCCGATAAGAAAATCATCGGCATCGAGGTAAATCAGTTGCTTGATGAGTTGATGGGGCTTGCTAATGCGAAAGATTCAAATGGTGAATATATTTTTTCTGGTTTTCAGACAAAAACAAAGCCATTTAATCAGTTATCAGCAGGCTCCTTTGCCTATGCTGGTGATATGGGGCAGCGTAATATCCAGATATCAGCAGGCAGGAAAATAACGGATGGTGACAGTGGTTTTGATCTGTTTGTTGATGTGGATGTTGGGTTATATGCATCGGTTACAGGCAATATTGCGACAAACTTGGGGGTGCTTTCAGGTGGTGATATCACAATAAATGGGGTTAGTATTGGTGCCCTTGCAGCCGTGCCCGATGCGAATGCACGCGCCAGCCAGCTTGTCACGGCTATTAATTTAGTTTCAGATGATTCGAATGTTAAAGCAACACTGGCAACCTCAGGCGCAGTTACGCTGACCTCTACTGCTGGGGATATCATTGTTAACACCGTTGTTGGTACGGGATTGACGACAAACATAATCACAGCCCCTGAATCTTCCGTTACCAGCGCGCCTGCAACTGCCTTTGGGGCGATTGCTAACGGTGACTTGACGATAAACAGTGTCAGTCTTGGGGTTCTCCCAGCAGTTGCTGATGCTGATGCACGAGCTACCCAGATATTTAATGCGGTTAATGCTGTTTCAGGTGTTACAAATGTAAAGGCGAGCATGCCGACATCAGATACGGTGACATTAACCTCTTCAAAAGGGTGGGTTGATATCACGGCCGCTTCAACAGCGAATACGGGTCTGACAGCGGGGATTACATCAACCACAGGCACGCAAAGCATCTTTGAAACGCTGTATAAGCTAGAAGATGCCCTTAATCAAGGTCTGTCTGTTGATGATTCCATCAATGATATACAGTCTGCTATAGAGCATGTCACCATACGGCAAACACGGATTGGAGCAAAATTGAATGCGCTGGATGAGCAGACGGACGTAAACTCAGCGGCAAAGCTTTCCTATCAAACCCAGCTCTCAACGGAGGAAGATCTGGATTATCTGGAAGCCATAGGACGTTTTAACCAGCAGATGATGGCACTTCAGGCTGCACAGCAAGCCTATGCTAAAATGCAAAATCTATCGCTGTTTAATTATATATAGAGTCGGTTGCAGGTATCTCTCGCTTATTAAGGTTGTGGTTAAAGTAGTGTCATGAAACCACGATGTATCTTTTGACCTCCAATACCTTTTTTACATTCTCTTCTAGTTCTCTTCTAGGACAATAGTTCCTGAGTCAGGAAAGCGCCATTTTAAATTTTCAAATGTGATGGGTTATTAATTGTTATATCAAACAATAGGGTGTCTGTGTTTTTTGTGCGCATTGTGATTAAAATTAGCATGGCTATTTAAAGCGGAGTGGGTTAAAAAAACCTTAAGTTTTCTAAATAGAGGTCGCTACTGAAGGTGGAGGCGGTGAATACACATCATTAATGAGTATATCCGCTAAATATTAACCTTAGCCCTATAGCACCGAAATAAACACGGTAGCAAAGGGCATATAAGGAGAACGAAAATGGCAATGGTCATCAATTCCAATGTTATGTCCATGAATGCGCAACGCAATCTGAGCAAGTCCAGTAACGCCCTCGCAACCTCAATGCAACGTCTCTCATCGGGTCTTCGTATCAACAGTGCGAAGGATGATGCTGCAGGCCTTGCGATCTCGAATCGTATGACCACCCAGATTCGAGGCCTGACTCAGGCTGTTCGAAATGCCAATGATGGTATCTCTATGGCACAGACGGCTGAAGGTGCTATGGGCGAGATCACCAACAACCTGCAGCGTATACGTGAGCTGGCTGTGCAGTCAGCAAATGGCAGTAACTCAGCCTCTGATAGAACAGCACTCAATAATGAGGTCACCCAGCTGGTTGCTGAAATTCAACGTGCTGCCACCACCACCACCTTTAATGGTGTAAATGTATTGAATGGTTCCTTTACGAACCAGAACCTACAGGTTGGTGCTCAGTCAGGTGAAACCATCTCATTCTCTGTTGCTAACATGCAGACAACAGCGCTGGGTGTCGGTTCCACGTCATCTTATACTTCAGCCGTTACAGGTACAGAGGTGTCAGCTACGGCACTGACTGTTGGCGCTTTATCAATCAATGGATATCAGGTTGGTGCAGCATCAGATGATGGTGTCTCTTTGAATTCTAATGCTATATTTACAGGGGCATCAGTAAGTGGGGCGGCAAGTGGTATTGCCGTGGCCAATACTATTAATGCAATTAGCTCGAATACCAATGTTACTGCTGTAGTGCAATCTACCACCCTTGCAGGTACTGCTGCCACAGGGTTTGCCATAGCTATTGCTGCAGGCACTGTATATGTCAATGGCGTGGATATCGGTGCCCTTAGTGTTGCTACAGATGCTAGTACGCGTGGATCTGATACAGCCGCCGCTATTAATGCTATTTCTGATCAAACGGGCGTTACGGCAACCTTTGCTACAACGGGTGCTGTAGCTCTTAGTGCATCTGATGGTCGTAATGTCATTATCGAAACATCAGTTGCTACTACGGGGGCTGCTGCTGAAACGGGTCTTGGCTACGGTGCTGTTACGACGGTTACTTCACAGGATGTTACTCGTTCAACAGTTAATCTTTCCAGTACTGATTCTGCCGGTATAACAATTGGTGGTGCTGCAGAAGCTAATGCGGGTTTAAGTGCGGGTAGTACTGTTGCAACGGCAACTGTTGGTGCAGGTGTCTCCTCTCTTGATATTTCTACTGCTGCAGGGGCTACAGCCGCGCTGGATGTCATTGATGCAGCATTGGCAAGGGTGGACGCAGAGCGAGCTAATCTAGGTGCTATTCAGAATCGCTTGGAGTCAACTATGACTAACCTGAGCAGCATCACTGAAAATGTGACAGCAGCTCGATCACGGGTTATGGATGCGGATTTTGCGGCTGAAACAGCTGCGTTGACCCGTAATCAGATTCTGCAACAGGCGGGTGTTGCCATGCTGTCTCAAGCTAATGCTTCAGGGCAGAATGTACTGTCGCTGCTACAGTAATTTAGCTAAAGGATGGTCGGTTTGGGGCATGATGCTAGGCCGGCTATCCTTCTGGGGTTTAAATAGTGAGAGAAAGCCATGGATATTCTAAATAAAGCAGGATCATTTCAAGATCCCGCTGGGGTCTATCTTTCTGTGCCTAAGTCAGTTGGTACATCAGCCACTCAGATTAAAAATATTAATAGCCGCGCAAACGTGGATGTATTGGATGTGCAAAAGGCGCAGGTATCTAAGGATATTGGTGCAAAGAGTGATCTGGTAAAAATGCGTGGTGCTATAAATAGTTTAAATGCGTCAGTGCAGAACATTCAGCGTGGTATTGAGTTTAGCATTGATGAGGAGAGTGGGCGCTCAATCGTTAAGGTCGTGGATCGTGAGACTGGTGATGTAATAAGGCAATTGCCGGCAGAAGACGCGCTGGAAATTTCAAGGTATATCAAAGAGTATGTGGAGGCGCGTCAAACAGAAGGTGATACTGGTGGCAAGTCAGATGATGCGCTTGGATTTATTATGCAAGTTCAGGCTTAACATTGACTAAAATGGCTTGAGAATTGCTTGGTTTTTTTATTAAAGGTTAGCTAAGTTGAATATCGTTATATTCAACAAGCAGCTCGAATGTGAATTTACCGCATTTAACCGCTTGGCAGCGTAGTGCGGTCTGACAACAGGAAATAAAACATGCCTATTAGTGCAGCTGGCATCGGCTCTGGGTTAGATGTCAATACAATTATAAATCAGTTGGTGTCGCTAGAACAGCAGCCGATAATTGCGCTGCAAAAAAAAGAGGCGGGTTTTCAAGCTCAACTTAGTGCGTTGGGGCAATTGCGTGGTGCTGTATCCTCTTATCAATCGGCTATGGCTAAGCTCACATCCAGCTCTGCACTGGAGAAATATACGGCAACATCTGCCGACACGGCAAAATTTACCGCTACCGCTAGTAGTACAGCAACAAAAGGCACCTACAGTATTGAGGTGACCAATCTTGCTATAGCGCAAAAGCAGGGGTCAAATGCCTTTGTAGACTCAGACACCACCACGGTAGGCAATGTTGGTGACACGATGACAGTGACTATTGGAACGGGTTCGTTTTCTGTGGATGTAGGCGCTAAAACATTAACGAGCATTGCTGCCGCAATTAACGATGCCAGTGATAATATAGGGGTTACAGCAAGCGTGTTGCAAGAGTCAGGAAGCAGCTTTCGTTTGATACTCTCGAGTGATGCAACGGGTACGGCAAATGATATGACCTTGGCCTTTGCGGATAGCGTAGCTAACCCTATTGCGGATCCTTTTGGCATGGCAGAGATTCTGGCTTCTGAAGATGCAACCTTTACAGTAGACGGTACCTATGCACTGACACGCAGTAGCAACACTGTCAGCGATGCTGTTCAGGGAGTGACACTGAATTTACTGGGGGAAGGTATAGGTTCTCCCGTGCAGCTGGATGTTACAACGGATACTGGGGATATTAACAGCTCAGTCAGCGGTTTTGTTAATGCCTATAATGCCTTGCAGAGTACGCTATCATCTCTTGGTAGCAGTACGCTTTCGGGGGATTCTACTCTACGTTTGTTGCAAAGCCGTGTGCGGTCGATCCTGAATCAACCTCCGTCTGGCTTGACGGGATCTTATGCCTCCTTGTCCGAGATTGGCGTGACGTTTGAAAAGGATGGCATACTGGCTCTCAGTAGTAGTGATCTTAGTACAGCAGTCAATGCTGATTTGAAATCTGTTGCTGATCTCTTCGCTAATAATGATCAAGGTTACGCATTTCGTTTGGATGCACTGATGGATAATATACTTGAAGATGATGGACTTATTAATGCCCGAGAGGATGGTATTAGCTCTAGCATTACTCGCATCCAGGATGGCATTAAGAGCATGGGGTATAGGCTTGAGCTTGTTGAAAGTCGTCTCCGCGCCCAATTTACAGCACTGGATTTATTGGTGGCTGATATGACAACTACGGGTAATTTTCTTACTCAGCAGCTTGATGTGTTGAGTAACCTGCTGCCAGGTAAAAAGTAAACAATAGAGAGAAATCATGAATGTATTGAAAAAACGTGGTTTGAATCAATATGGCAAAGTTGCTGTTGGGTCTGAGGTTGACTTTGCCTCTCCTCATCGACTGATTCAAATGCTGATGGAAGGGGCACTGGAAAAGATTGCGACAGCTAAAGGTTTAATGGTTCGGGGTGAGACGGCAGCGAAAGGTGAACATATTTCATGGGCCATTTCAATTATTGGTGGTTTGCAAGGTTCACTGGATTTAGAAGCAGGTGGAGAGATTGCGCAAAATCTGGATGATCTTTACTCTTATATAGTCAAGCGTTTGACAGAAGCCAACCTGCACGATGATGTGAGTGGTTTGGATGAGGTGATGAGCTTGCTGTTGGAAATTAAGAGTGCGTGGGATGTTATGCCTGAGAGTATTAAAAAAGCATCGCCAAAAGCAGGTGTTGCTGTAGCTGCGGAACTCTAAAATAGTGGATGCCATTGTGCCACCTGGTCAAGCTAAAAAAAATGAATCTAAATTAGAGCAGCTTTTAGCTAAATCACGATGTATATATGAGTTTGCCGTAGATGGAGAGTGGGAAAAGGCGGTAGCATTAGAGAGTGAACGAAAGAGCTTGATGGATCTGTATTTCTCTTCACAAGTTGTATTTGAGGATACGCAAGCCGCAACTCGTTATATACAGGAAATAATAGCCTTAGATAAAAAAGTTATTATTATGGGGAAAGATGCACAAAAGACATTGGGGGGATCTTTAGGTGATTTGCAGCGCGGACGCCAAGCTGCTCAGGCCTATCAGAGAGTTGGCTCTTGATTGCCTAATCAATTTGACTACAGTTTTGCTACTGCGACAGGCAAACGCCAATATACAAATTCGGGTAGTGTCCATTCTATAGCGGTGTATCCACCTTAGCTAAACCAAAAGCAGTTCTCGCTAAAGTACATTATAACCAGTCAGGCCAGTAATTAATGTGCTGTTAGGTATGCTGGTTTTTTTGGCATATTTTCTGCGTACTATTTTGTGAGGAAACCTATTTGTTATGAGTATAATACAAAGATGGGTTTATTGTGTTAGCCGTAGAAAGACAGATAGATTTCAGTAGGCTATTAATATCCGCCTAAATGCACTAGCGTACAGTAAAGCCTGAGTACACACTAAAGTTAGTGAACTTAAATAAATACATGTACATAAGATATTACTACTATGACTGATTCAAATAGTAACAGTGACGGAAGGGTCATGACTATATTGCCAAGTGACTTCAGTAACGAGTTATTTGAGCAAAATATGGCATACTTGAGTGATAATCAGCCGGCCTTGTTTAAGGCTATAAAGAAACACAAGTGTAAAGAATATTGGATATGCAGTAACTCGGATGGAAGTCCAAATATTGCGCACCTACCAAGCAAGTCCCCTGTCTACTTTGCATCCACAATGGATGAATTAATGGCTCCCATTATTCAGCAGATAGATCAATTATCATGTTTTACTTATCTGGATGTGGCGTTCTTTAATGAAGGCAGCGTTTGGTGGAAAAATAATAACCCTATTCAGATGAGGATGCAGAATAAACTTTATGAAGCTGGTGTTTTTCATGAAATGCAGCTGAGCAGTAATATGGTGACTCCACTGCGTGGCTATTGTACAGATTATCTCCCCTTGGTGAGAGTTTATGGGATTGGTTTAGGATACCATCTAACTGAGCTTATACAGCGTAAAAAAATTAGTTTTATGACGGTCTACGAACCGAATTTTGATCTGTTTTATACCTCACTATTTACTATACCCTGGAATCTGATCTTCAAGTATTTTGCATACAACAATAAGGGTATAAATCTAGTGCTGGATGCTACTCCAGATAAAGCTATTGAGAGTAATTTGATCTTTATTGAGAGCCGGTTGACACCACTAACCAGTCTCTTTTATAGATTCAACCATTTTGAATCCTTGCCTGTTATGCAAGATATTATCAAAAAAGAGCCTATATCTGATAGCACACATAGGGCTGCCTTTGATGCGGGGTGGTATGAGGATCAGCGAGCCGGGTTTTATCATTGTGCAAGAAATATTAAAGATCGTAATAAGTTTTATACAGGAAAAAAAGTAAAACGTTTTTTACGTATTTTTGTTGTTGGAAGTGGGCCATCCCTTGACGAGTCTATTGGTTATATAAAAGCGCATAGGGATGATGCTGTTATTATCTCCTGTGGCTCAGCTACGGCTCCATTACTTGAATCTGGTGTTGTACCCGATTATCAGGTTGTAATGGAACGAACCTGGCATATGGCAAAAGATGAGGAGGCTCTTGATTTAAGTCTTCTCAAGAATATATCCCTGCTGAAATTAAATGTGATTAGTCCAAAGGTTGATCCTTATTATAAGGAAACATTTATTTTTCAAAAATATAGAGACCCTGGCTCCAGTTTGCTACAGGGGAGCTACCCGGAAACTACTGATGTAAATCCAACGGTCACTAATGCAGGGATTGCATTTGCTGCAGAGTTTGGTGCAAATGAAGTCTACCTTTTTGGTGTGGATTATGGAGCACCTAAAGGCAGTGAAAGGATGCATGCGAGTAACACGCTGTATGATGATTCAGATGTTGATGATTCTGTCGAGCTGGAAGCGCGTTATGATGTGCCAGGGAATCTTGGCGCAGATATTCGTACTACATCTGTGTTGTCATGGTCTCTTGAAGTGGCAAAGCACAGGATAGCTTCGCATCAAAACATTCAATGGTTGAATGTAGGTGAAGGTGCAATGATTGCAGGAGTCTCACCTATAGCAGTTGAAGATCTACCAGTAAAATTTAATAAAAAAATCCAAAAGCATAAGTTGCGGGAGGAGATCAGCCGTTGTTTTGATAATAACTACTCTCCTGATGAGGTGTTTAACCGGTTGAATACATACCATATGGAGCAGGTTAAAGGGTATTTTGAGGCACTACTTGCTTTTACAAGTTCTACTCCCCAGTCTAGAGAGGAAATTATTAGTACATTATCATTAATGTATAAGGCAGCCTCAATTGGAGTGGGTGAGGTGGATTTTCTTCCTTCATCGCTTATAAGTAATGGAATTAAACAATATATTAATAATGTGTATATTCAAGTTGGATTAGCGAAAGATGCTGAATCAGCTGTCCGTTTTTTTGAAGTCGCAAAAGCTATTTTTACGGAGCATGTTAATGATATTGAAGAGGATCTTAAGGCGATATTAAATTACATAGAAGCTGAAGAGGAGACTGAAATATATAAGGGGGAGTGGGCGTGGTGATTATCGTTTCACTCCTACAAATGGGTGACAATCTGAATGAGGAGCATGCTACAGTTTTAGACATGGTTGCCATTGAAAATTTTCTATTAGGGCAATGCTAGTACTTACAAGTTGTTGACGTGTATCTGCAATAAATTGTGCTATATCAGTGTGTGGCACAACAATAAGATCGCTGTACTCTTTTGTGGCGGTATCCCTGTGAATTGCTTTGATTTCATTGGCGGATAGCGATGAGGTGAGTGCGATGCCGATATCAATAACATGGGACTCAATATCGTCTATCAGGCAGAAAGGTTTGATGTTTGTGATGGCTTTTGAGCTGATACCAATTTCTTCCTTTAATTCTAGTAGGATCTGGGAGCGGTAATTTATGGTATTTCCATCTATAAGTTTATGGGCATCAAGCCCCCCTGAAGGTACCAGCTCTAGGAGCCCTGCATCTTGGGTCATTGATGTTGCGCGCCGCCCAAAAATAATCCCATCCATGCACTCAAGTAACCCAGATACGGCAACCGGCCGTATCTGTAAGACCTCAAATAATTCTGGATGTTTATGCTGGGCAATTAGGTGGCGATATTCAACAATACGCCCTAAAATCTTCTCGTGGGTAATTTCAATGGCAGAGATAATTTTCCCATTAAATAATGCTTTACCTCGATGTTTTTGTTCGGCTTGCCATAGGTGTTCCACTTTTGAGTTAAGATCGCTAGAAAGCTGTAGTGGGTTGCCGCTTATTTGGACAATTGCTGAAGGGTTGAATTTAGTAACTGAAAGCATGATGAAAAAGAATGGAGGCCGTATTGATTGTCAGATGTTATTGGGTAATCTTAATAGATTAATGACAATATTATATTTTGTTCACTATAAAAATCCAGGTAAACATAATGAACATAAATAATGATGGGCGCGTAATGGTGATAGCCGCCCATCCCGATGATGAAGTGCTCGGGTGTGGAGCGACTGTGCATAAGCTGGTGAGCAAAGGGTGGAGAGCTCATTTAATAATTATGTCAGCAGGTGTTAGTGGTCGACATGCTGTTGGAGAGATGGCTTTGGATGAAATCCAGGCACAGCAGGCTAAGTTAAGTGAGCAAATGCATCGGGCGGCATCAGCCATTGGCTTTCAGGGCATAGACACCTTTGACTTTCCAGACAACCGGATGGATACCGTTGGTCGAATGGATCTTGTTCATGCGATGCGCCCAATTATTGAGCGAGAAAAACCAGACTTGGTATTAACACATCACCCAGGTGATTATAACTGGGATCACAGGGTAACATTTGATGCTGTAATGATGGCTGCTAGGACAAATCCACCTGATTTTGGCCCACAGGAAATTTGGTTGTTTGAGGTTCGCTCTTCTACTGAGCGAGGTTGGCAGTCCAGACAGCCTTTTACCCCCTCTATTTATGTGGATGTTAAGGATAGTATTGAGTACAAAGAGTGTGCTCTTGCCGAGTACGTTGATGAGTTGCGGCAGCCGCCTCATCCCCGAAGTGTTGAAGGGGTGCGTGCTTTGGCTATTTCACGAGGTCATGAAGTTGGTATGGATGCTGCGGAGGTTTTTGAAGAGGTACGGAGGCTGATTAAGTGACAAAGGTAGTTGAAACTGATGCCAAAGTCTTTGTTTGGTGCACTTATCGTGATTGGTCATTCCATGTGCTTGAGGGGTTGCTTGATGTTTCTTTCTGGCATTGTGCTTTAATTATCACCGCGCATGATTGTCAGTATGACCTAACCTTATTTGAACAAAAAGGCATTGAGATTCTTCGGATTGACCCGCGCCAGGATCTAAAAGAGGGGCGTGTTGGTTATAAAGCGATTAAATTATGCAGCCCAGATGTTGTTTTTCATTACGGATGGTCTTGGTTTGTATCCACTTGTGTATTGGATTTGTGCCTGAATGTAACCCTCCATCCCGGCAAGTTGCCTAAAGACCGAGGTGGCAGTCCAATTCAGAATCAGATCAGAAATGGGGAAACTTGGACATATGCCAATATCATCGAGCTTGCCTCTGGCCTTGATGAGGGCGACATTTTTTTGCGAGAGAAGATTTCTTTAGAGGGTGATGAGGTCGATGCAGTATGGGCTCGAATGACTGCAACTGGAATAGTACTGTCTCGACGTTTTCTAACGGGGATAGCGGATAAAACAATAGAACCGTTCCTTCAGGATAATCGGATTACACCGACTATCTATAAAAGAGTTAAGCCAGAAGATGCTCAACTTTGCATCGAAGTGCAGAGTGCAAGACAGATATACAACATTATTCGTGCGCATAACGAAACAGATCCAAACAGTTATGTGGCCAGAGCGTATTTTGAGCGAAGTAATTATCGTATAGTAGTGGAAAGAGGGAGCCTCTCTAAGCAGCAGAGTAGCGAAGAAGGTAGAGTATACGACCTCTCAACTTCCTGCCATTCTACTAACCAATTGGTTGAAATTGCGCATCAAGTGAATAATTCTGAAGCGGTAGCGTTTGTCATTGCATCAGATTCGATTTATGTATACTTAACTCGCTTCCGCATTGTGTGCAAATAAATGAAAACAATGGATCTTGAAGAAATTCGTGCGCATTGGCAAAACTGGGCTGTTCAATATGGTACAGATTTGCGAGCTACTACCAAGACTTCTACACTTAAAGCAATCGAAGTAGACGCATTTGCGCGTGCTTTTTGCCCCATTATTGAAGAGAAGGGTGAAGCGTTAAAAATTCTTGAAATAGGTTGTGGAAATGGCCAAAATTGCTTAAGTCTCTCACGCATTTTCCCTGCGGCATCATTTATGGGAATAGATTTTATTAGTGAAATGGTGGCTGCAGCGATCAAGCTTAAAGTAAGTAACCAGATTTCGGATGACCGTGTGGTATTTCGAGAAGGCAATGTTCTTGATCTTGATCTGCCAAAAGCGTCTTTTGATATTATTTTCACTGATCGCTGTTTGATAAATCTGAATTCAGACTCGTTGCAACAACAAGCGATCAAAATTCTTTCTGGAAAGTTAAAGGAAGATGGTTACTTGCTAATGATCGAGAATTCACAAAGCACCTATGGTGAGCAAAATGCCGCACGAGAATCCGTAGGACTGCCCCCACGTGCTCCGGCAGAATTTAATCATTTCTTCAATGAAACGACGCTGCTCCCTTTTCTCCCTTCTGTCGGCTTGAAGCTGCTTGATATAGAAGACTTTATTAGTCTGCATGACCTTGTGCTGTATGTGCTGGTTCCAATGCTCAATGGTGGGCAAGTGGACTATGAACACCCTATTGTTGAAGCTGCAACCAAGTTAAATATTGCGCTGTCATCTGCGCGGCCTAGTAGCTTGGGTGGATATGGGCAAAACCGCCTGTACAGATGTCGCAAATCAGTGAACAAATAACGATGCAAAACTATTTTAAATCTGAACGTGTCTATGTAATTGCAGAAGCCGGGTCTAACTGGCGCATGGGTACGCCAAAACGTGATTTAGCAATGGCTAAAGCATTGATTGATGTTGCTGTTGAGGCCGAGGCAGATGCTGTCAAGTTTCAGACCTACAAGCCGGAGTCAGTTTATGTAGCCAATGCTGGGCAGAGTGGCTATTTATCAGATGCCGGTATTAAAGAGGATATTCGGGATATTTTTGCCGACCTCTCCATGCCCTATGAAATGTTGCCTGAGCTGGCGGAGTACTGTAAATGTAAGGGCATTGATTTCATGTCCACGCCGTTCTCACCCGCAGATTTTGCTGCAATAGATCCATTTGTTTCTATCCACAAGATTGCATCTTATGAGATCAGTCATATTCATCTTATTCGCTTGGCTGCACGCTCAGGCAAACCGCTGGTTTTGTCTACAGGTGCTAGCAACGAGGAAGATATTGCGTGGGCTGTGGATGCTTTTCATGATGAAGGTGGCAAAGAGCTGTGTCTCCTTCAATGTACTGCGAAGTATCCAGCACCACCATCAAGTCTCAATATTAAGACGATCCCATGGTTACAACAGCGCTACGGTGTTGCTGCTGGACTCTCTGACCACAGTAGATCTCCGGTTGTTGCTCCGATAATGGCAGTTGCTCTAGGTGCAAGCGTTATTGAAAAACACTATACGTTGGATAACAGATTGCCCGGTCCTGATCACTCTTTTGCACTGACACCGTCGGAGCTTGCTTGTTTGGTTCAAGATGTTCGAATAGCAGAGGAGGCATTGGGCGATGGTATGAAGCAGGTGCTACCGGCAGAAAAAGAGCTAGCTGCATACGCGAGGCGAGGCCTGCAAGCTACATGCGTAATTCAGGCTGGTGAGGTGCTAAAAGAGGGGCGAAACTATGATGTGTTGCGTCCTGGGCAGCAGCAGCTTGGAGCGCATCCCAAATTTATCTCTAATATTGAAGGGCGAAAGGCGGCTCGGTCCATTGCTTTAGGAGATGGAATTACGCTTGATGATATCAGTAACTAGTCCGAAGGCGATTTTTATTGATCTGGATGGTGTGCTGGCAGATAGTTTGTCGGTGATGCGGGTTTCCTATCAGCGGTTTCTCAAGCAATTTCAGGTGCAGGGGACTGATGAAGAGTTTTCTTTGCTAAATGGTCCGCCGCTTGCTGAGGTGGTACGACGATTAAAAGCAGTGCATGGTTTGGTAGATGATGTTGACATGTTGCTGGCCAACTATTTTGAGATCATTGATCAGGCCTATACTGATGTTGTGCCTTCACCAGGGGCACAAGAATTGCTCAGCAAGGCTAAAGTGTATGGCTGCTTAGTCGGGGTTGTCACCTCCAACTCAACGATAAGAACGCAGTCCTGGCTCAAAGCAGTAAATTTAGCACATTTGATCGAATTTATTGTATCGGGCGATGATGTGAAATCGGGTAAACCCAATCCAGAACCATACCTGTTGGCAGCAACGCGGGTAGCCTGCCCGCCTGCAAACATTATTGCTATAGAAGACTCTCTTCAAGGTGCTCAGTCAGCTGTTGGTGCAGGGTTAATGACCTTCCTGATCACGAAGCTAGATGAGAGTGATGTATGGCCTCCAGGTATTGTGCCAATACGCTCGTTACACCAGTTAATTGAGTTATTTGATTGATACCCTCTACTCGATGTGTGAGTTTATTGTGCGTACTGTAGTGGCTCTACAGCATCCAACTGCAACCTGATTCACATTGTTTGTTATCACTGCACAATCAATATGAGTTTGTAAGATGAGGCTTGAGCTGTTAAATAAAATTTAGCACTATAAAAGTTGAAACTTGGTGGAATCATGAATGAGAGCGGTCAGAAAAAAATATTCTTAAAATCTGAAGCAGACCAATGGTTTGATCGAAATAAAGAGTTGTATGATTCGCAAGAGGAAAAAGACGATAGAATCATACAGATCCTTAAATCTATTGAATTGTTGCCACAAAAGGTACTCGAGATTGGATGTAGCAATGGCAATAGGTTGGCACTAATCAGAACTGTTTTTCAAGCAGAATGCTGGGGCATTGATCCCTCTTCGAAAGCGATAAGTGAAGGAAAAAAACGATTTCCTGAAATTGCTCTTCAGGTTGGAACCGCCGATATCTTATCTTTTCAAGATGCCACCTTTGATACCATTATTTTTGGTTTTTGCCTCTATCTATGTGACAGAAAGGATCTGTTTAAGATTGCTTATGAGGCAGACAGATGCCTTAAAAATGAAGGGACATTAATCATCCAGGATTTTTTGCCAACCTTTCCATATAAGAATAAATATTCGCACCTCAGTGGTTTATATAGCTATAAAATGGATTATTCAAAAATGTTTAGCTGGAATCCTGTTTACTCAGAAGTTGCTAATATCGTATATAGCCATTCTGGATTTAAGGATAGAGATATACCCAATGAAAAAATTGCAACCATTGTATTAAGGAAGAATAGGCAATACGCATATCCAGAAGAGCCGTATAATTTCTAAAAAAATGTCATGTGGCACTGATGGTAAGGTCTAAGTTATTTAAAAATAGAAAGGTAATTTAGTATGCTAACAAATAGCACTATTTTAGTTACTGGTGGGACAGGATCATTTGGGAATACGTTTATTCCAATGACATTAGAAAAATATAATCCTAAAAAGATTATTGTCTATTCCAGGGATGAAATGAAGCAGTGGAACATGGCTAAGAGGTTAAAGGATGATCCAAGAATTCGATTCTTTATTGGTGATGTGCGAGATCGTGATCGTCTTTATCGTGCATTAGATGGTGTCGATTATGTCGTACATGCTGCGGCAACGAAGATTGTCCCCACGGCTGAGTATGATCCTTTTGAATGTATTAAAACAAATATTAACGGCGCAATGAATTTAATCGACGCATGTATTGATAAAGATGTTAAACGAGTTGTCGCGTTGTCAACAGATAAGGCATGTAGTCCAGTCAATTTATATGGTGCAACAAAACTTTGTTCTGATAAGCTTTTTGTAGCAGGTAATGCCTATGCTGGAGGTCACGTCACACGTTTTGCAGTAGTAAGATACGGTAATGTAATGGGGTCACGTGGCTCAGTAATTCCTTTCTTTCTTTCAATAAAAGATAAAGGAGTACTGCCCATTACAGATGAACGGATGACGCGATTTATGATCACCCTTGAGCAGGGTGTTGAATTGGTATGGCGTGCATTTGATGATATGGAGGGAGGTGAAACCTATGTCAGAAAAATACCCTCCATGAAAGTGGTGGACTTGGCAAAGACGATAGCACCTGAAGCAAAGCTTGATTTTGTTGGTATTCGCCCCGGTGAAAAACTGCATGAGCAGATGATAACCGTAGAAGACTCTTTTTTTACCTATAGCTACCCAGATTATTTTAAGATACTTCCTGCAACCGATAACTGGGTGACACCCGTTGACCGTATTAAAGGTGGAGTGATGGTGACCGAGGGATTTGTCTATTCAAGTGACAATAACAAAGAGTGGATGACTAAGGAGACTCTTTGTGCCTGGGTGGAACAGAATATGGAGAGGATTAGAGAAAGACGATCCCGATGATTCCATATGGAAAACAGGAGATCACGCAGGAAGATATTGATGCCGTCGTTGCTGTTTTGCAATCAGACTATCTGACTCAAGGCTCAGTAGCGCCAAAATTTGAAGAAACAGTCGCAAGCTATTGCAATGCGAGTCATGGTGTCGCTGTTAACAGTGCAACCTCAGCCCTGCACATTGCTTGTCTTGCATTAGGGCTGGAGGAAAATGACTGGCTATGGACCAGCCCGATCACCTTTGTTGCCTCGGCTAACTGTGGCCTATATTGTGGTGCGCAAATTGATTTTGTAGACATAGATCCCCATACATATAACCTTTGTGCAGACAAACTGGAAGCGAAGCTGATACAGGCGGATAAGCGGGGCCAACTTCCGAAGATTGTTATTCCGGTGCATATTGCAGGACAGTCCTGTGATATGCATCGCATTCACCAACTTAGTCTGCGCTATGGTTTTAAGATTATTGAGGATGCCTCTCATGCTATTGGAGGTAAATACCGGAATGCACCTATAGGTAACTGCTGTTATAGCGACATAACTGTATTTAGTTTTCATCCAGTAAAAATAGTGACTACAGCCGAAGGTGGAATAGCACTCACTAATAACGTTGTGCTTGCGGAGCAAATGAGACGGTTGCGTAGCCATGGTATTA
>JAJRWL010000118.1 GCA_024276875.1 Gammaproteobacteria bacterium
ATGGAGAAGTTTAAGACCAATATCAGAGGAAACAACCAAATTGACCCACCAATACCTGTATAGCTCATCACGGATTTAATTTGGTGGATTTATACTGAATTTGGCATTCCAGTAGGGTTAACTGATTTTTCTAGGTTTAAGCACTCGGCCGCCATAACCTGTTTGATCCGTGGCCATATGCTTTTTGATAAGTGCATCCAATGCCTCCTGTACGGTGGATTCCTCCAGGTTGAGCACCGGCTCACGATTGCTCTTTTGATTGCAGGCGTTGACCAAGGCATTGAGTGATAAAGGGTATTGATCGGGAGTCGTGATCTCTTTCTCGATCAGGCATCCAATGATGCGTGCTTCGTAAGGGGTGAAATTAATATCCATGGTGATGGCTCTCTTTGTAATATGCTCTATTTATAGTCGCTATAATATCCTTCCTTAACCGCTGCTGCAGTAGATTCACCCTAAACCTTACAGGCTCCTCGTTCAGCTAAAAAGTTGTAGCGCTTCAAATTGGTTGTGTCGCACTTAAAAGCATTGTCTCAATATCTTTCCGCATTGGCCGATAATACTCAGGATACTAATAACCCGAGATGAAGCCCCAGTGGATACGGAGAACGATTCCAAAGTCATTGATATTAAAGCGCAAAGGCAGGCGCTTTCTGCACCCAAAAAAATGAAATCCAAAAGGGTTCGCTTGGGTGATTTATTGGTAGTAAACAATAAGATTACAGAAGAACAGCTGCAGCAAGCACTGAGTGAACAAAAGACCAGCGGCCATCGGCTTGGACGCTCCCTGGTAGATTTGGGGTTTCTGACATCAGATGAGTTGATGAAATTCCTCTCAAAAAAGTTGGGGGTTCCTTATGTGGATCTTGGTCAATTCAACCTTGATCCGGAGCTGGTGCAGCATCTTCCAGAAGAGGTGGCGCGGCGTTGTCGAGCCATCCTGCTGGAGCCGGTAGAGGAGGGGTTTCGCGTGGGTATGGATGACCCGACTAATATCTTTGCATTCGATGAACTGGTTGAAGCGCTGGATTGCCCCGTACTTCTGACCCTGGTTAAAGAAGAAGACCTGGATACCAGCTTGGACAGCATCTATAGGCATACCACGGAAATTGATGGTTTTGCCACGGCCATTGGCCAAGAACTCTCTGAGCATGATGAAGAGGAAGAGGATGTTGATGAAAGCATCTCTGATGCCCCCGTTGTGCAGTTGCTGCAACACATGTTTAATGATGCCGTTAAGGTTAACGCCTCAGATATTCACATTGAGCCGGATGAAGATGAACTGCGTATCCGCTTTCGCCTCGACGGTATCCTGCATGTGCAGACGGTGGCAGAAAAACGAATCGCCAAGCCAGTAGCCAGTCGATTAAAGTTAATGGCCGGCCTGGACATCTCAGAAAAACGGCTGCCTCAAGATGGCCGTTTTAACATAAAAATACGTGATAAAAGCCTTGATGTTCGTATCTCTACCATGCCGGTGCAATACGGTGAATCCGTTGTAATGCGGTTATTACATCGGTCTTCAAAATTGATGGAGATTGATCAAATGGGTATGCCTCCGGCGATGGCAGAACGGCTGCGCCAGATGGTTCGCAGTCCTCACGGTGTCATCTTTGTGACGGGTCCCACTGGCAGCGGTAAAACCACCACTCTTTATGCGGCGCTTTCTACGCTTAACTCGTCTGATACCAAGATTATCACGGTGGAAGATCCAGTGGAGTATCGCCTCAAAGGGATCAATCAAGTTCAGGTCAATGCAAAGATTGAGCTCACCTTTGCCCGAGTGCTGCGTACCATCCTGCGTCAGGATCCAGATATCGTTCTGGTGGGTGAAATGCGTGACCGTGAAACCGTTGAAATTGGGCTGCGCGCCGCCTTAACTGGGCATCTTGTGCTATCCAGTCTGCACACCAATGATGCTGTATCCACCTTTTCCCGTCTTATGGATATGGGGGCGGAACCTTTTCTGATTGCCTCTACCGTGCGTGGGGTTGTGGCACAACGGCTGGCGCGCCAGATATGTGATAAATGCACAGAACCAGATCCACTGGAACCGGGTGTACGCACGGCTCTGGAAGAGGAGTTTGGTGAACGTATTCATGACATGAAATTCTATAAAGGCAAGGGTTGTGGTCTCTGTAGCAATCAAGGCTATAACGGACGTGTGGGGGTCTATGAATTATTGGTCATGGATGATGAGATACTGAAAGCAGTGCATAGTGGTGATGCTGTAGAGATTGCTGAAGTAGTCAGGAAACAGCAAATCTTTCATGGCATAGATAAGGGGTATTACACCCTTAAGCAAAGTGCCCTGCATCTGGCTGCTCAAGGGAAGACCACAGCCGAAGAGGTGCTGCGCATAACCTATGGCATGAGTGGTTAATCGTATGCCTCTATTCCAATATCAAGGGCGTAAAGCTGAGGGTGGTACGGTAAAAGGCCGTATTGAAGCATCATCTGAAGATGCGGTGGCAGAACATCTGATGGGTAATGACATTATGCCCATCAAGATTACTGTGCTGGCCGGAAAAGGTGTAGGAGGCAAATGGGGTGAGCTGTTTAAGTCACTCAATCAACCTCGTTCCGTACCTTTGATGGAGCTGGTTTTTTTTAGCCGCCAAATGCAAACCCTGATGCGGGCAGGCGTACCCATTATGCAGGCTCTAAGTAGCCTGCAAGATACCGCTCAGAGCCTTCTTTTAAAGGAGACCATAGGCAAATTGGCAGAGAGTCTGAACACAGGCGCTGATCTGACGACTGCGGTAAAGTGCCATCCAAAGGTGTTCTCTAAACTTTATGTCAGCATGATTCAGGTGGGTGAGACCACCGGCAACCTGGCAGAAGCCTTTGGGGAACTCACGGGGTTTCTGGAGCGGGAGATGGAGACCCGCAGTAAAATAAAGGCAGCGTTGGGCTACCCCATGTTTGTGATCATAGCGATCACCATGGCTATGTTTGTTATCAATATCTTTGTGCTCCCCCGTTTTGAAAGCATCTTCTCCCGTATGAATGCGGAACTGCCGATCCAAACAATCGTATTAATGGGGGTATCAAAATTCTTCACTAACTATTGGCCCTTCCTGTTGGTTGCCATTGCGGCCTGTATATTTGGTTTTCGCAAGTATATCGCTACAGAGGCCGGTTGCCTGCGGTGGGATCAACACAAACTGCGTTTGCCAGTGGTAGGGCAGGTTATTTTCTATGCCACCGTCTCCCGCTTTGCCAACTGTTTCGCTATGGTGAGCCGAGCGGGTGTGCCTATTACTGAGGGCATGATCTCGGTGGAGAGTGCGGTAGATAATACCTATATTGCAAAAAACGTCTCTACCATACGGAGCAGTATCAGCCGAGGTGACTCCCTGAGCAAAAGTACTGAGGCTATTGGCCTCTTCCCGCCAATGGTTTTGCAGATGATATCAGTGGGTGAGCAATCCGGCATGCTGGATGAGATGTTTGCTGAGATTGGTGCTTACTACGATCGGCAAGTGGATTATCAACTCAAAAATCTTAGCAGCTCCATAGAACCCATCCTGCTCTTCTTTGTGGGTGTCATGGTACTGATGCTGGCTATGGGGGTCTTTCTGCCCATGTGGGATATGGGATCAGCGGCGATGAATAAGCACTAAGCCCACGTATATTTTCAACTTTCATCTTAGAAAAAGCAGTTGATCACTTCAGCGTGAATAAAATAAAGTATCTGAGCTAAATTTTATGCTTATTCTTCCCTAAAAATTAAAGATTTCATCACATGAGACGTAATATAAATTAATGGTTCAGAAAGCTTTTAAGGCTTTTAAGATGGTTGTTCGAGCCAAAGACATTACGCCCCAGTACCTGATTGGGTGAACTTTAATTAGCTGAGAGAATGCAAATATGAAAAATAGAAGACAATCTGGTTTTACCATTATCGAACTCGTGATGGTTATCGTTATTTTGGGTATTTTGGCAGCCATGGCGCTACCCCGATTTGCTGATCTATCAACTGGGGCTACAAATGCAGCAAAGGCGGGATTGGAAGGATCAGTCAAATCAGGCTGGGCTGTTGCTATTGCAGCTAAGAGCCCCCCTGGTGCAGTGTCAGTGACAGAGCTTGCCGCCCAGGTAGATGGTGGCGTTGCTGCGGCAACTGGGGTTCAGGTGGATATAGATGGTACTACCTATACCGTATTGACCTTCACTGATTCTGCTTGTACTGCTGCAACTGCGGCAGTGGGCAATACCGTCGGCTGTGTTAGTGGCTTGACACCCTAACGGCTAGCGGCATAGAAACGATGTGTTGTCTAATGAGCACTGAGTTTCTGAAGCAGATCAACATCGCCCTGAAAACAGGAGTAAGGGTGTCCCGAAAGATGCCTTCGCAGTGTTGCAATATCACGGGAGGCATCTTTTCTCAGTTATATAAACAGAAGCCTCAAACATTGAGTGATCCACCTAAAGCAATGTCCGGTTTCACCATTATGGAATTGGTAATGGTGATCAGTATCCTTGGTATTCTTGCCGCCTTCGCCATGCCACGCTTCCAAGCCAGTGGTGCCAATACGGTCGGTTATCAGGCAGACCAGCTGATGAGTGATATCCGCTACACCCAGTCCTTAGCTATGGCCTGGGGAGAGAATCTGCGACTGGATGTCTCCTCCGGAAGTTACCAAATTACCTGCGTTAACAGCAGTGGTACTGCCGCCTGTGCTACGGCGGGTGATGTTATCACTGACCCGCTTACTAACCAGGCCTTTAGCGTGACCCTGGATAGCGGCATCACCCTGGTTGGTACGGATACAGATTTTGACAAGCTGGGGCGACCTAACAGCACGGGTAGCCTGCTATCGGGTGTCCGCACCTTTACCCTGAGTGGCGGTGGTAATAGCCGAGTGGTATCCACTGCACCGATTACGGGCTTTGTGAGCAAATCATAGCCATGAAATCCAGACACTGTTCTGCGGGCTTTTCGCTCATTGAGCTGGTTATTGTGATTGTTGTTTTCAGTATTGCGGCCATCCCCTTGCTGGGTGGTTTTGCCAGTGTTGCCCAATGGTTGGATACGGAGCAAGAGGTTCCCATTGCAGCCCAGCTCTCACAGGAGTGTGCTGAGCACCTGATGCTGCAACGTCGAATCAACGGTTATGCCAGTATCACCAGTAGCAGCTGTAATGTGCTATCAGACTTTAATGGCTACACGCGCTCATTGAGTATTACTGCCCCCTATACAGGAAGCCCTTGTCCCTCAGGGGCTTCCTGTAAGCTGGTTGCAATTAGCATAATCAAGGGAGCGGACACCATCGATACCGACACCTTCATGCTGGTGGATTATTAACGTGAATAGTCGGCAGTACAGCTCCCCATCACGGTCATCCCGAATTCAAAGCCAGGGTTTTACCATTATCGAGCTGGTGATGACCATCACGATTATGGGCATCATGGCGGCTGTCAGCTGGCCTGTGATGGATACCAGCCTGAGAGCCTATACCGAGCTGAGTGAAACCACCGAGACCCTGGGCAAACTCCGTTATGCCATGGAGCGCATAGCCCGTGAGGTACGTGAGACTGATCATAATGGCAGTAACTTCGTCATTGGTACTATGGCTGTGGGAACCTTGAGTTTTACCAAGCGGGATGGCACTGCCGTCACCCTCACCAGCTCAGGAGCCAATGCCAGCCTGCAATACTCCAGCCCCAGCGTGACCTCGACCCTGACTGATCAGGTCAATAGCCTGGCCTTTGCTTATTACCAGTCTGATGGCAGTACCCTGGCTACCAGTAATAGCAATATTAGCTTTGTTCAAATCAGCCTAACCTTGGAGGAGGATGGCAGCACCTATCCACAGCGTACCCGCATTGCCCTGAGGAATACCCAATGATGACCAGAAACTGCTTTTTTAATCACCCCCATTTGAGTCGCCAACGTGGTGCCGTAACCGTCATCCTCGCCCTCTTTCTGCTGGCCGTAATCTTTTTTGCCCAACAGGTGGTGACACGCTCAGCCGGCACTGCTGCCTTTAATGCCTCTCTGCAAGGGGATGCCGTTGAGGCGATGCTGCTGGCTGAAAGTGGCCTGGAACGAGCCACCAAACGTTTTGGCAGCGGTACAGCTTGTGGTTCCCTGGCCAGCGATGGTCCTCACAGTATCGGGCGTGGCAGCTTTACCATAACCAACAGCTACAGCACCCACTTTGATGGTAGCACTGCCCTGGGAGCCAGTGAATGCCGGGTGCGAGTAGAAGGCAAGATTACCAGTGCCAAGGTTACCCGTACTATTGAAGGCATTCTGGATGATGGTTCGAGTAGTCCGATACCCTCCAATGATGCCTGGGCCGTGGGGGCAAACAGTGATATATGGCGCTGGAATGGCAGCGCCTGGAGCCTGGTGACTTCCTCCGGTTCCCTTACCCTGCTTGCTGTCTATTGCGTGGCCACTGATGACTGCTGGGCAGTGGGTGCCAGTGGCAAGGCGCGTCATTGGAACGGCACTGTCTGGAGTGATAGCACCAGTGGCACAAGCAATAACCTGAATGGCATATCCTGTGTCCCTAATGATGGTAATAAATGCTATGCCGCTGGCAACAATGGTGTCATGCGTTACTGGAATGGTAGCAGTTGGGTCTCCAGCAGTGTGGGCACGTCGGATAACCTTCAGGGTGTGGATTGCCCTTCAACCACCTGTTACACCGTGGAAGGTGAAACATCTGGGATGATGGGAGGGTCTACCAAAGGTGATGTCTATCGCGGCAATAGCACTGGCTGGACACGAGATTATTACAATACCTCCTATGAGATGCATGCCATTGACTGCTATGCAGATGATGATTGCCGCAGTGCAGGTGAGAACAACTCATCCTACTTTCATCTCTGGACGGGTACTGGCAACGCCCCCAGTACTTGGAGTCTGCAGAGCATTGCTGAAAGCCCTGTCAGTTCCCGTATTCTCAGAGGTATCTCCTGTCCTGCTTCCAATGACTGCTGGACGGTGGGGGATAAAACAAGCAGTGGAGGCATGATGGGCGGAAGTGACTACTACACTATCCTCCATTGGAACGGCTCAAGCTGGAGCCAACAGATGCTGCTCGATGCTGCACCCCAGGACATGAACGCTATTTCCTGCGCCTCTGCCAATGAATGTTTCGCCGTGGGTGATAGTGGTAAGCACCTCTATTACAACGGCAGCAGTTGGACAGAGCAGAGCTCTTTCACCTCCAATACCCTCTATGGCATCTATTTTCTGCCGGATACCCCAGGCTCCCCTAAACTTCTGGAGTGGCGGGAACCCGATTCCTAATCCACCTATTCCCTGTATTCGATGGGGTAAACCATGGGTTGGAGTCTGTTTTTTACTCCCTTAAGAATCACAGCGAAATCACTCTTTTTCCTAAATATTTCGCCCTATCAACCGCTAGTACATATATTCCTAAACCTAAACGAGACATTTGAGCCTATGGCTCTATTGCAGAAAAAACAGAGCAGTCAGGGACTCACAGCAGTGGGTATCCATTCCCAGGGTATTACCCTGGTGCGAATGGGTATTGATGAGAATGGTCCCTCCCGTAATGTGGAACTATGGGCGCACCATCCTCTCACCCGGGGCAAGAGCCTGCTCAACCTGTTAGGCCAGCTGTCACTGGACTATGGCCTGGATCGGAACCACTGCGTCACGGTTCTGGATGACCAGGATTACAAGCTGGTTTTGACTGATTTCCCTGATATTCCGGCTGAGGAGCTGCAATCTGCCCTGCGCTGGCAGATTAAGAAGCAGGTTGATTTTCCCGTGCATGGTGCTGCCATTGATTATTTTGAATTTCCGCAACCCAGTGGGGCGGCAGAGGTTAAGCGACTCTATGCTGTGGTGGCAAAAAATGAGGCCATTACCCAACGGGTAGAGTTGTTTGCTGATGCGGGGATGCGGCTTCGAGTCATAGATATACCTGAAATAGCGCAGCACAACCTGGTCAAGCTGTTGCCGGGGGCGGACAAGCCTCTTGCAATGCTCTCTTTTCATCGCCACAGTATCCTTATTAGCCTGCATTATGGTGGCTTTATCTACCTTGTCCGGCGCATCTATATTGCACTGGACAGCCAGGCTGGAGAGGATGCCCTCAGCGGGCACTACCAACAGATCATCCTTGAACTGCAACGCTCAACAGAATACTTGGAAACGCACTACGTGGACTGTCCAGCCGTGGAGCAGATTGTACTGGCTCCCTCACAGATGCCCACGCAAGGCTTGATGGAACATCTGCAAGGTATCATTGATATACCGATTATGCCGCTGGATCTTTCACAAATACTAAGCTGGGAAGGGAAGTTGCCCACTAATGAACTCTTGGCTCGCTGCTTTGCCACCATCGGTGCCGCCCTGCGTGATGAAGGTGGCAAGGCATGAAACAGCAGATCAACCTGGCTCCAGCCAAGCTAAAAAACCAAGGGGACTGGCCATCAGGCAGGCTGATGATGCTGCTGACCATTCTGGTATGCCTATTGATGCTGGTCATCGGTATTGTAGATGGGCGACAACTCTATCTGGTCTATGGTGAATTCAATATACATGCGCAAAAGCACAGCCAGCTTCAGATAAAAATCAAGGCATTAGAAAATGAGGCGGCACTACCTAAAGTGGATGCAACCCTCGATGGCAAGATCAACGCCCTTGAAGAGCGCTTTGTGCCAAAAGATCGCCTGAGAAATGCGCTGAAAGGCGATCTGTTTGGTGAGACCTCCGGTTATTCAGATCTGTTCATTGCCTTGGCCAGGCAAAGTGTGCCTGGAGTATGGCTGACTCACCTGGTTATCTCAGGCAGTGGTGTCAATATAAAGATGACGGGGCAGACCCGTAGTGCCGAGCTTGTCCCCCTTTATCTGGAAAAACTGTCGAATGAAAACAGCTTTTCGGGAACTCAGTTCAATAACTTCAAGATCAAAAAGGCAGATGTAATAGGGGACAGCCCAAGCTGCTGCATATTTACGGTGGAGTCGGGAAATCTATGAAGGTTCTGCGCATCCAATCCCGTAAATGGACACGACGTTTTGATCGTCGTGAGCAGCGTGAACGTCTGCTGCTTTTTTTTGGCGTAATTGGTCTGCTACTGATGATGGCTATGTATGGCATCCATCAGCCGCTGGTGTCGCTGATTGCCGATATAAAAAGAGAGACCCTGGTCAAGAAAGGCCTGGGGATACAGCTAAAGCAACAAATGGAGCAGTTGGAGAGTGAACGTGTTGCAGATCCAGATGCCCCCAAGCGGGAACGGTTAGCCAAACTTAAGCGGGATTTGCAGTTGGCTGAGAGTGAGATTGATACCCTTAGCCGACATATTATTGCACCGGATCAGATGACCCAGTTCTTTAATAAACTGCTCTCCAGAAATCCTTCGGTACACATATTGAGCGTTGAAAACCGGCCACCAGTGCCCCTGTCTGAAGAAGGCGATCTTGCCTCGCCGCTCTTTAAGCGTGAAGCCACCTTAAAACTACAGGGAGAGTACAGGGATCTGGTCAGGTATCTGCGATCTCTGGAGGCACTGCCCTGGAAGGTGTTTTGGCACAAAACGGAGCTGGTGGCCAGAGAAGGCATGCAGCCGATACTGACCCTGGAAATTTATACACTGACCCTTGAGGAGGCATAGAGCGGTATGTCTAGCCAAAAATATGCCTCCTTGATTTGTGCACTGTCGGTGAGTTGTATGCTGCTATCGAGTCTGTTGTGGGCGCAGGATGACCTCCGTAACTTGCCGGATCCAACCCGGCCTGATCTGGTGTTTAAGGGTTTGAATGGTGAAAAAGAAAGAGGTCTGATCAGTGATCTAATGGGGTCAATAGGTGAAGAGTCAACCCAAGCATTGCCGCCAAAATTGCTACTCCAATATACGTTGATCGCCCCTAAACGACGCTTAGCCGTGATCAATGGAGAAATGGTAGAGGAGGGCATAACCATTGCAGATGCGAAAATCATCAAAATACGGTCTGAACAGGTTATTGCCCGGCGTTTTGGGGAGCGGATTATTTTAGATTTGGCTCGCTACCAGGTAACGAGCGAAGAGTCCGAGCAAGCGGTAGGAGAAGATGATGTTATTTCAAAATAGGTTTTTCTGCTACGTGCCCATAATACTGGCGTTTTTTGCTTTAGCCGGTTGCAGCAACATGGGCATAAAAGAGCAGTTAACCGTTGATAAGCATATAGATGCCGCGTTGGCTGAAGCGGCTGTGGCAGCACCACAACCTATTGCTGATGTGCCGCCAGAGGTAGCGCAGGCATTGATGCCAGTCCCTGCTCTTTCTGCATTGAAGCAACCCGCCACTACCCCTGAAGAGCGTTTTGACCTCTCTGTGATGCAAGCACCTGCTACGGAGTTTTTTATAGGCCTGGTAAAGGGGACGCGCTATAACGTGGTTATTGATCCGAATATGAGCGGTGAGATCTCCCTGGATATGAACAATGTCACCCTGCAAGAGGTGCTGGATGCGGTGCGGGAGATTTATGGCTATGAGTACAGGCGTATCGGTAACACATACATGCTCTCTATGCCGCAGCTTCAGACTCGCACGTTCACGGTTGACTATATCAATATGCAGCGCACAGGGAAATCCACCACCCAGGTGGCTTCCAGTGGGTTGGCAGAAGGCGGAACCGGTGTAATGCTGGATACGGAATCAAAAGATAGATTCTGGGTCAACCTGAAAAACACGATCATTGCGCTGCTGGGTATTGATGTAACAACACATAGACAAGGACAAAAGCAAGGACAGAGCAGCACTCAAGATGAGCTTATTGCCGTGGTTGATGCCTCTGGGCGAGCAATAGGACTCAACCCACAATCTGGCACGGTCGTTGTGCGTGGATTTCCAGCGGATTTGCGTCTGGTTGAAACGCTTCTTGGGCAAGCCAAGGATTCAATTGTGCGCCAGGTTATCCTGGAGGCCAAGGTTATCGAGGTGGAACTCAATGATGGCTACCAGTCAGGTATCAATTGGGCGACCTTAATGAATGCAGGTAGCTGGTCATTGGGGTTGGCGCAGGTGGGCGGAGGCACAGTGCTTGGCAGTGCGGCACTTAGTGAAATTGCCGGTAACAGTGTCCCCTTGGCACCTGGCCAAAAGTTTGACTCTTCAGGGAGCATAACCAGTTCTGCCTTTGGTGGTGTTTTTGCGGCATCACTCACAAAAGGAGATCAGTTTTCCTCGTTTATAGAGCTGTTAAAACGACAGGGTAATGTGCATGTCTTATCCAGCCCGCGTATCTCAACCATGAATAACCAAAAAGCGGTGATCAAGGTGGGTGGGGATGAATATTTTGTAACCAATGTCACTGGAGGAGGGCAATCAACCGTAGAGGGGATAACGACAAGGAGCAGGCCGGCATTGGAGCTATTACCCTTCTTTTCTGGTATTGCACTGGATGTTACGCCACAGATTGATGCGGATGATAACGTGATCCTGCATGTGCATCCTACAATAAGTGAGGTCAAGCAAGCCTCAAAGGTCGTTGATCTTGGCGCAGATGGTACCTGGACACTGCCAACGGCGGCAAGCAGCGTGCGGGAATCTGACAGTATTGTGCGTGCGCGCAGTGGCCAGGTGATTGTTATTGGGGGTTTGATGAAAGAGCGCAGTATTGGCAAGGATGCATCCACACCTGGGTTGGGTGATCTTCCTGGAATAGGTGGCCTGTTTCACCATGAACTACAGGCCCAGGCCAGAAGTGAATTGGTTATCTTGATCAAACCTACCGTTGTAAAAAATGGGCAGGCCTGGAGTGCTGTGGCGCAAGCTGCACGGGATCGTATACAACAGATGCGGGGCGCAAGGGAGAAATAACCATGCAGGCACTAAAAGAACTACAGTACGAGTTAAATGATGAGTCTGCTCGTATTATTGTTTTACCGTTGGAGTCCAGCGCGCCAAGTGAAGAGGGGCGATCATTTGAAACAGCAGCCCCATTGTCTGTGGATGCTAAAGAAACCGATAATAACCCCGCCGCTGTACCGCTTACTATTTTACGTCGCTATATTCCTTTTTTGAGTGTTGCACTCAATAGTGTATTGGCTGTGTTGCTCATATTAGGTTGGCATTGGCAGCAGCGCAGCCAAACCCATGCCCCTTTAATAGCGTTGCAACCAGTATCCCAACCGGTTGGTTGGAACAACAAGTGGATGAAATATGATTTACAGCTCAGCCTGAATCGCCCACCTGCCTGGATATCTAAACAGCTGGTCGTGACAGGCATATGGCGAAACTACTCTTGGCGGTTGACCCGTGCAGAGCCAAATCCAACCTCCATAAAAGCAATGACACCGGTGGCTGTGGAGCCTCAGACGCAGGGCTTTTCTGCACTAAATGCGGAGTTGTCCACCTTCTCTCCCAACATCGAGCAGGTGGCACTACAGGATGTAGCGGTAGCCATAGGATCAGCGTCACAATGGTTTGTTTGGTTGGATATGACGTTATCTGCATCTCATAAGGTAGAGCCAAAGCCACTGTTGCCACGCATATCAAGACAAAAGCCATGGCAGTTTGCCGTGCTGGATACTGAGTTATCTATTATGCCTGCCCAACAGGCCAGGGTGCGTAAAACACCATCTGTTTTGACATTAACTGAACAGGCATCCAGCATTTACCGGAGCGCACTCGGGTTCTATCAGCAGGGCAGAGTTATGGATGCCGAAGCCACACTTTGGATTGCATTGGGTCTGGATTCTGGTCATATTAAAGCGCGTACATTGGCCGTCCAGCTGATGATAGAGCAGGGACGTTTGAGTAAGGCGCATGAGCTATTATTGGCAGGCATTGAATCTGCACCGCTACATTACCCTTATGTTCAATCCCTGGCACGCATCTTGGCAAGTCAGAGTCAGATGCAAGTAGCCTTGCAACAGATGGAGAAAGCCCAATACCTGGCGATGCAGGATGCGGATTATCTGGCACTGCTGGCATGGCTCTATCAACGCAATGGCCGACATGTTGAAGCAGTCAGGGTGTATATTGATTCCCTTGCCTTGAATCCAGAGAAAGGGCAGTGGTGGTTGGGGTTGGCTATTTCTTTGCAGGTGCAGCAGGACTGGCAGGGAGCTATCGACGCCTATGAATATGCTTTGGCAATGGGTCTGGAGACTGGGTTAAGGCAATACGCTATGCGTAGACATCAACAACTGGTAGCAATGTAACTATTTAAGTATATTCAGACTTATTTCATATTGGACAAGGCTAGGGGTTGCTAAAAATATAGAACAGATATACTATGCGCTTCGCCGGTGCGGGGTGGAGCAGTCTGGCAGCTCGTCGGGCTCATAACCCGAAGGTCGTAGGTTCAAATCCTGCCCCCGCTACCAATTCTATAGACGGTTCAGTTGAA
>JAJRWL010000119.1 GCA_024276875.1 Gammaproteobacteria bacterium
AAAAAGCTATGGAGAAGTTTAAGACCAATATCAGAGGAAACAACCAAATTGACCCACCAATACCTGTATAGCTCATCACGGATTTAATTTGGTGGATTTATACTGAATTTGGCATTCCAGTAGGGTTAACTGATTTTTCTAGGATAAACAGTGATAATATGCTAAATCACCATCGACTAAACAGAGCCTAACCTTTTCTTATGCATGAAAACTTCGCAATAATAATGCTTCTTATCATTATTGGCTGGCTATTTTTAGACAGCCTACGCTCACAGGAGAGGGCTATCACTATTTGCGGCAGGGCCTGCAAAGAACGCGACGTTCAGCTTTTAGACCAAACAGTCTCACTACACCGAGTCGGCATTCGCTGGGGCACAGAAGGGGTTAAACTGCGAAGAACCTACCGCTTTGACTACAGCGATGATGGTGAAGACCGACATATGGGGCATCTCATCTTAATCGGCATCCGGCAAGAGGAGCTTAGCATGGGGTTGATCAGCCACTAAAGATTGGAGCCGATAAAATCGCCCCCCAATATAACCGCATACTCTACTTAACAACCTTAAGGCTGGGTCGTTCACGAGAAGATTTAGGTGGGCTGGGCTCATCATCCGGCGAGCCATCAATATCGCCATCAGCGTCATCAGGAAACAGCATGCCGCACCCATCCTCTTTTGAGTAGATCCCCAATACAGCCAATGGTGAAAAACTTACCACCATTGGCACGCCATCAAAACGTGCGCTAAAAGAGATCAGCTCATTTTCAAGCCGCAACTCCTGGACTGCATTGGGGCTAATGTTAAGTACGATACGACCATCCTTTATATGCTGCTCGGGCACAACGACACCCTTGTGCATTGCATCAACCAACAGATAAGGGGTTAGATCACAATCCATCAACCACTCAAACAGGGCGCGGATCAGATAAGGTCGATTAGAAATCAGGATCGAATTTCTCGTTCTGCCTCAGAGAGACTCTCTTGAAATGATTCCCGCGCAAACATACGCTGGGCATAATCCAACACAGATTGAGCCTGGGAAGGTAGCTCAATACCAAATTCAGGCAAGCGCCATAGCAGGGGTGCAATACTGCAATCTGCCAGCGTCAAATCATCACTCATAAAAAATGGCTTCGCTGTAAATATAGGCGCAGCCCCTATCAGGCTCTCCCTCAGCTCTTTGCGTGCTGCCGTTGCTTTTGAACCACCAATTAATATGCGGTTCACCTTTTCATACCAATCGACATCAACTCGATGCATAAACAGGCGTGCAGAGGCACGAGAAACGGGGTCTACCGGCAACAATGGCGGATGAGGAAAACGCTCATCAAGATATTCCATAATGATGCGTGACTCATACAGCGTCAGATCACGATCCACCAAGGTAGGCAAGATGCCATATGGATTGAGACCCATGATGTCATCAGATGGATCTAGCGGGTCGACATTAATGATATCAACCATAATATTTTTTTCTGCAAGTACTACTCGAACGCGGTGATTGTAGGCACTCATGGCATCTGAGTAGAGAGTCATCACAGGGCGTTTATTAGAAACTACGGCCATTTAAGCCACTCCAGAGTATCTTAATTCAAGAACCGAAAAGGGAACCCAAAAAACAAAAAAGGGGCGCACAGTATACATGAAAACTGTGCGCCCCTGTTTTTTTACTGCAATTTTCTATTTAGTGAATATCTTTCCAGTACTCTTTCTTCAGTAGGTAAGACAATACGAACAGCACCAGCAGAAAGAGAATGACTTTCACGCCCAGAGCCTCGCGCTCCACCCGTGATGGATCACCCAGGTAAGTCATGAAGTTCACCAGATCATGCATGGCTCCATCAAATTCTTCCGTAGACATGCTGCCCGCCTTGACCAGTTCAAACTTCTCGAACTTCATCTGGCCATGCTCATCTTTTTTGAAGCGGGCTTCCTGCCAACCCTGCAGCTCCCACAATACATGCGGCATGCCAACATCAGGGAAAACCACGTTGTTGACACCGGTTGATTTGCCATCATCCAGATAGAAGCTGCGCAGATAGGTATAAACCCAGTCTGAGCCACGAGCACGAGTGATCACACTTAAATCTGGTGGTGTTACACCAAAATAGCCCGTAGCCTCCACAGGATTTAAGGCTATATCCATGGTTCCACCGATTTTATCAGTTGTGAACATCAGGTTCTGCTTAACATCATCAGCAGATAGCCCCAGGTCATTAGCCGTACGCTCAAAACGCTGGTACTTGGCAGAATGACAGCTCAAGCAATAGTTGACAAAGTATTTGAAACCACGCTGCAGTGACTCTTTGTCACCCAGGTCAATATTCGCATCGTCCAGATGGGCACCACTTGACCCCATGCTAAGCATAGGCGTCGCAAATAACATCAATGCAATGATCAGCTTTTTCATTAGGTCAGCCTCTCTGGAACAGGTTTTGTTGAATCGATTTTACTGTACCAAGGCATCAGTAAAAAGTATGCGAAATAGAGTGTCGTGCAGACTTGTGCCAGCAGCATTCTGCCCGCTGTTGTTGGCAAGGTACCCAAAATACCGAGAATAATGAAGCACACTACGAAGATGCCCAGCGCTACTTTCTGAATAGGCCCTTTGTAACGCATGGATTTAACGGGACTCTTATCTAACCAAGGTAGAAAGAAGAAGCAGACAATCGCGGCACC
The DNA here is from genome assembly GCA_024276875.1 of Gammaproteobacteria bacterium. GTDB lineage: Bacteria > Pseudomonadota > Gammaproteobacteria > Chromatiales > Chromatiaceae > WFXD01. The sequence goes on from JAJRWL010000119.1 coordinate 2,679, forward strand.
CATAGCAACAACGCCTGGAAACGCTGAACCCATCATAGATGGAACGGCACGCAGGATGGCGTAGTACGGAGTGAAGTACCATACCGGCGCAATATGCTCAGGTGTCTGCAACGGGTTAGCAGGTACAAAGTTTGGATGCTCAATAAAATAGCCGCCCATCTCGGGTGAGAAGAAAAGCACCAAACTGAAGATAATCAAGAAGCCTACAACCCCCATAATATCTTTAACGCTGTAGTAAGGGTGGAATGGGATACCATCGCGTGGGATGCCATTTTCATCCTTATTTTTCTTGATTTCGATACCGTCTGGGTTGTTTGATCCGACCTTGTGCAGTGCAACAATATGCACAAATACCAATGCAGCCAATACAAATGGCAACAGGAAGTGCAGTGCAAAGAAACGGTTCAGGGTGACATCTGAGATCACAAAATCACCACGAATGAAGACACCCAGCTCCTCACCTATAAAAGGCACAGCCGTGAACAGATTCACAATAACCTGAGCACCCCAAAAGGACATCTGCCCCCAAGGTAGCAAGTAGCCCATGAAGGCCGTTGCCATCATGGCGACATAAATAATCATGCCGATAATCCATAACAATTCACGAGGCCCCTTGTAGGAGCCATACATAATTCCGCGAAACATATGCAGATAGATGACAATAAAGAAAAACGAGGCGCCGGTTGAGTGCATGTAGCGAATCAGCCAACCCCAATTTACATCACGCATGATGTATTCAACCGAACCAAAAGCCAAGTCAGCATCCGGTTTATAACTCATGGCCAGCCAGACGCCTGTCAGGATTTGGTTTACCAGCATTAACATGGCAAGAGAGCCAAAGAAATACCAGAAGTTAAAGTTTTTTGGCGCGTAGTATTCTGCCAGGTGCTCATTCCACACCTTGGTTGCAGGAAAGCGCTCATCGACCCAATTAATAAAGCTCATTATGCTGCCCCTCCATCTTCACCGATCAGAACCACAGCCTCAGATTTGAAGTAGTACTTTGGTATTTCCAGGTTCTTAGGTGCGGGTACACCGCTATACACGCGGGTAGCCAAATCAAAGCGTGAACCGTGACAAGGGCAGAAAAACCCCCCCACCCAGTCTGCCCCCAAATCTGCTGGCGCCATGTCTGGGCGATAGGTTGGAGAGCAACCCAGATGCGTGCAAACACCGACTGCAACCAGATATTCTGGCTTGCGTGAGCGGTGCTCGTTCTTACAATACGCTGGTTGCTGACCCATCTCTGAATTAGGATCAAGCAATTGATCAGTCAACTTTGACAGATCAGCTAGATTCTGCTTGGTACGGCGTACAACCCATACCGGCTTACCGCGCCATTTGACGGTCATCATCTGACCTGGCTCAAGCTTACTAATGTTTGCCTCTACTGGTGCACCTGCGGCTCTAGCTTTTGCGCTAGGAGCCCAGGAACCCAGAAAAGGAACGGCTACAAAAACAGCACCCACACCCGCAACGGCACTCGTTGCGGTGGTAAGAAACCGTCGTTTTTTTAGATCCACGCCTGCTGCGCTCATACTGTTTACTCCCGGAAGATAAATCTGGATAGACCTGGGATTTTTATTTTAGTGAGACTTAATGACTCACTGAAATTTCTTATTACGGCAATACTATTTTGCATTTACCGAGCAAATTGATGGGGTATTCTGTTACAAGCAGTTAATTAGGTCAAGCTGGATTAGATATATCGATGAATTGATACTCTAATTTATAATGCTCAGCAAGATGTTCACCCAATGCTTGCACACCAAACTTTTCAGTAGCATGGTGTCCAGCGGCATAAAAATGGATCTTCAGCTCGCGTGCCAAATGCACGGTTCGCTCTGATATTTCGCCTGTTATAAAAGCATCTAAACCCTGTGCTGATGCTAATTCAATCGCATCTTGTGCCCCGCCACTGCACCACCCCACCCGCTGCACTGGCTTATCTTTAACTGAAATATGCATGGGTTGCTGGCCAAGGGTGCTAGCCAAACGAAGCGCCAGCTCAGCAGCATCCAATGGCTGCTCTAAATTAGCCTGCCAAATCAAACTATCTTTGACTGCGCAGGCAGATGAAAAACCCAATTGTTCTGCCAGCTGCCTATTATTACCCAGTTCTGGATGGGCATCCAACGGAAGATGATAAGCAAGCAGACTTATGCCTGCCTGCATTAAAGCCCTCACTCGGCAACCCTTAATACCCGTCAATGGCTCCGGCTCGCCTTTCCAAAAATAGCCATGATGCACCAGTAACAGATCTGCTTTTGCTGCAATTGCCGCATCAATTAGCGCCTGGCTAGCCGTAACACCGGTGACTATCTTTCGCACCTCAGACCGCCCTGCATCGACTTGCAGCCCATTGGGACAGTAATCCTGAAACGCATCTATATCCAAAAGCTCATTACAGTACGCCTCTAAATCAACTAATTCGATCATCGTTCATCACCTAAAACTACGACTGGTTTTTCTATCTGGATTGATAGATTATGCGTATCTATGAAATTACGGAAGTTATTTTCTTTTGCCTTAACATCAATCACTGCGGGTCTTGCAGTCGCTTTTGTCGTGCTTATCCTACAGCCAAGCCTGCTGAATAACAGAACCAACGCCCCTGACACAACACCCCAAACGAACAAACATCTGCCCATCCCCACACTATTAACCATACAAAAAGAGCCAGCATCATATTCCACTGCGGTCAAAAAAGCCGCGCCTTCCGTGGTCAATATATTTACCACCAAGCTTATCACTGAACCACGCAACCCCATCTTTGATGACCCAGCCTTCCGCTCTTTTTTTAAAGATCAACCTACAACCAAGCCACGTCAACAGCAAGAGAACAGCTTAGGGTCTGGCGTAATTATGGACTCTCGCGGCTATATTTTGACCAACAATCACGTCATAGAAGGCGCAAGTGAGATACAACTGGTGCTGCATGATGGCCGCAGTATCCCTGCGGCCGTTGTCGGCGTTGACCCCGATACCGACCTGGCCGTACTTTTTGCCCATACTAAGAATCTCCCCGCCATTAGCTTGGGCGATACTGAGCAGATAGAGGTAGGCGACGTAACACTGGCCATAGGCAACCCTTTTGGCGTAGGCCAAACAGTGACCATGGGCATTATCAGTGCCACAGGACGCAACCGATTGGGCATTAATACCTTTGAGGATTTTATTCAAACGGATGCCGCCATCAATCCAGGCAATTCAGGGGGGGCACTCATCAATGCCCACGGCCAACTACTCGGAATCAACACGGTTATTTTTTCCAAAACAGGAGGTTCTCAAGGTATTGGATTCGCCATCCCTGTCTCACTCGCTCAAGGGATCATGCAACAACTACTGGTGCACGGACGCGTGGTCAGGGGCTGGCTGGGCATCATGGCACAAGATATCACCCCTGAACTGGCAGAATCATTTGGCCTACCACAGGTTAAAGGCATTCTAATCTCTGGCGTATTAGAGCAAGGGCCGGCTGATCTGGCAGGCATTGCGCCTGGTGACATCATTACACAGATCAATAACATAAAATCCAGTGATGCGCGCGACATTCTCAACACCATCGCCATGCAGCCACCCGGCGCTATCGTCACTATCAATGGTTGGAGAGGCCAGCACCGTATAAAACTCAAAGCCCTAATTGCAGAGCGCCCACCTCAACCTAAGCGTTAAACCTATCGAGCCGCTAATTTCTATATGCTAGAATTCGGCCATTCGCTCTGTCACACCCCCAGAAATACTCAGGATTCACCTTTATGGCAAATAAGACCCGCGTTGGGGTAGTAGGAGTTGGCTATCTTGGCCGATTCCACGCCCTCATCTATTCCCGCATGGCTCATGTTGAACTGGTTGGCATTGTTGATAGCGATACCGAAACCGCGACTAAAGTTGCCGCTGAATGCAACTGCGAGGCCTACAGCAACAGCCAAGATCTCATTGGAAAGATAGATGCTGTGAGTATTGTTGTCCCCACCACCGCACATCTTGAAGTTGCCCGCCCATTTCTTGAGCAAGGCGTACATATGCTGCTTGAGAAACCCATTGCCACCAGCTGTGACGAAGGGCGGGAGATTGTACAGCTAGCAAACAAGATGGGGAGCATCTTGCAGATTGGTCATCTGGAACGATTCAATGCCGGTGTTATGGCACTGGCTGACCGTATCTCCAAACCCCGCTTTATTGAAGCACACCGCATGGGTGAATTCGTAGCACGAGCAACGGATGTGGATGTCGTATCTGATCTCATGATCCATGATATCGACATCATACTCTCTCTGGTCAACTCAGAGATCACCGCCATTGCCGCTGTTGGCACAAGGGTACTGACAGATCACATCGATATCGCCAATGCTCGACTGGAATTCGCCAATGGTGCCGTCGCCAACGTCATTGCCAGCCGCGTATCAGAAAAGAAACTGCGCCGCATTCGAGTGTTTGAAGAGAACCTCTACCAATCGCTCGATTTTATTGAACAGCGCATTGAAACCGCCTATCCCAAACCCAACCCTGGCTCAGAGTGGCCCGAAATCAGCGTCGAAAAGATCGATATTGAACCCATCAAACCACTGGATACTGAGCTGGCTGCCTTCATTGACTGCATCAATACAGGGCAAAAACCACTGGTCGATGGCCACGTTGGATTAGAGGCATTAGAGGTTGCACTCAAAGTGAAGGAGATCATAGGCCAATGAGCAATCAACAGCATCAATTCCCTCAGGGTGTGCCTTACCTGAGCCTACAGCAAGAGTACCAAGCACTGCGCAGTGAATGGATGCAGGCCATTGATGGTGTCGGTGCCAGTGGTGCCTTTATTCTCGGCCCCAATGTGCAGGCATTCGAAGAAGAAGCGGCTGCCTATATTGGCGCAAAACATGCTGTTGCAGTCGCCAGTGGCACCGATGCACTGGTGCTTTCACTGCGCGCACTCAACATGGGCTCAGGGGATGAAATCATCACCACCCCCTTCACCTTTTTCGCCACCGCAGAAGCAATCTCTTTAGTAGGTGCAACCCCTGTATTTGCGGATGTAGAGGTCGACAGCTTCAACATCGATCCGGCCAGTGTAGAACAGTGCATTACCGATAAGACCCGCGCCATCCTGCCGGTACATATCTTCGGCAATCCCGCTGATATGACCCCACTTAACGCCATTGCAAAGAACCACAACCTGCATCTCATTGAAGATGCCGCACAAGCCTTTGGCGCAGAACACAACGACCAACGTGCCGGTAGCATGGGTGACTGCGGCTGCTTTAGTTTTTATCCCACCAAGGTATTAGGCTGCTATGGCGATGGCGGATTGATCACCACCAGCAGTGATGAGGTTAAAGCACGCCTGATACAGCTGCGAAACCACGGCGCAACCCAACCCTTTATCCACGTAGAGGCAGGATACAACAGTCGTCTGGATGAGATTCAAGCCGCTCTTTTACGCATAAAACTACGCAATATTGAAAAGTCTATCGCTGCCCGCCGACAGATTGCCACTTGGTACGATGAGGCATTATCCCAGCTTGATTTGGTTACCCCTACCTCCAGTGCAAACGATCGACATGCCTACAATCTCTACACCATTCGCCACCCACGCCGAGATGCACTGCGAGAACAACTCAATGCATGCAAGATTGGCAACAGCCAGTGCTATCCAGAGCCGTTACACCTGCAAGAGGTCTATGCAAATTTAGGCTACAAAGCCGGCGATCTTCCCGTCGCTGAAGGGCTTTGTCATGAGACACTTTCGCTGCCCATATTTCCAGGTCTAAGCAAGCATCAAGTGAACTATATATGTGAACAGGTTGCTAAAATCTAAGTTTATTCGTACAGCACTATATTAAATAACAGTCTCGGCAGAGTAGTCTCTGTCGGGACTTAAATCCTTTCTGTGCGCTGCCATCTGCACTGCTGTCTCCAGTGCCACCTTTAAACTACCGCAACTCCCTCGCCCCGTGCCCGCTAAATCAAGCGCGGTACCATGATCCACAGAGGTGCGGATAAAGGGCAGACCTAAAGTAATGTTGACGGCCCGACCAAAGCCAAGATGCTTAAGCACAGGCAACCCCTGATCATGATACATTGCCAAAACTGCATCCGCCTGTTCCAGGTATTTTGGGGTAAACAGTGTGTCCGCTGGTAGCGGGCCATCAAGTTTCATCCCTTCACTGCGCAGCCTATCCAAGGTCGGCGTGATGATGTGAATCTCCTCCTTTCCCAAATGGCCGCCCTCTCCTGCATGAGGGTTTAAACCGCAGACCAAAATATGCGGCTGAGCAATTCCAAAATATCGCTGCAAGTCTTGCTGCAGAATACGAATAACTTTTTCTAAACTTTCCTGTGTAATGGCATGGCTTACGGCAGAGAGCGGCAAGTGCGTAGTCACCAGTGCAACACGCAACCCCGTAGTCGCCAACATCATGACAGGGGCAGCATCTGCCAACTCAGCCAAATACTCCGTATGACCCGTAAACGGAAACCCCGCATCATTGATAACACCCTTATGAACCGGCCCTGTAACCCATGCAGCCACCATTCCACTTAAACAGCCTTCAGTAGCTAAACGCAGGGTATCCAGCACATAAGATGCATTGGCACTATTGAGTTGACCTGCTGAAGCCGGTGCTTTTAATGCTACAGGTAATATTGTTAGATGGCCTGCTTGTTGCGGCGCTGGCTCGCTATCAGGATTAAACTCGGTAAGTTTAAGCGGAAGATTTAACTGCCGTGCTCTTTGCGCCAATAGCAGTGGATCTGCCACTACAATCAACTCTGAGGTGTTAGCCTGTTGCGCAAGCTGTATACAGAGATCAGGGCCAATACCTGCCGGCTCACCGGCTGTAATAGCAATGCGCAGTGGCTGCTTGGGCGGCACTAGGAGTCTGACAATCGAATATCAACATAGGCTTCGTCACGCAATCTGCGCAGATAAAGCTCACCCTCTTCTGCGGCTTTACGCTCACGGATGGCATCTCGCGCCAATGCTTTTTGTACCGCCTCTGTATTATCGTGCTCTCGCCGCTCCAGCAGCTGCACAATATGCCAACCAAACTGCGATTTAAACGGCTCACTAATCTGGTTTATCTCTAATGTTTTTAACATCTCTTCAAACTTGGGAACAAAGTCTCCAGGGTTTGTCCACCCCAGGTCTCCACCTTTAATGGCTGACCCTTTATCATCTGAGTGAGAGCGTGCTAAGGAAGCAAAATTATCGCCACTTTCAATACGCTGCTTTAGTTGTGCCAATCGATTGTGCGCATCAGCATCAGAGGTGATTTCATTGGTTCGAATTAAAATATGCCGCGCATGTATTTGGGTCACAATCTGACGTTCCCCGCCCTTATAGTCCTGCAACAATACCAAATGAAAGCCACTTGAGTTACGGATGGGTTCGCTTATATCTCCGCGCTCTATGTCTGCTATAGCATCTATAAACAAGCTGGGGAGTTGTGCTGCATTACGCCACCCCAAGTCACCACCTTCCAACGCTTGTCGGCCATCTGACTCAGCTATCGCGGCTTCTTTGAAGCCAACCTCACCCCGTTGAATCTTACCTAACAGTTGCTCCACTTTTGACTTGGCATCAGCAAGCTGCTCCGGTGAAACCCCTTCTGGCGTTGCAATAAGAATATGATAAAGATGGTAATCAGAACGCTGAGTCAAGCGAGCTGACTCCTTTTTCAGGTAGCTTTCAAGCTCTTGTTTAGAAACCTCAATGCGACGAACCACTCGCTGCTCACGCAGCCTAGAGACGGTAATCTGTTCACGAATAACCTCTCGAAACTTCCGAAAACCAATACCATCCGCATCCAAAGCCTCATGAAACTCATCCAGCGACATGTCATTCTCTGCCGCAATGTTATTCAGCGTACGAGCCAACATGTCATCACTCACAACAATACCTCTCTTTTTTGCCGCGGCAAGCTGGAGTGTTTTAATAATCAACCGCTCAAGCACTTGGCGCTCCAGCACTGATCTGGATGGCATACGTGTGCCTTTATGCCGCAGTTGAGTAACCAATTGATTGAGTTCATTGTTAAGTTCACTGCGCACGATGACATCATCATTTACAACAGCAACAATGTTATCTACATCTTCAATCGTATCTGCAATAACAGGGCAACCGAAAAATACAATGGCTAACAACAAGATACACAGAAGGGGGCGTAAAGCAGAATTTATAGGCATAATAATACGTGGCACAGTCGATTTACATACAAATAATAAAGGTATTTTACCGCATTCAAACATGAAGAGATTAAAATTAGTTATCGTAGGCGTATCCAAAGATACCTTTATCCAATAGCGTTGTAATATCACTACCGAAGCGACTCAATCCCTTAAGTTCAAGCTGTAAAAAGATCGCGTTATTAGCACTCTCATTCTCAAGCTTATTTACATAGTGCCTACCAACAATACGAACAATATAACAGCAGCCATCATATTCAAAACCACCAAACCCTTCCATGGTGCGGTTATACAGCAATGAGTAGTGTAAACGCCCAACTAAACTGAGGTTACGGGTTATTGGCCAGCGGGTTGAGAGGTCGGTCTGCTCTGATGTGCCTCGGTTAAAACGATAGGCCATATTAAAGATGCGGCGTTTTTGATCTCGGTAGTGCAGTTGTGCCGTTGCCTTTTTCATGTTCTTGCTATCACGGTGCGGATCCCACTGCCCCATGAGCCGCCCACTCCATGCATCTGCCAAACGAGCCGAGGCCTCTGCGATAATCTCTGAGCTGCTATCATCTTCGTTGGCCAGACCAGGATTCAGTTGCACCTTCCGATCTCTAAAATAGAGAATTGAACCTACGCTAGTCCTTAGCAACTCTCGGCCTGTCACATCTTGTATGATGCGCGATGTTAAAGCCAGCGTCAGCTGATGAGCATCACCCACACGATCTGCGCCATTGAAGCGGTTTTCCCGAAACAGGCTTGGGAGACTGATATCATTTCTTGAGGTATCGAAGAGAGGATTATCATCCTGGTTTTTATATGGAATAGTCAGGTAGAAGGCACGCGGCTCAAGCGTTTGAGCAATGGCGCTGCCAAACCAGTTTGTTTTACGATCAAAATAGAGACCACTATCAATGCTTAGGGTAGGGATAAAACGATTCGGATCATCTACAGCACCCACCACGTTATTATCCAAAGAGTACCCCGTATAACGTGCGCTAATCTTTGGCGTGAAAAATCCCCAAGGTTTAACCATCGGCAGACTCAAACCACCCCGCAGATCATAACGGCGACCATCCACTTTGGTGCGATGGTCAAACTGCACATATTCAGCATCTAAGTGGTAGGTTAAGCCAAAAAGCTGTTCAGGACGTTCCAGCGAAAATTTCACTTGCGGAAGTCGACGGTATGCTTCGCTGGTCGATGCCAGTGTTCGATCCGTGCTTTGAAAATGCTGTAGCCGTCCAAAAATAGACCAGTCATTGCCATAGTAGGTAAGATCTGCTCGACGCTCTATTTGCCGTGTGGAAGAGACCGCAAGACTGCCACCAAAATCATCCAGATATTCATCATCCGAGACATGATTGATATTCATATCCAGTATCAAATTTTGTGCGAGCCGGCCACGCTCTTTAATTGATAGCGCACCCCGCATCTTATCTACACCCTTTGGCGCATCGCTGTCATCAGGGATGATCTCACCCGTAAGTGTACCGCCATGGCTCTCGGTTAGATAACGAAACTCACCCGCCAACATTAACCCTCGTCGACTCATGACGCGAGGGGTAATGGTGGCATCATAATTGGGGGCAATATTCAGATAATAAGGTAGCGAGACATCTGTGCCCGTTTCGTTTGATGCCCCGACAAGTGGCACTAAAAGCCCTGTTTTACGCCGATCATCAATGGGAAAACTGATATAAGGGGAATAAAATATCGGTACTGTATCGCCCAACACGACTCTAACGTGGGTTGCCTCACCACGACCTGATGCCTGATCCGTATCCAGTGTCTTGGCACGCAGCACCCAGCTGCTATCACCAGGGCGGCAGGTCGTATACTCAACATCCTCAAAGTGCGCCTGACCTTTCGCCACTTGCTCTACGCGGCTCGCCTTGCCTCGTGCCATTGCAGTGGGAAGCCGATACTCTGCCGGTGCTATGTACCCTTGATCAGCTGCAAGATTAAACTGCGCTTTTGATCCTGCAAGGCGTAGCGAGGGGTCTTGAAAATAGACACTGCCCGTCACATCCATTACATCACTTTTATTGTCATGGCGGATCTCATCGGCACTGAGCAGCTTGTCACCACTGATGACATCAACATTGCCCGTAAAAACGCCAACTTCATCATTGTGAGAAAGCTCAGCAGCATCCGCATTAATATAGGTGCGGCCATCATCCACTGAGCTGTTTTGAGGTTTAGCCGCCAAGCGATTTTGAAGACGGTTGCACTGATTCCAATCCAGCCCACGGTCAAGCCGAGAGATCAGCGCTTGATCAACGGCCTTTTTGGCTGATTCTACGGGCTTAATGTGCGCGGGTTTAATCGCTTCTTTTTCGGGTTTTTGAGCGACAACAGCAGGGGTGGCCTCTTGGATAGGCGCTGGCTCAGCAACCGACACACCCTCTTTAAAACACGCCCAATTTGCACCATCGGCTGCTGTGCGGCACACCCAAGTGGGTGAAGCGGCCTGTAGTGGCAGCGCCGTTGAAACCAGCAGCAAACCACTGATAGCAACCATTAGAAGTCTAAATTGTCCGGGCACGGCGTGATCTCAAAAGTTATTGTTGCTTTACGACCAAGACTCTCATCTCAGCCCAGAAAATGGCATTGGCTTAACCTGTATAAACTCGCATAGAATCACTTTTTCTTCAAGATTCTCTTCACTTTTGAATATACCGTGTCACCAACGCCATCTCATCCGTCGCGACTGGCAGCTGAATGCGCGCCTGATAACCGCTCCCCAGTACCTCCTGCAACGGTTTGCCGTTTTTATCCCACATCACTTCCAGGGTAAAGGTGTGATTACCTGACGGGGTCAACAGCTCCAGTTGATCACCCACAGCAAACTTATTCTTTACCTCAATCCCTGTCAGACCATCCCCATCCGGCTGCCCCAACACCTCACCCACAAAGATCTGTCGATCACTATCTGAGCTATTTTGGCGATAGTTCTGCAACTGCTCACTCTCATGGCGCTCAAAGAAACCATCGGTATAGCCCCGATTGGCCAGATTTTCCAGCTCCGCCATCAGCCCCACCTGAAAGGAGCGATGCGCCACCGCATCATCAATCGCCCGACGATAGACCTGCGTGGTGCGAGCCGCATAGTAGTGGGATTTTGTCCGCCCCTCAATCTTCAGGCTATCCACCCCAATCTGCAGCAACCGCTCGACATGCTCTACTGCGCGCAGATCCTTGGAGTTCATAATATAGGTGCCATGCTCATCCTCTTCGATTGGCATCAACTCACCTGGGCGCTCCCGCTCTTCCAGAAAGAGGGGTTCATCCGCCTTTGGATGGCGTTTCTGACTGGTATCTGACTCACCTACCTTGTACTCCCAACGACAAGAGTTGGTGCAAGCGCCCTGGTTGGCATCCCGATGATTGAAGTAACCCGAGAGCATGCAGCGCCCCGAATAGGCAATGCAGAGCGCACCATGCACAAACACCTCTAACTCCATATCGGGACACTGCTGACGGATCTCCTCCACCTCATCCAGCGACAATTCTCGTGACAGGATCACCCGCTTGATGCCCACTCCCTGCCAAAATTTTACCGCCGCCGCATTCACCGTATTGGCCTGCACTGACAGATGCACCGTCAGCTCCGGCCAACGCTCCCGCACCAACATGATCAAACCGGGATCTGCCATAATCAACGCATCCGGTGCCATCGCCACCACCGGCTCCAGATCATCAATAAAGGTCTTTAGTTTGGCTCCGTGCGGCATCAGGTTACAGGTAATAAAAAACTGCTTTCCCAGCGCATGCGCCTCATTGATCCCCCGTCGCAGATTATCCTCCCGAAAATCATTATTGCGCACCCGCAGGCTATAGCGCGGCAGCCCTGCATAAACAGCATCCGCTCCATAGGCAAAGGCATAGCGCATATTTTTTAACGTACCCGCAGGGGCAAGAAGTTCAGGGCTTTTCATAAAGGATATTCCAGGCGGCGTATAATCAGGGGGTGAATTGTATATAATCTGGGCTTTAACATCGAACACTAAGACAACAGATGCCCGAAGGCCCCGAAATACGCCGCGCTGCTGATAAGGTGGCTGCCGCCATTAAAGATAAAACAGCCGAAGAGGTCTTCTTTGGACAAAGTCATCTCAAACCATTTGAGAGAATTCTGAGCGGAGAAAAGGTCTGGGCAGTAGAGACCCGAGGCAAAGCCATGCTGACCCGTTTCAGCAATGGCCTGAATATCTACAGCCACAACCAGCTCTATGGCATATGGCATACTGGGACAACCGATAAACTTCCCGACAGCTCAAGGCAGTTGCGACTGGCTATTCATAATGACACACACGCTGCCCTGCTCTACAGCGCCTCTGATATTGCTGTATTAAAAGACAGTGAGATAGCCCAGCACCCTTTTCTAAAAAAGCTGGGGCCCGATGTGCTGTCATCAGAGATAACACCCGAGCAGATTATTGAACGGCTACTCCACCCAAAATTCCGCCGCCGTCAACTGGGGGGAATACTGACCGATCAATCCTTCCTTGCCGGCCTTGGCAACTACCTGCGCTGTGAGATCCTGTTTATTACAGGCATGCGATCCAAAACAACCGCCCAACAGTGCAGCTCCAGCAAATTGGAACAGCTTGCCACGGCCATTATCAACCTATCACATCAATCCTATAAAACAGCAGGCATTACCAATAACCTGCAACAAGCCAAACAATTAATGGCTAAAGGTGCCAACTTTGAAGATGCCCGCTTCTATGTTTTTCGCAGGGCGGGGAAACCCTGTTATCACTGCGGCAAACCCATAGAGAAAACCAACGCCAATGGGCAAGGGCTCTATTTTTGCCCCCGTTGTCAAACTTCAAATTAACGACTCATTGGCTTCTACTGCACACCCCTTCACCCACAACAGCCCACGGTGCGACATTTTGTCACATACCCGACAGATCGCCCCTACCTTATACTATTAGCCCCTTCGAGGTTTACGCCATTAACACACTATCACTCATGACCAAGCAGCTTCCACAATCGCTCTATTTTGCACTTTGCATGCTAATACTGACCGCCTGCTCTGAAGGACAATTTGAGATCAAAGAACGCTGGATTGCTGAAGCGCCCCCTAATGTCGTTGCACAAGCGGGCTATTTAACCCTCGACAACAACAGCCGCAAGCCCATGAGCTTGATCAGCGTGACAAGTGATGCATTTGCAGATATTCAGATTCATCGCTCCGTGCATGATAAGGCCACAGGGCTGGTGACAATGGTGCATGAAAAGCAGGTCGATATCCCAGCACATAAAACAGTGAAGTTTGAACCGGGCAGCTATCACCTCATGCTGATGAAACCCCAATCAACACTGCGCGAAGGCGATCAGGTAACAATGAAGCTCACCTTTACCGATGGCGCTGAATTTAATATGACGTTCGCCGTTCGGCGTGAAAAATTTACGCTCTGAGCTGAATCTTGATTATGACACAAAAAACCTGGGTCGGTGCAAGTGCGGTAGTATTAATCGCCATTGTCGTCATCGGTGGCCTGCAAATATTGAACCAGACACCGAAGGATATTATCGCGACAGCGCCGCTAAATCCTAGCTGCAACCTGAACAGTGACCCCTGTGAAGCTCATTTCCCTGGTCATGGCCAAGTAAGCTTTGCCATCTCCCCCCATCCAATCGTCGGCCTAAAACCCCTGCAACTCACGGTTAAAACAGACAGAATCTCTGCACAAATAGTCGAGGTGGATTTTCGTGGCCTGGGGATGAACATGGGATTTAACCGCCCTCGCTTAGAGAAGAGAGCCGATGGAGAATACAGCGGTACAGGCACACTCTCTGTCTGCGTATTGGAACGTATGACCTGGGAAGCCACTGTACTGATCACCACCCGCAACGGTGTACTGGCTGCCCCTTTTCGTTTTGAAACCACGCGACATTCAGATAATGAGTAAACTCAATACCGCCATCACTGTTCTGACGCTCGGCATTTTAATGGGCTGGATTGTATCTACCTCAATGCCAACCTCAGATAAGCCTGTCACCCTGCCAAATGCCATTGCAGCCGCACCCACCGGAGGTGATTTCTCACTGACCTCCGCAGATGGGGCATTCCGGCTAAAGGATTATCGCGGCAAAGTGGTATTGATCTACTTTGGTTACACCTTCTGCTCTGACATCTGCCCCACCAATCTGGCACTAATGGCTCAAGCATTAAATGGCATGACAGAGAATGAACTCGCTCAGGTACAAGCTCTTTTTGTCAGTGTCGACCCCGAACGCGACAAAGTCGCCACGCTAAAAAAATATGCCCAACATTTCCACGAAACCATGCTGGGGGTAACAGGCTCCCCAACAGAACTGGCGGAGATAGCCACACGCTATGGCGCAGCCTACCGCAAGATCGAGGGTGAATCTGAGGGAGGGTATTTGGTTGACCACTCATCCAATACCTACGTTATTGCACCTGATGGATCACTGCACACCATCTTGCCACATGCCACACCCGCACAAGAGATATTGAAAGTAACCCGCAAATTATTAACCGAATCATAGTCTCCAGATAATTAAATCTGGCGCTGTCATTAAGCCATTGTTGGAGAAACGCAAATGAAAAAACCGCTGTCTCAATCTATTATCATTGCCTCATCCCTTATGCTGGCATTACTCTCTGGGACACTATTTGCTGATACCGCAGCAGATATAACCGTCAGCAATGCCTACGTTCGAGCCACCGCACCAGGCCAGGCAAACAGCGTTGCCTTTATGACATTACACAATAGCAGCATGCAAGCTTACTCTCTCATTGATGCTGAAGGCCAAGCTGCCAAAGCCGTTGAGCTGCATACCCACATTCATGAGAATGGCATGATGAAGATGCGCCGCATTAATAAGATTGATCTCCCCGCACACGGCGAAGTCATGCTGAAGCCTGGCGGACATCACATCATGCTGATTGGCCTGAAACAGGCCGCCAAAAAAGGCGACTCCATCCATCTTTCGCTGATTTTTAACGATGGCAGCAAAAAGATGCTCACCGTTCCTGTAAAAGGCATGACCATGCAGATGGGATCAATGGAGCATAAAAATGGCGGCCATGATATGCATCCATCCGCACCTAAAAAGATGGATCACAACCACATGCATTAGGCTTCATATAACATCATCGCTCAACAAAAACCCCGCCATATTAGCTGGGTTTTTACTTTGTGCTTGACGCTATGGCTCGCATTTCCTATTCTGCGCCCATGCTTACAGGTTTCGGGAAACTGGTCGAATGCCAGTACTGCCCCCGCAACGGTAGACGAGTTAAATATTTGCAACCGCCACTGCATCACTGCGGGAAGGCGCAAATAGGGAGGCCAACGGCATCCACTCGTAAGTCCGGAGACCGGCCTGTAGATTAAATTCCTGGTCATTGCGGAGGGCGATGAGAGGGGGTAATCCAATCATTGGCTATTGCAACTCGCAATAGATTTGGCGATCCCTCCTTTAACCCTTCTGCAAGTCTGAAATCGGTTACGAGGATTGACAATTAACGACCAAAACGCCCTGCATCCACTGCACACTCCTCATGGAGCGATCGCCTCATAATGGGCTCTAAAGGGATAATATTGGCTGGCGTACAGTCAGGCTGCGGCAAGACCACCGCCACCTTAGCGTTGATGCAGTTTTTACGTGCCCAAAGGATCTCCATCGCCCCCTTCAAAGCCGGTCCCGATTTCCTTGACCCCTTATGGCATCAAGCCGTGACTGGACACATATCCCACAACCTCGATACCCAGATGATGGGCGAGCAGCACTGTCGACAGCAACTAGCAGCACACAACGATGCTGATCTTGCCATCATCGAAGGTGTGATGGGGCTTTTTGACGGGTGCCGTGGGGTCGGTGGCAAAGGCTCTACCCTGGATCTGGCACGCACCCTGGATCTGCCGGTTATTCTGATCGTGGATGCCAAAGGGATGAGTGGCTCCATCGTGCCTCTGGTCGCTGGGTTTCAAAATGAAGCGACAAAAAGCGGCGTCACCATCAGTGGCATTATCGCCAATCGCGTGGGCAGTGAGCATCATGCCGCCCTACTCTCCAGTGCCTTAATCGAGCGTGATATGCCGCCACTGGTGGCCTGGGTTGGCAAAAATGCCCCCACCTTGCCCGAACGTCATCTCGGATTAAAGATGCCCGATGAAACCGATATACCTGATTTCAGCAGCTCACTGCATGTGGCGCAGGAACAGCTACTGAATGCCTTTGGCAAACGGCACCTCTCGACCGCACCACTGTCTCATAAAACACCCCAGCTTTGTGGTCAGTCCATTGCTATCGCCAGAGATGCCGCCAGCTGCTTTATCTACCAGAGCAACCTGGATTGGCTCGAAGCTCAAGGGGCAAAGCTGCACTTCTTCTCTCCACTGAAAGGAGAGGCCATTCCCACAACCATCGATGCCGTCTGGCTGCCTGGCGGTTATCCCGAACTCCACGCTGAGCAGCTCTCAACCTCTGCTACCTGGCTCTCACTAAAACGCCACATCGAGGCCAACAAACCCCTGTTGGCTGAATGTGGCGGCATGATGTTGCTGGGTGAACAGATCATCGACCATCAAGGCAAACCGTGGCCGATGTGTGGCGCACTACCCTTCACTACCCAGATGCAACCACGGCTGGCTGGACTGGGTTACCGGGATGATAAATCCGGCGCCAAAGGGCATGAGTTTCATCACTCAATCCGTATCACTGATGGCGACATCCCCACGGCCTTTACCCCCAGCCGTGGCGACCCAGGCATCCGTTACAAAAACAGCCGCAGCTCCTATATCCACTGGTGGTTTCCGATTGCACCAGAGACTACAGCCGCATGGTTTAAGGCCGCGGCATGAAGACAATCTACACCACTACCTTTCAACAAAACCGACTGGCTACGGCGCAGCATTTTACTGCCTGGCCTTCATTATCAGAGTAAGAGGAAAAAAATCATGCATATTGAACCCGGCATCGTAGACGGCGCAAAAATGATTCTCGGTTATGGCACAGCCACCGTTGCTATCGGCATTGCTGCCAAGGTTGCCACTGAGGCAGTAAAAGAGAATGGGATCATCTCCCTGGCTGTCAAAAGTCTCTTCAGCACCCTGCTGGTCTTCTCATTTTTTCAAGTGCTGCCGCATCAACCGGTGGGCGTTTCAGAGGTTCATCTTATTTTAGGCTCAACCCTCTTTCTGATATTTGGCCTTGCCCCCGCCGCCATTGGCTTAACCGCAGGTCTTTTAATACAGGGGCTGCTCTTTGCGCCGCTGGATCTGCCGCAATACGGCATGAATATCACCACCCTGCTGCTGCCACTGTTTGCCATGAGTCTGCTAGCGAAAAAGATCATTCCGAAGAGTATTGCCTACAAAGAGCTTAGCTATGCCCAAACCCTAAAACTGTCGACTGCATACCAAGGCGGCATTGTTGCCTGGGTGGCATTTTGGGCGGTTTACGGACAGGGCTTTGGCAGTGAAACCCTGGCACAGGTGCTCACTTTTGGCTCAGCCTACATGAGTGTCATCATCCTTGAGCCACTGGTAGACCTAGCCGTATTGGCGGGTGCAAAGAGCCTGCACGGTCTGAAAGACAGCATGCTGGTTGAAAAGAGAATCTATGCTGCGGCCTCTTAATCATCTGCCTCGACAGCAACGCAGGCAGGTAAACTAAGCATGGGAAAGGTCTGGTTTGTTTGCGCCGGCCCCGGCGACCCCGATCTGATTACGGTCAAAGGCCGCGATCTGATCAGTGGGGCGGATGCCATCCTGTTTGCTGGCTCGCTTGTCTCACGGGCGGCCACCCAATGGGCTTCAGCTCATTGCGAGATCAAAGACTCCAAGGGCATGACCCTGGAGGAGATGGTTGAATGGCTGATTGAGCAAGCACAAGAGCACCGACAGGTGATTCGCCTACAGACCGGTGATCCCTCACTCTACGATGCATTGATCGAGATGGTGCAACCGTTGGATGCGGCGGGCATTGATATTGGCATCGTGCCTGGGGTCTCTTCCGCCTTTGCCGCAGCCGCTGCTGGGGTAGAGAGCCTGACCCTGCCAGAGATAACCCAGACCGTTATCTTCAGTCGGATCGAAGGACGCACCCCGATGCCAGCAGGCGAAAACCTGGCAGAGCTGGGCAGCCATCACTGCACTCTCTGCCTGTTTCTCTCCATTACTCTGCTACACAAGGTGCAGGAGGGGCTGCTGGCAGCCGGTTGGAGTGAAGCGTCACCCGTACTGGTGGTACAAAAGGCCAGCTGGCCAGGCGAAGAGCGCATCATTCGCGGCACCTTGACGGACATCAAAAAACGCTGTCAAGCCGCGCAGATCAGCAGTCAGGCGATGATTATCGTCAGCCCCACACTGGGCGCAAGAGCGTGGCCAGAGCTGAAAAAATCCAAACTCTACGATAAGGCATTCAGCCACCAGTTTCGCCAAGCAACAAAACAGGCCGCCCCATGAGTAAAGATGAAGTCATACTGCTGGTCGGACACGGTTCCCGCCATGAGCCAGGTAATGAAGAGATCCTGCATTTTGCCGATCTCTGGCAGCAACGTAATCCAGAGGCCAATATCGAGGTCTGTTTTATCGAGCTGGCAACACCTCTGGTTGATGCCGGTCTGGACAATGCCGCCGCGAAGGCAGATCGGGTCATTGTTGTCCCGCTAATCCTGAATGCCGCTGGCCACGTCAAGATGGAGATCCCCGAATATATTGAGCAGGCACGCACCCAGCACCCGAACACCGAGTTTATCTACGCCCGTCACTTAGGGGCTAATGAGCAGATCTTGCAGATCCTAAAACGCAATCTGCACCAAACCCAACTAGCGTTAGATGTACCCGATCCCCACAGCACGGGGGTCATCATTCTTGGGCGCGGCTCCTCCGATCGAATCGCCAACGGCGAGGTCGCCAAGATGGCACGTTGGCTCTACGAAGAGTCGGAGCATGAGCTGGTCGATATCGCCTTCACCGGCATCACCTATCCCCGACTGGAAACGGCGGTGCGACGACAGATGCAGCAGGGCATGACTCAGATCATCATTTTGCCCTACTACCTCTTCACCGGCCTGTTGATGGAGCGGATCAAGCAACAGATCAAACATATCAAGGTTCAATATCCTCAACTGCGCTTTGGCTGTGCCAAATATGCAGGCTTTGAAGATGAGATCTTTGAACTACTGAATCAGCGGGTAGCCGAGGCACGGGGTGATAAAAATGAGGCCAGAATGATGGAGTGTGACGGCTGTCAATACCGCAGCCAGGCAGAGCAACATGGGCATGCTCACAGCCATCATCACCACTAAAACCATCCATTAATCTATTTCTATTCAAGGGCAAAAGCGATGCAACAGAACGACAACTCCACAGCCACTCTCTGCGGTAATAATGTTGTTACCGAGCAGCTCACTCAAGCCGGTCGAAAGATCGAACATGACTCCTTTGCCATCGTAGACCACGAGGCCAGCAATCACAGCTACCCTGAAGATCAGTGGCAGATCGTTCGCCGAATGATTCATGCCAGCGCCGATTTTGAGTTCAATGGCCTGACCCAATTTCACCCCGATGCCGTCACCGCCGGGCTCAACGCCATCACCGCAGGTCGTCCCATTGTGGCCGACGTTGAGATGATCTGCGTGGGGCTGTCCAAACCCCGATTGAGCCACTTTGGTGTCAGCACCCAACACTTCATCTCTGACGACGATGTCATCACCCAGGCAAAGGCTGAAAACAGCACCCGTGCAGTACAGGCCATGTGCAAGGCTCATCGGCTGGGTCTGTTAGAGAATGGCATCATTGCTGTCGGCAATGCCCCCACCGCACTGCTGGAGGTGATTCGATTGATTCAGGAAGAGGGGGTTCGCCCTGCCCTGATCATCGGCATGCCGGTGGGGTTTGTCTCAGCTGCTGAGTCCAAAGCGGCCGTCACAGCGCTGGGTGAAATCCCCTGGATCATCACCGAGGGTCGCAAAGGCGGCTCCACACTGGTTGTCTCTACCCTGCATGCACTACTGGCTCTGGCCGAAGCAGAGCAGCGGAAACAGCAGTGAAAAAAAAGGGCTCTCGGAAGGGTTTTACCACCGGAGCCTGTTCGGCCGCCGCCGCCCGCGCCGCCGCCATCGGTTTGGTCAGCGGCCAGGTGCCCGATCAGATTGAGTGCCTGCTACCCAACGGCGAGCGGGTAACATTCAACGTCATTGATGGGTATTGCCAGAATAACCAAGCCCACGCCATCATCATCAAAGATGCCGGTGATGACCCCGATGTCACCGACAAAGCCCATCTCACAGCAGATCTGAGGATAGTCCCCAACCAGCCTGGCCAGATCCTGTTAGTTGGCGGCGAAGGAGTGGGAACCGTCACCATGCCAGGGCTTGGATTAAAGGTAGATGGCCCCGCCATCAACCCCGTGCCACAGAAAAATATACGACAGAATGTCACCGAAGTAGCGGCCTCTCTGCTAGAGAAAGAGGGCATCGAGGTGACGATCTCTGTACCCAGCGGTGAAAAGATCGCACAGCGCACCCTCAACCCCCGACTGGGCATTATAGGTGGCATCTCTATCCTGGGAACCAGCGGTATCGTCCACCCTTGGTCCACCGCCGCCTTCCGTGCCTGTGTGGTGCAGAGCATTGAAGTGGCTGCCCGACAGGGGCAAAAGACCGTGGCACTCACCACCGGCGGTCGCACGGAAAAATTCGTCATGCGCGAGCTACCTGACTTGGCTCCCGCCTGTTTTGTGCAGATGGGTGATTTTCTCAAACCCGCCTTTGATGCCGTAGTGGACAATAAAATACCGCATGTCGTTATCGGCGGCATGGTGGGCAAACTGGTCAAGATGGCTCAGGGCGAAACCATCACCCACGCGGGACGCAACCACGTCAACATGGAATTGGTCGCTGATATTGCCGCCACAGTGGGGGCTGATGAGAGCATCTGCCACGAGATACGCCAAGCCAAAACCGCCCGTTTTGCCAGTGAACGACTGCTAAAAGTAGGTCTACAGGAGGCCTTTC
>JAJRWL010000120.1 GCA_024276875.1 Gammaproteobacteria bacterium
CTATGGAGAAGTTTAAGACCAATATCAGAGGAAACAACCAAATTGGCCCACCAATACCTGTATAGCTCATCACGGATTTAATTTGGTGGATTTATACTGAATTTGGCATTCCAGTAGGGTTAACTGATTTTTCTAGGTTCATATAGCAGGAAGAGATGAAATAAAGCAGTATTATTGGAAATAATGCCACATAAAAATACCACTAATAACCACCCATCATACGCCACTAGTAGTGAATTTCTGGCATTCGATAACCAAGGATTTATATGAAAAATACCTCATTATCTTGTGTTCTTTTATCCCTATTATTAAGTCTTATCTTAACCAAGATCACATGGGCAGAAGCACCTATAAACCGCTGGTATATCAGCACACAAGCCACACAAGGAAAAGCACTTTATACAGAGCACTGTTCCAAGTGCCATGGAAAAAATGCGGAGGCCACACCTGATTGGCGCAAATCAGATAATGAAGGAAATTACCCGCCACCACCACTCAACGGAACAGCACACACCTGGCATCATCCTCTACCACTGCTACGTCTTACTATACGCAATGGAGGGGCTAGATTTGGAGGCAAGATGCCGCCCTTTGAGGATATACTTTCTGCCAGCGACATCAATAGTATCATCGCCTGGTTTCAATCTTTGTGGTCAGATGAAATCTATAAGCGTTGGGCAAGCAGAAGAGAATCGCAAATATCCAAGCCAAAATAAATCTTACCTAAAAGTGACTTTGATCTGTTATTGTAAATCATATTCATTACTTAAAAACCAAGATAAGCAGTTAACCCTGCCGCAACAGCTTATGAAAAAACTAAAAAATGAAAAGGAACTACTAAGAGAAGCCCTTCGCGTAGGCATGAGCTATGCTGAAAAACGTGGGGCAGCACAATTTGATCTGACTGATTCTCATCACCTGAAAATTGAGTATATTTACCGCTTGCTCGTACACGACAAACAGATTCAAGCACTGGCAAAAGGGCAGGAAAATGAACCCAATATGCGCCACAAACTCGCTATTTGGATATCTAAACTTTTACCTGAAGATCATCCACTTAAAAAATAGCAGCTCTTAGCTGTACTAGCTCTGTTGTAACTGCCAACGCTCATAATCTGCTGGCCGATCAAGATCCCATAATGGCTCAAGCTCTTGCCAACGCCATTGTAGTTCTGCCAACCGTTTACGTGTTAACTTAAGCACCTGATCACCACCCCAGGGCATATCTTCAAACAATGCTCGTGCATTCTGGCGTAAACCAAGCAGCACATAACCACCATCTTCCGCGGGTCCAACAACAGCATTATTGCCCTCTTTTAGCCATTGTAATGATTGCAACAAGTGAACACTGCTGAGCAGTGGACAGTCCCCACCAATAAGCAACGCCATCTCTGATCTATTTAACGCGAAGTCAGCTGCACGACACATACGCTCACCAAGATCAGCCCCCGACTGTTCGTGTAATGACACATCATACTGACGAGCCAAGCTTTGAAAAAAAGCATGCGCCGAATGAGGCGCACACCAAAGTTGAACAGGCGATAGGTTGGCTTCTACAGCCCATTCAATAGTTTGCTTTAATAATACTTTATAGAGTTCAGCTGCGCCTTCTGCACCCAAAGCAGGAATGAGTCGTGTTTTTGCATAGCCAGGCTCTGGTGCCTTAGCAAATATTAATATGCGTGCATTAGGAAATTGCATGGACTATTAAACATATCAATACTATTGAAATAATAAGTTGCATCCGATTTAGCTGACCAGAACCCCATCTCATTCATTATTTTTCGCAGATTGACAAGGGAGAACAAATGTAAAGACCGCACCACCCTCTAAAATATTCTCGCACCACATGTGCCCACTATGACCCACAATAATCTCTCTGCAAATAGCCAACCCCAAGCCTGTGCCACCAGCTCCTGTCTTTGTCTTACTTGACTGAATAAATTTATTAAATATTGCCTCTAACTCATCTGCTGGAATTCCGACACCTTGATCAATAATGCTCACCGCAATAGCAGGTATCTCATCGCTATCCATCCGGCTTGAGTCTGCTGATAGGCTAGCCATCGCAAAAGAGACCTGAATACCTTTCCCAGACGGGGTAAATTTAATGGCATTGGAAATGAGATTGCGCATAACCTGGAGGATTTTATTGTAATCAAAGTAGGCTACTGTATTCATCTCTGTGGCTACAACGGCCAGAGTGAGTGATTTTGCCTTAAGCAGCTCGCTTAACTCTGCCACTACAGTATCCACTACCTCTTTGAGATCACATTCATCCATCTCAAAATCCATGCGCCCAGCTTCCAGCTTGGATAGATCCAGCAAGTCATTAAGTAAAGTTAAAAGCCGCTTGCCACTCTGTCGAATTCGGACAAAATAGTGATGAAGTTTTTCCTTGTTAGCTGTATTAATTTTCTCCTCACCCATTTCAGCAAAACTAAGGATGGCATGCATTGGGGTGCGCAGTTCATGAGAGATATTGGCCAAGAATTCGCTTTTTGTCTGGTTGGCAGTCTCCGCCCGTTCAAGGGCAACCTCCAGCTCTTTGGTTCTACCCTCTACCTGTTTTTCCAGGCTATCAGCCAGGGCTTTCAGATCCTCTTGAGAGGCATGTAGGTGATCCAGCATGGTTTGAAATGAGTTTGCCAGCAGCCCCAGTTCATCTCGGCGCTCAGTAGCAGGGATAATTGCTGCTTCACCTTTGGCTATCTTGTCTGCTGCCTGAGTGAGCTGATTAATGGGTCTAATTAGACGACCGGCCAACAGCGCCATACCGATGCTAATGAAAATAACCACCACCATAACGCCTAATAAAAGCCGCTGCCTAAACCCCAGCGAGAGTTCATCAATCACCTCATGGGACACCTGGGCTAAAATCGTAATATAACGTTCCCGATCCAGTGGATTGTAGAGTATATGGGCATGGATGAGACTGGAATCCAGCCCCGGCAAATCAAGAAATTTAAACTTTTCATGAATCTCCAGCATTGGATCAAACCCAGGAAAATCCTTCCTCATACCCGCACTACCACCCAAGGCTCCAGAAAACCGCCGATCCCGATCTGGGTGAAAAAGATAGTCACCTGCCTCATCTACCAGCATAAAAGAGACATTGCGTGGGGGGGAGTCAAAGGGCTTGGCAAGGGCTTCAAAGCTGGCATTAATAACCACCAGACCAAACACCACACCGCTTTTGGTGTAGATAGGGGCAGCGACTCGCATCACTGCCTGCAAGGGAAATACAATAGAGCCATGTTCTCGGTTCAGTTCTACTTTAGAGAGATATTGCTGATCGGGTTGAAGCAAAATAGTCTGTTGCATGTAATTCCGCTGCCCCTTTGCCTGGAGTTTTTCATTTGGAATGATGACTATCTTATTGTTTCGGCGATCCACCCGAACGAGTTCCATGCCAGCATTTGCCACACCAATATAACGAATCTGTAGATAGTCAGGTCGCTGCTGTAGTAATCCCTCAAAGCCATTAGCCAGCCGTTGCCTCCAAAGCTCCAGCGTCATATTGCGCTCATCATCATAACCATCACCCTCAACTGCCCTGACGTAACCCATCACGGGATCAGATACAGCAATGCGCTGCACATCCAGGCGCATCCGGTCAATGTTTTCCTGAAAGCTATTGGCCAGCCGTTGCAACTCACCCGACATGCGCTCAACACTTTGCTGACGCAGCAACGCAGCGGCATCCTGATAGCTGTACACCGCGATGCCAATAATGCCTAACCCAGCAATCACGAAGGCCAATAAGGCGAAGCGGGTGGGCAGCGAGACTCTCATAAATATACGTCATCAAGATGCAACAGTGATCGAAGAGCCGCTGTGATACCCTCAAGTACCTGTAGCACATGAGACGGTGTTTTATTGTGCTGCATTGCGGGCAATTCTGGAATAGCACTAATTTTGAGAAAAACCTTAAACTCAGTCAGCTCCGTCTCAATCAACCGTATTTGGTTGAACACCTCACTGGGAGTCACTATATCATCGGGCAGAACCGCAATATTACGCACCCCAAACATACCGGCTCGCCGTTTAGCCAGGGCAATCAGATCCAACACATCTCGGGCTTTTGCCAATACATCACTGGGTTCGGCACTGGGCTTGAGCACGGGTGTGCTCCAAATTGTTGCTGGAATGGTTTCACCCAGGTTCATAGCAATCAATTGCACATCGAGCTTAATAGCAAGCACCTCGCGATAGACATCGTTTGGAGTGAAACCTTCTGATCCAAGGATAGCATCCAGCAGATTGGAAATTTTTTGCATGTTATAGAAGACATCGCTGGGCTGCTTATCTTCATATTCACTCACTTCAATCGCCGTTCCCCATAGTTCGACATCCACCCCCTCTTGTTGGTGGATCAAAGCCAGCTCATTGTCCAGGCGTAGCGCCAGATCAAATACCTCAGATGGGGTAATGGTACGCAGCGGATAACGGGGCACAGTCACAGGCCCCAAATTTTGACGCCGACGCAGCACATCCACCTTTTCCATAATCTCCAATCCCTTGCCATAGACATGTTGTGGCTTCAATCCTGGGATTATTTCGGCTTTACGTGGGGTGGATTGGATGCCGCGCAGACGACGGTAACGGGTGAGCCTATGAAGAATATACTCAGTGATAGAGAAAACCTGATTAGAGCTCTTTTTCAGTGCCAAGCGATCATATTGCAGCAGTGGTTGTCCCAGTTTAAATTCTGGCAGCAATGCAGTGGCCCAGACGGCATTCTGGATCACATCATCTGGGGTCTTGCCTTTTAGTGGTTCTGGCTCAGAAAACTCTCGCTCCAACCCTAGGCGGAACTGGATACTCCGCAACTCAGCCATAGCAACACCCATCGCATCATAAACATCACTCGGCGTAATCACTCGTTTTGGCATTACAGGCAGCTTGAGCGGCCTCATCCAAAGATTGTGTTCCGCATGCCTAATCTTGGTCAATAACTGGAGAACAGATCGAAGCGCATGATTAGGGAGCCTTCCCTGGCTGCGGATGGGCTTTGGCACATTCAGTGGCAAACCCTGACTCCGGCGCAGAAAGCGAGCACGTTCAATCACCTGTAAGCTGCGGGCATAGACCTCTGAAGGAGTAATACTATGCAACCCCAGGGTCTCTTCCAATGCAATAGAGACCTCTGCAAGCGCAGCATAGACATGGCTAGGCGTTCTGATAATGACAACTTGCCCCCCCTGTACAAGCTGTTCTCCCTGTTTTATATGTTTTTTCTGTTTTCCCCCTGCATCTTGTACCAATAAGACAAGTTCTTGATGCAAGCGAACAACCACACTAAATACCTCATTGGGCGAAATATCTCGACCAGGAAAACGAGGTACAGTTATCCCACCGGTATTAGCAATATTGGTTCGGTAGTGGTTAATCTTGCTTAAAATCTCCAGTGCCTTCTGAAACACATGCCGAGGCTTCTGGCCTATCTCTATTTTTGCTGTAGGCCAGGGGGTCGTAATATTGTTCTTTTGTCGTAGTTCTCGTACATCGTCAGCCAGCAACTGCACCTGATGATAGACATCATTGGGGGTTTTCTCTACGGTTATCGCAGCTAAGAGTGGAAAGGATGTGAATATTGCAATGAGAAGCCCCCCAAGAACTGCTCTTAAAATAGTAGCCGGCATTTTTCGCACACCTCGATCTATTCATATGCAAACGATTGCTTATTCATAGTTAACGTCTACTTCATTGCATCCTTAAGCTGAGCAAGGTATTAATTTGTTTCTGCTACTCCAGCTGAGACAACACCTTAGTATCAATAAGAGCAAGTAGTGCTCTTTCAATAAGGCATTAATCACGCACAGGTGGAGGTGCTAAAACCTCCCTATTACCATTGCTTTCAACAGCGGTGATAATGCCTATTCGTTCCATCTCTTCAATCATACGAGCCGCCCGGTTGTAGCCAATTTTGAGTCGGCGTTGCACACCTGATATGGAGGCACGGCGGGTTTCGGTCACTATCTTTACCGCTTCATCAAATAGCACATCAGTATCTTCTGTATCACCACTGGCATCAGGGGCAAGACCAGGGATCTCTTCTGTCTGCTCTTGTAGAATCTCTTCAATATACTCTGGCTCCCCCATTTTTTTCAGGTGATCTACCACACGGTGAACTTCATCATCACTGACAAAAGCACCATGTATACGCTGGGGAATGCTGCCACCCGGCGGTAGATAGAGCATATCGCCATTGCCCAGCAGATGTTCAGCTCCCATTTGGTCGAGGATGGTGCGAGAGTCAATTCGGGAAGAGACCTGAAAAGCAACCCGGGTTGGGATATTGGCTTTGATGAGACCGGTAATAACATCGACAGAAGGGCGTTGCGTTGCCAGCAACAGGTGAATACCAGAGGCGCGTGCTTTTTGTGCCAGGCGGGCAATGAGCTGCTCTACCTTTTTACCCACCACCATCATCATATCTGCCAACTCATCGATAATGATGACGATAAAAGGCATCTCTTGCAGGGTGGGGATATGAGTGCTGTCTTGCCCCGGCTCTAGTGTAAAGATGGGATCACGCAGTGGCTCGCCTGCCTTCTTGGCCTCTTGCACTTTGCGATTATAGCCCGCCAAATTACGCACACCCAGCGCCGACATCAGACGGTAGCGCCGTTCCATTTCACCCACTGACCAACGCAGTGCGTTAGCCGCCTCTTTCATATCAGTAACGACAGGTGTTAGTAGATGAGGTATCCCTTCGTAGACGGATAGTTCCAACATCTTTGGGTCAATCATAATCAGTCGGACATCTTGTGGGCTTGCCTTGTAAAGCAGGCTCAAGATCATGGCATTCACTGCCACAGATTTGCCCGAGCCGGTGGTTCCAGCAATGAGGCCATGTGGCATTTTAGCCAGGTCGGCCACCGCAGGATTACCGGAGATATCTTTGCCCATTGCCAGCGTCAACAGTGAACGTGATTTGTCATAGGCCTCTGATTGCAGCACTTCACTGAGGTAAACCATCTCCCGATGCTCATTAGGAATCTCCAGCCCCACAACAGATTTGCCTGGAATTACCTCCACCACACGCACACTGACGGTCGCCAATGCACGCGCAAGGTCTTTAGCCAGGCTGGTAATTTTAGCGGCTTTTGTACCTGGTGCCAGCTGCAATTCAAACAGGGTAACAACGGGGCCTGGCAAAACAGCCACAACCTCGACCTCCACGCTAAAATCTTTAAGTTTGAGTTCTACTTGGCGAGACATCGCCCCAAGCGCCTCTTTTGAGTAGCCATAACCACTTGGTTTTGCTGGGTCTAACAGTGCCAATGGTGGAAGTGCAGAATCAGGCAATGTGTCAAATAGAGGGACTTGTCGCTCTTTCTCCACCCGAGCACTGGCTTTAACCTCATGAATAACAGGTTCAATGCGAATCGGGGTGCGCATTTCTGCCTTTTTCTTATCTTTTTTTATGACTTCAGCACGATGCCTTTTAGCTTCTCGCCCTACTTGTGCTTCCGCTAAACGCTCTTTTAGCATCATGAGCCAGCCGAAAAGATGGAGTGTTACGCCACCGAGCAGATCCATCACAAGCAACCAGGAAACCCCCGTAAATAGAGTGAGGCCGCTGAGAAACATGGCAATCAGTAGCAATGTACTGCCTGTGCGACTGAATATTTCGACCAGCTCTGTCTGCAAATATGTACCTAATATCCCACCACTACCTGCACCAATAGGCATAGCCACACCAAATTGGGAAACATACATAGCAGCCAAAGCGCAGCCCGTGCACAGGGTTACTAAAAAACCCAACCAACGCAAGGCGATTAAATGGATGTTGACGGCATCATCCTGTGTGCGCTCTTTTATGATGAGCCAACCACTCCATCCCACCATAATGGGCAACAGATAAGCCAAAAAACCAAAGAGGTAAAGCAAGACATCTGCCAACCAGCCACCAACAGGGCCACCTGCATTTTGTACCAACTCCCGCTGGCCGGTATATGACCAACCTGGGTCTTCAGGCGAGTAGCTTGTCAATGAGATAAGAAAATAGAGCGCAATGGCAAGTAACAACAGCACTGCACCTTCACACAGCCGTTTGTTCATCACTGAAACTGGCGACATATTGGACACGTTACGTTGCTTGGCTTGAGCCACTAATACTCTCTCCTAATCAAGTGGATAACAGGTTAATTTAAGCTAAAAGCTAGAAAGATATTCGGGATAAGAGCTTACCTTTTTAACGAGGTCGTTGTCAGGGGAGAATGCCAGATAAATTTCATCTGTCACACAATGCAGGATGCATAATTTTTCCCGCTTGTACATTCACCCCTTTCCGCAAAGCAGGATGAGATGCCCAATCATCTGCTGCCAGTTGTAGCACATAAGGTATCAGGCTGGCAGAGAGTGCCAGCGAGGCACTGCGTGGCACTGCCCCTGGCATATTGGTCACCCCAAAATGGGTCACGCCAGAGACGGTATAGGTCGGTTGCTTATAGGTGGTCGGTTTGATGGTTTCAATACAGCCCCCCTGGTCTACGGAGATATCAATAATCACACTGCCTGGCTCCATGGTTGCTACCTGCTCAGCCGAGACCAAATGCGGTGTTCGTGCGCCTGTTACCAATACAGCACCAATCAGTAGGTCAGCCTGCTGAACAGCTTCATCTATTTGATGAGCATAAGAGTAGAGTGCCGTCACATTAGCGCCAAGTTCACGCATCGCTTCCAGTTGATGGCGTTCGATGCCAAATACGGTGACATCAGCCCCCAGTCCAGCAGCAACCACTGCTGCATTTTTGCCAGCATTACCTGCCCCCAAGATGACCACCCTGCCCCGCTCTGCCGCAGGAAGTCCACCGAGCAAAATGCCTTTCCCCCCCTGTGGGCGGTGCAGCAAGGTCGTGCCAATCTGTACCGATAGGCGACCTGCAATGTCACTCATAGGGGCTAACAGTGGCAAACCCTGCGCCGTTTCAACCGTCTCAAAAGCAATGGCCGTCAAACCGATCTTTTGCAACTGCTTCATCAAAGCGGGTTCTGCTGCCAGGTGCAGAAATGAGAACAGCAGATGATCTTCTCGTAGCAGTTCTAATTCTGGGGTTACCGGCTCTTTTACCTTTACAATCAATTTAGCCTTTTTATACAGCGCCGCTGCATCGGGTAAAATCTTAACGCCAACAGCAACATAGGCCTCATCAGAAAAACCACTAGCCTGCCCTGCCCCCTGTTCTAAAAAAACGCGATGACCTGCATGGGTCAATTCACCACAGGCTTGAGGAACCAATCCAACCCGCCCTTCAAGCGGTTTTATTTCACGGGGGACACCAACCAACATTTTGACTCCTTTACCCTTTAGGTAACATTACGTACTATTCAGTCCGCATTTAAGAATTTAGTTCATTCTGTAGCACATTGAATCGACTTGTCTCGCCAATGTACGTTTAATATAGTTGAGTATAGACAGTCAGTTGCAGATGACAGAATGGAATAACAGCAGCCAGGAGCAACAAATATGAGTGAAGTAAAACATTGCCGACTACTTATTCTCGGCTCGGGTCCCGCAGGCTACACTGCAGCCGTCTATGCCGCACGAGCTAACCTAAACCCTGTGCTGATCACTGGCATTGAGCAAGGTGGTCAGCTAATGACCACGACTGAAGTGGATAACTGGCCAGGAGATAATGAGGGTGTCATGGGGCCTGATCTCATGGCGCGCATGCAGCAACATGCCGAGCGTTTTAATACAGAAATTATTTTTGATCACATCAATAAAGCCGAGCTGACTGAGCGCCCATTTAAGTTGACGGGTGATTCTGGCACTTATACCTGTGATGCGCTCATCATCTGCACGGGGGCTTCTGCCCAATATTTAGGGCTGCCGTCAGAAGAGGAGTTTAAAGGGCGCGGCGTATCCGCCTGTGCGACTTGCGATGGTTTTTTCTATCGTAATAAAAAAGTGGCCGTGATTGGTGGCGGGAGTACGGCAGTTGAAGAAGCGCTCTATCTATCCAACATTGCGTCTGAAGTGGTGGTGGTTCATCGTCGCGATCAGCTTCGCTCAGAGAAGATCCTCTCTGACCAGCTCATCCAAAAGTCAAAGACGGGCAATGTCACCATTGCATGGGATAGCGTGCTGGATGAGGTGCTGGGTGATCCATCCGGTGTAACAGGTATGCGCATCAAGAATGTAAAGGATGGCTCCACCACAGACATTGAGCTGATGGGGGTATTTGTCGCCATCGGCCATAAACCCAACACAGATCTCTTCACCGGTCAGCTGGATATGGACAATGGCTATCTGCGAGTTGAGAGCGGGCAACAGGCCAACTCAAGCCAGACTAATATTCCTGGTGTATTCGCCGCAGGCGATGTTCAGGATCAAGTCTACCGGCAAGCCATTACATCTGCTGGCGCAGGCTGTATGGCCGCATTGGATGCCGAACGCTTTTTAGATGCGATGGATGCGAAAGGGTAACCAAAACAGAGTCGCCATTATAACAACATTGTAATGGCGGCTTTTTAAAGCCCCGCCTCAGTTGTATCTGGCATAATCCATAAAATCAGCCGGATTAATGCGCCACTTGCCAGGCTCAATTGCACTCACTATTTTAACCATCTCTTTTTCATCTTGCTCTAAAAGATTGATATCTTGTGGTGTAATAAATTGACGTTTTGTGGAATCAAATATAACGCGGATAATAGGATGCAATAGCCCCTGTTTTCCACTCTCTATAACCACGGCAAAAAGCCCATTAGACAAGGCAACTAATGAGCCAATTGGATAAATCCCAATACAGTGAATAAATTTCTGGACAAACTCCTGATTAAATTTTTCTTTTGATACAATCAGTTTTTTCAATGCTGCATTTGGCGATATACCTAAACAATAAACTCGGTCAACGGTTAGTGCATCATATACATCTACAATGGCTGCCATCTGCCCATGAAATGAAATATCATCACCCATTTTACCCATGGGATACCCTGTTCCATCCATACGCTCATGGTGTTCAATTACAATATTCATCACAATTTCAGAGGCATTTTGCATCTTTTCTAAAATTTCCTGGCTGTACGCAACATGCTTACGCATAACAGCAAATTCATCCTTTGATAGCTTACCTGGTTTAGTAATAATGCTAGGTGGTGTCATCGACTTTCCAATATCCATCAACAACCCACCCATACCAACCTGCATAAGCTCCTCTTTACTCAAAGCCAGGCTTTCACCAAAAGCAACAAGCAATATAGATACACTAACAGCGTGCTCAAATGTATATTTATCCAATTTTCTAAGACGCATAAGCCCAAGCAATGCATCTTTATTAGATAGTGCAGAGAGCACAATATTCTCAACAACTTGCTCTATGTGACCTACATTTATTAACTTACCAAGCCTTGCTTCTTCCATAATGGTTGAAATAACCCGAATAGCCTCTTGCTTTACCTTGGTAGCGCGTAACAGCTCATTAGTTAATGATGTATTTTGATCTGCATCAGGAATATCTGGGGGCAAAGCCCCTAATTCAGCATCTGCTTCTACATTAATTCCTTTTTCCGTATCGATATAAAACTCTTTTATTCCGGCTCTTTTTATTTTCTCTATTTCATCCTGTTGTGTAATCTCAAACTGGTTCATTGCAAAAGGATGCTGCATCCAACTGCAATTAAGGTCATATACATACATTCCAATTTCAACCTTACAAATAGGTATCTTTTTAATCATAAAATATCCTTGCTCCTGAGACCTTAAGGCATTAGATACAAATAAAAAATATATGCTCTAGACAATACTAGTACACCACACTGGGCGGTGCTTTATAGCGGCAAGCTAACAAAGTCCCTTATCCCATTTTAGCCACATCATTACCCGACTGAATGACTTATCCAGTGATGCATTCAACGTGAGTTGCTGTTGTGTGATCGGATGTTTAAAGCTTAAACCAACCGCTGATAACAGTAGACGATGACAATTAAATTGATCTCTAAATAATTGATTGTGCTTTCCATCTCCATGAGTGGTATCACCCACTAGTGGATGAAAAACATGCTTCATATGCCGCCTGATTTGGTGCTTACGACCCGTCTTGGGGGTAACTTCTAATAAGGAGTATCGACAAGTTGAATAAGGACCAACAGCATAAGGTAATTCAACTGTGGCTAAACGCCGATAATAAGTAATGGCTGATTGGGCGGGTTTGCCTTTTCGCGCCTTTCTATCTGCCACCCTATCCAGCTGCTCCTTTAAAGCGTAGTTGATGGTTTCAGATTCGGGCGTATAACCGCGTACAATCGCCAGATACCGTTTCTCCACACGGCCATTGGCAAACAGCTGCATCATTTTGTTAGCATTTTCAGAACTCAATGCAAATAGCAATACGCCAGAGGTTGGTTTATCTAATCGGTGAACAGGGTAGACCCGTTGGCCAATCATATCTCTCACCATCTGCAAGGCAAACTGGGTTTCATGACGATCAATATCACTTCGATGCACCAATAAACCAGAGGGTTTATTCACAGCCACAAAGTGATCATCCTGGTAGATTATTTGCATTTTAAAAACTTATCTCCTCTCTCCTGAGAAGAGATAAACCGTTATTTTATTAGTCAAAATAAGTGTTTTATAAGGCATATATTAATCTACTTTGCTGGTGAAATATGATTTCTAACATGCGCTACAAAACCATCTATCCAGTGATAGCGATCTGTGTCTCGGAGATGGGTATAACTGGCCAGAAGATTTTTATATATGATGCCATCATCACAGCCATTGATGCCTGTGCCACGCAATATCTTATAGGCGAATTTTATCTCTTCACCCAGATTTTCCAGTTTTGAATAATGGAACTCATGTGCGGCTATCTCTTTGGATTCTGTTGTTAAATGCCCCCATAGTGCATCTGCTGTTTGTTGTAGGCGCACATAACCCCGCCCCTGTGGGTGATCACACATAATACAATCTGCGGGGATCACGCCGACCATTTGATATGGTTTGCTATTCCAACTCAGGCTACGTGTTAGGTACATTAGACCACCACATTCAGCATAAGCAGGGCCACCCATTTCTATAAAGTTATAGATAGATTCACGCAAACTTTGATTGGATGCTAATGCCGCCATTTGTCTCTCAGGAAAGCCGCCACCTATAAATAACCCGTCAATATCAGGTAATGTTTTATCAACTAGTGTATTGAAGGGGGCAAGTTCTACGCCCACTTGTTTAAATCGTTCCAAATCACCTGCGTAGTAAAAGCCAAAAGCAGCATCCTGTGCTATGCCAATTCTTAGTTTTAGATCCACGCTAGCGGCTGTAATAGAAGCAGTTACGGCAGCTATCTTTGGCGCTGCTATTGCCAATTCAATGACTTTATTTAAATCAACCTGCTCTGCAATTTTAGAGGCAATAGATTGAATAATTTCATCTCGCTTATCTGTTTCACTGCTTGGCATTAGACCCAAATGACGCTCTACAATTTCCAGTTCAGATGCATGATGCACTGCACCCAAAACAGCCGCATCTGTATAGTGTTCAATTACCCGCCTAAGCTTCTCTTCATGCCGATACCCACCAACGTAATTAAGGATTATGCCGCCAATATGAATGTCCGGTTCAAAGGATTGATAGCCAAGAATCAATGGGGCTATGCCACGCGTCATGCCACGCGCATCAAGCACCAATATCACGGGGGCATCCAGCAAGGTTGCTAGTGCCGCATTGCTATTACTGCCATCCAGATCCAACCCATCATAAAGCCCTTTATTGCCTTCAATAACGCCAATATCGGTGTCTTGCATGCGCTGAGCAAAGCTATTCTTTATGGCTGTTTTTGAACTCACATGAAAATCAAGGTTATGGCAAGCTCGTCCAGCCGCACAACCCAGCCACATGGGATCAATATAGTCAGGTCCTTTTTTAAAGGGCTGAACAATGAGTCCTCTCTGTTTAAAGGCCGCACAAAGGCCAATGCTGATGGTGGTTTTACCCGAAGATTTATGGGCGGCTGAAATAAGCAGGTGGGACATGGATTGAATTGCTATGCAGAATAAGGGGGGCTTACATGCAGCCCGATGGCTTTGGTAGACCTGCATAACGGCAGGCTTGTTTGCCTGGTCCATAGGGAAATAGGTTGTAGAGATAACGGGCATTGCCCTTCTCTTTTCCTAACTTTTTTCCAATAGCGCGAGTCAGAATGCGTACCGCAGGTGCCATGGCAAATTCAGCATAAAATTCACGTAGAAAGTTGATCACTTCCCAGTGCTCTGAGGTCAACTCCTGTTTATCTGCTTTGGCCATTGCTTCTGCTACCATTGGCTCCCATAGGGAAAGATCGGTTAAGTAGCCCTCCTTATCTGTCTCCAATATCTTGCCATTAACCTCAATACTCATAACCACGCCTGAACCTTGTCATATTCGATAGTGAGATCAACAAAGCCGGCATAATCCACCATCTTGATACCATCCATTATTTTGCTTTCCGAGAACCCTCGCGCCTTCATATCAGGAGCCAAACAATAAAAGTTTACCTCTTTCATTGCTGTTGCCATCTCTTTTTCAAAGCATGTATTTTTTAATGCCGCATAGATACCATCTTCAATCAACAATACCGCGCTGCCTGATTTGACATAGCGCAGACAACTTTCAAGATTATTCTTTTCAAAGGGGGATTTATTGACCGTGTGTAAGATACTCATTAGATACCCCTAAAAGCTGAATATAACATCATGCTCGTCCATAAGATCTTTAATTGCATTGTCGCTGAGCACCTCAACATCAACCACCAGATCTCGCTTTTTTAACCCACGCGCAGTCATCGCCTCTTTTGATACATAGAGCTTTTCCACATCATACATTTCAAAAGCAGAATAGGCCGATGAAAAGTTTTTCATTTCAATACCTGTCGTATCTTGATCGCTCTTCAGCTGAAAGACACCATCATCAATAAAGAGCAGTGAGATATCCTGATCAAAGGCAGAACCAATTAAAACAACATCAATAGCCTCTAAAGCATAGCTAGTGCCATAGGGCGCACGACGATTGACGTAGAGACATTTTTTTATCACAGCATCAATCTCCAAATACTACAAGGCGATCGGACAAAACAACCCCCTCAATCAACTGCCCCAGCCCTGATATTCTAAAGCCAGGCGCTAAATTATGCGCATCTTTATCCAGTCGATTCATCTCTCTTTCATCGAGAATGCCTCGACGTTGAGCGGCCGCAACACAGATAACTAAATCAAGATCATGCTCTGCTGCCAAAGCAGACCAGCGATGCACTACATTTCGATCATCTTGGGGGGGGGCAGTCAGTCGAGTGCCATTGTTCACGCCATCATGGTAGAAAAATACCCGCAGCACCTCATGCCCTTTGGCCAGTGCAGCAGAGATGAACTGATAGGCTGAATCTGCTGTCTGATGTTGATAAGGGCCTTTGTTTACCTGAATTATAAATTTCATTTCATATGATCCAAATGCGTGGTCTCGTATAATACCTGGATCATATAATTGGCATCCAGATATTGCTATGCGTAGTCAAGCAAATTTAAGGTAGGATTGTAATGTTACCCCACACAGATGCACCATTATTTTATCAAAAATGCTAAAAATCAAAACCTCAGGCTACTGCTTATTAGGACTTAATTTACTGTTTTTAAGTGCCTTCTCTTGCCTGGCAGCGGGCGGAGATGACCTTCAGCTGCCCGAAATGGGAGACTCATCAGGCAGCATTCTGAGTCCAGCTCAAGAGAAGCAATTAGGGCAAGCTTTTATGCGCAGTGTGCGCAATCATTTTCCTGTTGTATCAGATCCTTTTATTGCTGACTATATCCAATCACTTGGTAACAAACTGGTATCTAACAGTAATGCGGCGGGACAACCATTCCATTTTTTTCTTATTGATGATGCTGTCGTCAACGCCTTTGCCGGTCCCGCAGGTCATATCGGCATTTTTTCTGGCCTGGTACTGACAACCGAAACCGAGAGTGAGCTCGCCTCTGTTGTCGCTCATGAGATAGCCCATGTTTCTCAAAAACACCTATTGCGCACTTTCGATGATGCAAGCCGCATGAATCTGCCAATGGCCGCCATTTCACTGGCTGCTATATTAGTCGGCGGCGGATCAGATCTTGGAGCCGCCGCCGCAATAGGCTTGCAGGCGGGAATGATTCAGCACCAAATAAACTTCACCCGTGCTAATGAGCATGAAGCCGATCGCATTGGCATCAATACCATGGTTGATGCTAATTTCGACCCTAGAGCTATGTCGATCTTTTTTGAACGCATGGGTAGAGCCACTCGATTTTATGGGTCAACTCTGCCTGAATTTTTGCGTACTCACCCCGTAACATCTACACGTATTGCTGATTCAAGAGGCCGCGCTGAAACACATTCTTACAAACAATATCCTGCCGACATACGCTACCATTTACTACGAGCAACTTTACGCGAACAGCAATATAAAAACCCTAAAGATGCTGTACGTTTTTTTAGGGAAACGTTGACTGATGGACGCTATCGCAGTAAAGCAGCTCAACGCTACGGTTATATATTAGCTTTGACACGAGCAAATAACCTCAGTCTTGCGCGAAAAGAGCTGAACAAACTGCTAAAAGAAAATCAAAATCAAATTGCATACCAGTTACTTAACGCCCGTCTTTATCGCCAATCAGGCCATTTAGACATGGCTGCATCCACGCTAAAAACCGCATTAAATAAGACACCTAACAACTATCCAATCAGCATATCATATGCACAAACATTAATAGACAATGATAACCCTGCAACAGCACGTAAAATTCTTGAACAGATGACTACCCGTCGTCTTCAAGATGCAATACTGTATAAAATACTAGCTATAGCAACAGGAAAAATGGGAGACACAAATCAAGCCCATGAATACCAAGCTAACTACTACTACATATCTGGTCGGCTTGATCAGGCACAGCAACAGCTTGAAATTGCACTACAAGACAGCGGCATCCCTCTCTTTCGTGAGGAACGAATGTCTGCCAAATTAAAACAAATCAAATCAGAACTTGTCGAACTTAAACGTCGTCCAAAGAAATATTAAAAAAACATGAATAGTCCCAATCAAAAACGCAGGATCTTTTTAAAAGGCGTTCTTGCCACCACCGCTGTAAGCTCAGCCATTGGCACAGGGTTGGCTTACACATATCCAACCACCAAAACCACATGGCCAAAAGCAGCATTTAATGCCAACTCTATTAAAAAAGCACTTTTAAAATTAACGGGTGACAATACAATCACCCCTAATCCAGGCGGCATTCTAATAAAAGCCCCTGCTATTGCAGAAAATGGCATAGCCCATATCACGATTCAATCTAATATAGAGCGCACCGAATCTATTACTATTCTTATACCTAACAATGCATTGCCACTTGTCGCTAATTTTAAGCTTGATCCCAGTGTAACCAACACCATCACCACGCGTATAAAAATAAAAAACTCTGGGGATATTATGGCTGTTATCAAAGCCGACAATAAACTTTATAGTGCAACAAAAAAAATGCGGCTAACAACAGCTAAATAACAGGATAGCAACTTAAATGGCGAAAAAAACTATCGAGGTTCGTGCAAAATATAAAAATGGTATAACAACCATTAATGCACTGATTAACCACCCAATGGAAGCTGGCAGTCTAATTAAACATAAAGCAGGTAATGTAATATCACCTCATTTTATTCAAGAAGTAACATGCACACATAAAGAAACCACTTTACTCACCGCTCAATGGGGCATTGGCATGCCTATGAACCCCTATCTCTCATTTGGTTTTAACGGTGGGAAAAAAGGAGAAGAGATTACCCTAAAGTGGGTAGATAACAAAGGTGACAGTGATGCTGCCACCACCATCATTAAGTGATTTAAGCTATGCAAAAAAACCAAGCACACACTTAACTTACAACTGCTGCACGTCGTTTTAACCCTGTTTGAATTAAAATTCCTGATGCAAGCTCCTCTATCGATTTAGCCGTTGTATTTAGATAAGGGATTTTTTCACGCTGAAACATTCGTTCTGCAATTTGAATCTCAGTACGGCATTGAGCAAGAGAAGCATAACGACTGTTTGGCTTTCTCTCTTGACGAATACTACTTAAACGTTGGGGTGAAATGGTTAAACCAAAAAGTATTTTTTTATGTGGTTTTAAAAACTCAGGTATTCCATCATGTTTAAAATCTTCTTCTGTAAGTGGATAATTTGCAGCACGAATCCCAAACTGCATAGCCAAATAGAGTGAGGTTGGGGTCTTTCCTGAGCGCGATACACCCGTTAAAATCAACTCAGCGCTATCCAGTTTTTGCACTCGTTGTCCATCATCATATTGCAAGGCAAAATTTACAGCATCAATCCATCGCCCATATCCTTCCCCGCTCCCCATCGTATGCACGCCGCCAATGGTATAAGATGATTTAACCCCCAGTAAATTTTCCAGTGGGTCAATAAAAGTACCAAAAAAATCCAGCACCATACCTTTGCTCGCTTCTAATACATTGCGGCTTGCTACATCAACCATTGATGAAAAAACAATCGGTGCTTGGCCATCAATATCAGCCGCAGCATTAATACGCTCGACAACACTTCGTACTTTTTCAACCGTATCAACATAAGGAACAATTTCACGGTCAAAAGTAACGCCATCAAACTGGGTTAATAAACTCTTAGCAAGCGCTTCAACTGTAATACCAGTACCATCTGAAATGTAAAATGCTTTGCGTTTCATAGTTAAAATTTCTCTTATGTTGATTCTAAGTATTCAAATAATGGCCTAAATACCTGCTCACTTAATTCTATAAAATCATCATCAAATACATCTTCTTTTGAAAAAGCCAAACTATAATATGGATTATCTGCCTCATTATTGCTATTAAAAGCGCTGCACCATTGTTGTTTTGCTTTATATATGCATTCGTCAATATCTTTTTCTTTAAAGCTATGTTCCATGTATGCATAGCTGCTTTTTGAAAAAAAGTGCAGTGGTTGTCGTAAACCTTGCCAATAGATATCAAACAGTTCACCCAGTAATTTTTCTGGGTTATCTACTGGCTTAAAGCAATAGAGTTTTTCACTATCCAGCCATCGACTGGTTAATTGTACATTAGAAGGTTTCAATACATTTAGCACTAGATGCTTAATCCATAATTCCAGCAGCTGATTCTTCCAAATCGTATGAATACTGTAGCTGAACAACCCATTTTGACCAATGTTATTTAACTTGCCACAGCACTGTATTTTATTAATACAGATGTCAATTTCAACCGATATGTCATTAGCCACATCAAGATATAGATTTAATCGATCAATGATTTTTTCCACACGTGCTATTTGTTGTTCAAATACACGATCGCCAAAACAACCATGGGGCAACTCTCCGCTAACTCGAATTTGCGCATGAATATCATCTGCACTCGCCCCTGCCAATCTATTTTCAACTAGTGATTGCTCTAATTTACACTGCATAAAAAACGCTAATGAAAATGGCTCAGTTGTTTCAAGAAGCTCATCTTCCTGTTCATAAAATATACCTAATCTATGCTGAAGAAAATATCGTGCAGGGTTAGAAAAGAACTTAATCAGCTGAATTAGCTCAATCTGTTGCTGGTCTGGTGTCGGTTCTGGAAGTTTATACTTTAAAAACGGCAAGTCTGATGCGGTGGCATCAATATTTGACAGATAGGCTTGGTACATCTCTTTTGAATAGCTTATGAAGCTATCATTAGATTGAAAATAGTGCTTACTAAAAGGCTGAAGTGGATGATAAGTGATACAGCAATCCCGCACCCCATCTTTTGTACCAAAATGGTAACAACGATTTAAATAATCAAGCAATTCATTAACCAGTCCAGAGGGAGGCAGCTTACTATTATCACGAATGTGTTGCCCGATAAAACTAATATAGAGAGTATGCTGGGCTGAAACTAGGGTCTCTAAAAACAGGTATCGATCATCTGCTCTGTGCACTCGATCTCCAAATCGAAATTGACTTGCCATAAGGTCAAAACCAGATGTGGATCGATATTTTGGAAAACTACCGTCATTCATTCCAATAAGGCATATTACTTTATAAGGCAGACTACGCATTGAAGCCAGCGAACAAAAGGCCACACCACGGCTAGGTGCTCTGTTAGCCGTCCATCCTCTTTTAAGCTGGGTTTTAAGGTGTTTATGAATCAGCTCTACTGATACCTTACCTTTGAAATTAGCACACTGGCTTTGATCGTGTAGCGTTTCAATTCCATCACGTAAGCACTTAACCTGCACTACTTCTTGCTCTAAGGGATCAAAAAAAGAGTCTATCACCCCAAATAACAGATGATTCCATACATCAATAGTATGTTCACCTTGCAATTTATCTTGAAGATTGAATATTTCTGTCATAAAGGCATTAAGATTACCTAGCACAGCCGCCCCTATGCCTTCAATCTCATCATAAGGAAAAATAT
Source organism: Gammaproteobacteria bacterium (assembly GCA_024276875.1). Taxonomy (GTDB): domain Bacteria; phylum Pseudomonadota; class Gammaproteobacteria; order Chromatiales; family Chromatiaceae; genus WFXD01. The sequence goes on from JAJRWL010000120.1 coordinate 20,430, forward strand.
TTTGAAACAATTGAATCCCATTTATTGGCAATGCATATCCCAATAACATTCGATCTAGCCCAGCACACCAGCTATTCTGATTAGTATCAGGCAATCCAAGATTGCCTTTCTCAGTACCATCACGCCCCCAGCGAATTCCACTCTCTTTAATCCAATGAAGAATTAAGCCAATATCATTGGCTTCTAAATTAAAGCGCCGCTGTATGGGCTTTATTTCTAATAAATCTATTATGCTGTTGCTATCAAGGCGGCTTTTATTTATTTGCAACAGCTGAAAAAAACCAGCTATCAGTGGGCTTTCAAACACCACATCTTCGTTAGAAATCTGATATGGAATGGATGTTGTATCATGGGTAGAAAATACCGCTTCAATATAGGCGGCATAGAGATCAATACTCGGCGACATCACCAGCACATCTGAAGGGGCAATATCTGGATTATTTTGAAATATATCTAACAGCTGATCTTTAAGCACTTCAATTTCACGCATAACACTGTGGCAACTATGAAATTGTATAGAGCGATCATGGCTAGGCAGCTGCTGCTTTGGATCTGCTGTTCTATTATGCAGTAAGTAGATATCTTGTTGTAGCTGCCCCAATAAATTCTTCTTTTCATATCCTTCGAAAGAATCAATGCTTGCAGAATCATACTCATTAAGTGACGCAAAAAAATCACGCCCCTGCCGACCCCATGATGCCAATAATGGATGCCCTATTTCTAGGTAAAGTTCACTACCATCTGCATTTTCTTCAGCCTTTGCTTTCTTCTCTTCATTAACAATTTCAGTCCAGTGCGCAGCACAAGGATTAAGTAAAAAAACATGGACATCTACCTGATTAGATATACAGTTAAGTATTTCAAGATAACCGGGTGATAATGTGGAGAGTCCAAAAATAGAGATGCGCTCAGGGAGCTTACTTCTCACATTGTCTACTAAGAGTAATTGACCCAACTGACGCTGTAGAGACACCCAATGCAAGTCAGATTCAGCCGCGGTTAATCTACGCCATAGCGCTGCCTGCCAGGCATCACCTTTAACAGCAGAATGACCTGCTTCCCAGGCTTCTATCCAATCGGGGCGATAAAGAAGATATTGATCAAAAGCCTCTGCAATTCTGCAAGCCAGGTCATAATGCTTTATTTGATCGCCATTTGCTAAGTAGTTCGAAACGGGGTGAAACAGATCTTGATGCCCCACCTTGTTCAATAATTCAAGGATGCGCCAAGTTAGAATGGTAGGTTCAAATTGATTATGTTCCGGAACCTTATTTAAAATAGAACGGAATACGCTCCAGATAAATCCTGCAGGCAATGGAAAAGTTATATTAGCGCAGATCCCAAGCCGTTCAGCCAACCGCAATGAGAGCCAATGCCCCATGGCTGGGTGCTGTACAACGATAGCTTCTGCGGCAAAGGTTGATTGCTGCGGTTCAGAAACTATGGCTGCCAGAAAATCTACCAGTCGCCCCAACTGATTACTTTGGTACAGTTTAAGCATCTATCTTTCCAGTTAATGAATGTTAGTTTAACAGACTCCTTTCATATCTTAGAAGTAACTTCTCAATAACCTGTGGCAGCCACAGCCCGCTGCTTTAAAAGTTCTGATAAATCAGGTATCTGATGTTTTTTCGCATCCAACCTATCCTGTAGATATTGCCAGAAAGAGACC
>JAJRWL010000121.1 GCA_024276875.1 Gammaproteobacteria bacterium
CGACAGTTGTATAAATTGGCATAGGAAAAGCCCTTGCCAAAGTCTGCGGTCAAGGCTCTGGATAGCTCTTCCATCAGGCGTTTGCCGTATTTTGCCTTGCTCTCTCCCTGCTGTTCTTCCCTGACAATGCGCTTGCCAATCAACCAGTAGGCTTCCACCATAGCTGAATTAACGGCTGCTTGTGCCTTGCCTCTGGCGCGTTCAAGAATTTGCCGGATGTCGGTATAAAAGGTTGTCAGCTCACCCACTAGATCAACTCCCCTCTGAGTTGTGCTAACAGTTCATCACTTTTGGCAAAGGATTGGTGCAGCAAGTCCAGCAATTCACAACTGGAATATTGCTTTTCTTCTTCAGGTTGATGCGGGTTTTTAATGTCGAGGTTGTAGCCGTTGGCCTTGATGGTTTTTATATCCACCTGCCATGCCTGCTCGTTTTCCTCTCGGTTGTTCCACCATTGTTTCAAGCTATCGAATTCCGCTAACTGAATGGGCTTGGTTTTGGAATAGGCTTTGTAGCCTTCGGGCAGTTTATGCTCGTAGTACCAGACTGTCTTGGTCGGCTCGCCTTTGGTGAAAAACAGTAGATTAGTCGCCACTGAGGCATAGGGCTGGAATACAGAATTAGGCAGGCGGACAATGGTGTGCAGGTTGCACTCTTCCAGCAGTTTTTGACGGATGCGCTGTTTTACACCATCGCCTGTGAGCGAGCCATCGGGCAGCACAATGGCCGCTCTGCCACCGTCTTTAAGCAGGTGAATCATTAAGATGAGAAACAGGTCTGCGGATTCTTTGGTGCGGGAGCTTTGTGGAAAGTTGTTTTCGTTGTTGTTGGAGACCACGCCACCAAAGGGCGGATTGGCGAGAATCACATCAACTCGATCTTTTTGGCGGTATTCACTCAGCGGCTTTGCCAGTGAATCGCCAAACTGGATATTGGGGGTGTTGATGTCGTGCAGAATCAGATTGGTATTGCCCAGCAGGTAGGGCAAGGGCTTGTATTCCCAGCCCACCACATTGTGTTGCAGTGCTTCGCGTTCGGCAATGGTGCTGGCAGTAGCTTTTAGGTGTTCCAGTGCCGCAGTCAAATAACCGCCTGTACCACAGGCAGGGTCAAGCACTTTTTCATCGGTTTTGGGATCAGTGAGTTCGGCTAATAGTTCGGTAATGGCTCGCGGGGTATAAAACTCGCCCAGTGTTCCTGCACTTTGCAGTTCACTTAAAAAGGTTTCGTAAATCCGCCCGAAAACATGTTTGTCTTTGCTGTTGTTAAAATCAATCTCGTTGAGCTTATTAATCACCTGCCTAAGATGAATGCCTGACTTCATGTAGTTGTAATTATTGGCAAAGACTTCGTGTACCAATAAGGCGCGACGACTGGCGGTTGAGCCAACTTTATAAATGGATAGATCAAGATTACCTAATTGGGGAAACAGGGTTTGATCGACAAAAGCCAGCAGTTCATCGCCGGTCATGCCTTCGTCATCGCCCGCCCACTCATCCCAGTGCAGGGCTTCGGGTATGGGGGAGGTGTAATCTTCTTGTATTAGTTCTAACTCTTTGTCTTTATCGCTGAATATTTTTAGAAATAGCATCCAGCCCAGTTGCAGGATACGCAGTTCATCACTGCCCGTGCCGACATCTTGGCGCATGATTTTTCGGGCTGATTTTACGATGCCGCTAATGTTTGCCATGCCTTATGCTACCTTTCTGTAAATTTCTTGTTCTAATTCGGTGAGTGCTGTTAGATACTGTTTTTTACCGCCAAAGAGTTTGACGATTTCCAGCGGTGAACCGAATTGATCCAGCGGATTGACTTGCAGTATTTTCATATCTTCTATGTTTTCGATGCCTTCGTCTGCGTATTTATCCAGCAGAGCCTCCAGTACCTTGCGTGCCTGTTCACCGTACTTGGTGAAGTGATCGCGTTTTTTGACGTTGTTTGCCCGCTCAAGGCGGGTGAGCGGTGGCTGGTCAAAGGCGGTGTGGCAGATGAGGTCAAAAATATCCATCTCTCTATTGATCGCTTCCTTGAGGTTTTCAAAGACAATACCTTGCTCGGTTAGCTCTTCAATAATGGCTTGTTTTTTATCTGCCTTATTCCATTTATTTAAAAATTCGTCTAATGATTGGTACTGTTCCCTTACTTTCTGCTTGGTGTAATCTTTGAGGCTGCCGGTAATGAGCTTGCCGTTACCATCCATATATTGAATACGCTCATTGAGTACGGCGACATTAACGCCGTTGACGTAGTATTTTTCTCTGGGTTCGGTTTCTATTTCACCACCATCAATGATTTCTGGTGGCTCAGGTGGATCGAAGATAATCTCTTCTCCATCTTCCCCTGTGATAACTTCATCGGTGTTGGCCTCATCTTCGGATGATTCTATTTCATCGTCTTCACCCATTTCTTTCACTCTTACGGGATCACCATCAAAATCGGGATCGGCGAACAGATCGGTGACACCCCGAAAATCCATGATGGTGAAGAAGGTTTTCCCGAACTCTTCATTGATGCGTGTACCGCGCCCAATGATCTGTTTGAACTCAGTCATTGAGCCAATATTGCTATCCAATACAATGAGCTTACAGGTTTGTGCGTCGATACCCGTTGTCATGAGCTTTGAGGTGGTCGCAACAACGGGGTATTTTTCTTCGGGGTTGATAAAATTATCCAGCTCCATTTTCCCCTCTTCATTGTCCCCCGTAATCTGCATGACAAATTTACTGTTTTGCGCCATTAGATCGCTATTTTCATTGGCTATGGCCGCTCTCATTCGCTGGGCGTGGTCGATGTCTACACAGAAAATAATGGTTTTATCAAAGCGATTGGTTTTTTTGAGGAGTTCAGTCACCTTTCTGGCGACTGCTTGCGTTCGTTCGTCTATCACCAGGTTTTTATCAAAATCCTTACGATTATAAATACGATCATCGACCAACAAGCCTTGTTTGTCCGTTTTTCCTTGCTCGGGTCGCCAACCTTCCAGGTCTACATTCAAGCCTATCCGTAAGACTTTGTAGGGGGCCAGAAAACCGTCTTGTATGCCTTGCTTGAGTGAATAGGTGTAGATGGGATCTCCGAAGTATTCCGTGCTGGAAATGGTTTCCGTCTCTTTAGGCGTGGCAGTTAGGCCGATATGCGTCGCTGTTTTGAAATATTTTAGAATTTCTCGCCATGCACTGTCCTCTTTAGCACTGCCACGGTGACACTCATCTATGACAATTAAATCGAAGAAGTCAGGGCTAAATTTTCGATAGGCATCTTTATCCTCATCGTAGTTGGTTAAGCCCTGATAAAGAGCAAGATAAATCTCATACGATTTATCTATTTTCTTTTGTTTTATCACCGTCATTTTGTCTTTGAAATGACGGAAATCACCGCGTTTGGTTTGGTCTATCAAAGCATTTCTATCTGCCAGAAATAAAATACGCTTTTTTGTTTTACTCTTCCATAAACGGTGAATGATCTGGAATGCGGTGTAGGTTTTTCCGGTGCCCGTTGCCATGGTGAGCAGAATTCGGTCTTGCCCTTTGGCAATAGCTTCAACCGTGCGGTTAATAGCATTGGTTTGATAATAGCGCGGTGATCTACCCGAACCATCAAAGAAATAGTCTTGCGTGGTAATACGCTCTTGTTCTTCTGTCGTAATTCCTTTGTATTTTTTATAGCGTTGCCAGAGCATTTCTGGTGAGGGGAATTCATCCAGGGTGAGTTCTTGTTCTATCTTGCTATCAGTGCAGGTACGGTCATGCTCATAAAATCCATCGCCATTACTGCTGTAAACTGTCGGAATATCCAGAATTTCTGCGTAGCTCAATCCCTGTTGTATTCCCGCTTTAATCGAATGCTTGTTGTCTTTGGCCTCAATGATGGCAATGGGGATATTGGGTTTGTAATAAAGGATGTAATCCGCTCTCTTACGCTTGCCACGACGGGTCAGGTTGCCTTTGACATAGATACGACCATCCGTGAAAGTGACCTCTTCTCTAATTTGGGTCAGCGGATTCCATCCAGCCTTTTCCAAGGCTGGTTGAATGTACTTTGTGCAGATGTCTCTTTCCGACAGGTCTTTTTTAGACGTCATGGGTTACCACTTTTCTCTCATCCTTGGGGTTGTCTCGGTGGTTGGTTTGCAAAATATAACATGATGTAATTGTTCAGTTTTACATATGAGCGGGGATTTCTCCTCGTTTTGGTGTGACCTTTATAGATAAAGGATATAAGCTGAAGTGATCCAAAAACAATTGCTCTGATTATTAATGCGCTATTTTTATACTCTTCTGCTCTACATGGCCTTGCCTCTAGTTCTATTGCGCCTGCTTTGGCGCAGCCGAAATGCACCTGGGTACAGGGCGCGCTTGAAAGAGCGTTTTGGCTTGTTTGCCCCTTTTGATGTCACGCATGCGTTGTGGATTCATGCAGTCTCTGTGGGTGAGGTGCAGGCGGCGCTCCCTTTGGTTAAGTTGTTGCAAGAGCGCTACCCCGAGCAGGCCATTGTTATTACCACCACCACGCCGACAGGTTCCCAGCGGGTGAGGGAGTTGTTTGATGATGATGTTTTTCATGTTTATGCGCCTTATGATCTGCCATTGATGATTGAGCGTTTTATTCAGCGAGCCAAGCCACAAATTGTCGTATTGATAGAGACGGAGATATGGCCCAATCTGCTGGCAACCTGCAAGCAGCAGGGTATTCCAACGCTGTTAGCTAATGCACGCCTGTCCCAACGCTCGGCTAAAGGGTATGCGCGTTTTGGGGTGTTTGCCCGACAGACCTTTGGTGATATCGGCTGGGTAGCTGCGCAGGCTCCGGCGGATGCAGAGCGCTTTGTCGCATTGGGTGTGCATCCAAATCAGATGACAGTGACGGGAAGCATCAAATTTGATGCGCGGTTACCCCCCAGCTTGAATGAACAGGCCGATGTTATCCGTCGCACCTGGGGACATGAGCGCCCCGTCTGGGTTGCTGCCAGCACTCATGAAGGTGAGGATGAGCAAATGTTGCAGGCACATAAGCAGATTCGGCAGCAGCTGCCAGAAGCCTTGTTGGTGTTAGTGCCTCGGCATCCAGAGCGCTTTGATAGTGTTGCGGCACGGTGCAAAAAATCGGGATTTGAGGTGGTGCGTCGTTCTGATCAATTAAAATGTACGCCTGAAACGGCCGTCTTTCTTGGGGATACGCTCGGCGAGTTACCGATGTTTTTAGCCGGTGCAGATGTGGCATTTATGGGGGGCAGCCTGGTAAAACATGGCGGACATAATATGTTGGAGCCTGCGGCTTTAGGTGTCCCCGTTGTTTTTGGGCCCCATAATTTTAATTTTGCGGCGATTAGTGAGTTGCTGCTGAAAGAGGATGCCGCCGTCATGATAAGTCATGCTGATGAGCTGGCGACAGTGGTTGAGGTGTGGCTGAGTGATGCCAGTGAACGCTCTCGTATTGGTGAGAATGGCCGTCGGGTGGTTGAGCAGAATAGAGGGGCGTTGAATAGGTTGGCAGGGTTGATTGATGATCTGCTAAATGGATGATAAACGTTAAAAAACAACACACAAAAGGAACCGGCTTCCTGCCAAATTTGACCGAGATGGTTGCTGTGATTATATTGGGTGCATCATGCAAGAGTGGCTGAATGTTCTGAGATAGGAGCGAGTAAAATGCAGCAAGGTAGACGCTTCAGAGATCGACGCACCCAAAATAGTTCGCCTTTTAGTCATTATCGGTTGTTGGGTCGGCGGCGTGAATCACGCAGGAATAATATTAAAGAGGCGGTAGCTGACGACTCAGATCTCTATCCAAAACGATTTATGGTGGTTGCAGTATCACTCATGCTGTTTTGCTTTATGGATGCAATTAACACCCTGCACCTACTCAATCTAGGCGCGAGCGAGGCTAATCCAGTGATGGATCTGCTGATTCAAAAGAGCCCCCAACTGTTTATTATGTGTAAGCTGTTGTTAACAGGTCTGGGTGTGATTATGTTGATGGCCTACCATAATGAGAGAATCAGTATTGGCATTAGGGTGCGCTCAATTTTGTATGGTGTATTGCTGTGCTATATCCTATTGATTCTATATCAATGGACTCTGTTTCATCTGTTAGGCTTAATTTAACGGCGCTATTTTCAACTTCTTCTGCTGTTTTTGTTGGGCGTGGGCGACGTGTTTTTATGCCTGTATGCCGTATACTATCGGTGACAATAATGAACAGGAGCACAGGCAACCAATATGGCCACTTATGCCATTGGCGATGTACAGGGCTGTTATACCGAACTTCAGCGGTTGCTGGACAAGATTGAGTTTGACCCCACCAATGACACCCTGTGGTTTGTGGGTGATCTGGTCAATCGTGGCCCCCATTCGTTAGAGGTTCTTCGCTTTGTTAAAGGGCTTGGCAGCACCGCCATTACGGTTTTAGGTAATCATGATCTGCACCTGCTCGCTATCTCCCAAGGTAACCCCAAACATAAAGATAAAGCACACACGCTGGATGCCATTTTAGCGGCTGATGATCGAGAGGAGTTGATTGATTGGTTGCGTCGCTGTCCTTTGATGTACCACGATGCCAAGCTTAACTTTAGTATGTTGCATGGTGGTTTGCCGCCACAGTGGGATCTTTCAACTGCCTTGGCACTTGCACAAGAGTTGCATGACGTATTGGCCGGATCTGGTTTTTATGATTTCTGTCAACAGATGTATGGCAACAAACCCTGCTACTGGTCGGCAGATTTGCAAGACATGGATCGACTGCGTTTTATAACCAACTGTTTGACCCGCCTGCGCTATTGCAATAAAAAAGGGGTGTTAGCTCTTAAAGAGAAAGGCGCGCCAGGGAGTCAGGAAAAAGGCTATCTACCCTGGTTTGAGCATCTACATCGTGCCAGCCGCAACGAGCGTATTGTCTTTGGACATTGGTCTACCTTGGGCTACCACGCGAGTGATAATGTCTGGAGTATCGACACAGGTTGTCTCTGGGGTGGTTCGTTAACGGCACTGAAACTGCGAAAGAAAAAGAGACCAAAACCGATTCACCTTGCTTGTCTGGGTGCGTGTGAACCAGATTGAGAGTGACCCTTACTAAATCAACAGGAGAATGACCATGCGTTGTCATGAGATAGATTATAAAATTATTGGCCATGAGATGCAGCTACTTGAAGTGGAGCTTGATCCCGGTGAAACCGTGGTGGCAGAAGCGGGTGGCATGACCTACATGGAGCAGGATATTGCGTTTGAAACCAAGATGGGTGATGGCGCTGACCCTGATCAGGGCATCTTTGGCAAGATGTTTGGTGCAGGCAAACGCATGTTGACAGGTGAGTCGCTCTTTACTACCCACTTTACCAATGAGGGCGATCAGAAGCGCAAAGCGGGCTTTGCCGCGCCATACCCAGGCAACATCATTGCGCTGAATATGGCGGAGATTGGCGGTGAATTTATCTGCCAGAAAGACGCCTTTCTCTGCGCGGCACTGGGCACAAAGATCGGTATTACCTTTAATAGAAAGCTCGGTAGTGGCCTGTTTGGTGGCGAGGGTTTTATTCTGCAAAAACTGGAAGGTGATGGTATGGCCTTTGCTCAGGCGGGTGGCACTATTATTAAAAAAGAGCTGCAAGGCGAGACATTGCGGGTGGATACTGGCTGCTTGGTGGGGTTCACTCGTGGTGTTGAATATGATATTGAAATGGCGGGCGGACTAAAGTCCATGATTTTTGGTGGCGAGGGGATGTTTTTGGCCACCCTCAGTGGTACAGGGACGGTCTGGCTACAGAGCTTGCCTTTTTCACGCATGGCAGATCGCATTCTTGCGCATGCCCCTGATGCAGGTGGAAAGGAGCAGGGTGAGGATTAATGATGGCCTTCATTGGTGATCAATGTCGCAGAGGTAGTATCCAATGACTGAAAAAAAAGCGCTAAGATTTAAGAAATTCTCAGAGAGCTGTCCTGATTGTGGTGGTATGGGTCTCATTACTCGCTACTATGGCGGCGGCCAATTTGTATCCGAGATTGATTGCAAGCGGTGTCTTGGGCGTGGTGATATAGGAAACTGTAACCGCTGCAAAGGCACAGGTATGGTGCAAGATGATGAGGATAGCAAAGCGGTGGGTGGTGCTGAATGCCCTGATTGTCATGGCGTGGGCACAATAGGCGATTGTTCGCATTGTGGTGGCCTTGGTGTGATGCAGTCGGACAGTGTGGATTGTGCAGAGTGTGATGGATTTGGGTTTTATAATGACGCTTAATGCATTGTGCTGAATAGCATTCAGTTCTCAACGCCCCTATTTTGGGGCGTTATTTATTGCAGATGCTAAGCAGTTAAGCCAATGCCTCGCCGTTAAATTTAATGCCAGACCAGCCTGTTGTCATAAAATTGCGGATGTTTTGATGGTCTGTACCATCGGGGTGTTGCAGTACATCTTCACGGTAATAGTGTCCGAAGCAGGCTAAAGTCTCCTCTTCTGATAGACTCTGTAGCAGCCCAAATGCATATATTTTGCAGGAACCTGAGTTCTCGCCCGCTTCATTGGTTAAATGGCCATTGCAAAATGAAGTGGGAGTAAATTTATAGCTCTCATCAATGAGCGCTATGGTTTGATCAAATTCGATGGTTTCTGGCTTATCTTTGAGCGTTTGTAGAAAGACTTCAAGTATCATAAGGGGCACTCTATTTGGCGGTGAAAGTGGTGTGTTAGGTAGCGAGGAGAGGGGCATATTAATCCTGTTTTTTTAACCAGCGCGCTTCGGCTGTTTGGTCGGAGTGACGGGCATCTACCCAGCGGTCGCCTTCGGGGGTGTTCTCTTTTTTCCAAAAGGGTGCTCGGCTTTTAAGATAGTCGATAATAAATTCACAGGCTTGGAAGGCTTCGCCACGGTGACGGCTGGTGACGGCAACCATGACGATAGGATCCTGAGGCTTTAGCTCACCCACGCGATGAATCACCCGGATGCCGATGAGGTTCCAGCGTTTATTGGCTTCGGCAACGATGGCCGCCAACGCTTTTTCTGTCATCCCTGGATAGTGTTCCAGGGTCATGGTGCTGACCGCATCGCCCTCATTGATGTCACGCATCAGCCCAACAAAGGAGACCAGTGCGCCAATGGTGGGGCTTTCAGCGCGTAGCGCGTCTTGTATGGCGGTGATATCGAAGGGTTCGGTCTGTACGGAGATCTGACTCATGTCAAAATTATCCGCCCGTAACGGGTGGAAAGAAGGCGATTTCATCACCATCTTTGATGCTAGAGGTCGGATTGGCCACCTCTTGATTGATGGCAGACATCAGGGTCGAACCACCAAATGCCTCCTCCCAAACGCCGCCTCGACTGCGTAGCAGGTTAGCCAGAGAGGCGATATGGGCAATATCTTGGGTCAACTCTAGTGACTCTGATTCGCACTGTAGTTGCTCTCGTAAACGGGCAAAGTAGAGAATAGTGATCATGATAAAAGCTCGTTAAAAGGGAGAAATTGAATCTTTTCCCCTTTGCTCAGGGTCTGTTGCTCGGGGATGATGGCCAGGCCATTGGCCCAAGTCAGGGAGCTAAGCATGCCGGAGGAGCGGCTTTTAAATAGACGCACCTGGGCTGTGCCATTCTCATCTAGCTCAAGCCGTGCACGGGCAAATTCACGTCGTTTATCGGGTTTGCTCCAATCAAAATCTGCGCTGGCGGTGATGGGGGTCGGCAGTATATTTTCGGTGACTCCCTGGCTACTCAGAATATAAGGGCGGGCAAAGAGGCAGAAGGTGACAAATAGGGAGACGGGATTGCCGGGGGTGCCGATAAATGGGGTCTCGCCGATGTGGCCAAAGGCGAGCGGTTTACCCGGGCGGATGGCGATCTTCCACAGATCCAGTGAGCCAAGTTTTTCTACAGCGGGTTTTACGTGATCTTCCTCGCCAACAGAGACACCGCCGGAGGCGAGTACCAGATCAGCCAGACCCGCACCGCGAGCCAAGGCATCGCAGGTTGCGCCAAAGGTATCTTCTACAATGCCCAGTTGGGTAATTTCGCAACCCAGCGCTTCTAGCAGTCCGGTTAGGGTGAATTGATTGGAGTTGAAGATTTGACCCGGTCCCAGCTCACCGCCAGGCATGATGAGCTCGTCGCCACTGGAGAAGAGTGCCACCTTGAGTTTGCGGTAGACAGATACCTCTGCAACGCCCACTGAGGCCGCCGCCCCAAGGTGTTGCGGCTCAAGGCGGATACCAGGGGCAAGAATTTGCTGCCCCTGGGTACAATCTTCACCAGCGCTGCGAATGTTTGCGCCCGATGGTACAACCTGTTTAATCAGTACCTGATTACCTGTCTGTTCGCACACCTCTTGGATTACCACCGCATCGGCATTGGTTGGCACGGGTGCGCCGGTAAATATACGTGCGGCAGTGCCTGGCTGTAGTGGGTCACCGGCCACGCCTGCTGGGATACGCTGTGAAATGGGCAGTGTGGTATTTTCTTGGGTCAGATCAGCTGTATTGATGGCGTATCCATCCATGGCGCTGTTGTCCCAGGGCGGCACATCGGTCTGGCTAACGACGGGAGCCGCCAATACGCGCCCTAAGGCTTCACTGATGGGGATCAGTTCAACTTGTGTAATGGGTTTGACGTCAGACAGCAGGAGTTCAAGTGCCTCTTCGGGGGTTTTGAGAGGGCCAAGTATAGGGACAGAACCGCAACCACATTCGCTCATAATGCTTACTTCAAATGGTTAGTTGGAAAGTGCGTAGGACATTACTATAGCTGAGGGTAGGACTCAAATATAAGCCGTCAATAGATGATGTTCTAGATTTAAGGGTTGAACTGTTTTGCCTCTCGTTGTTTATCTTCGTCCAACACGTGGCAGGTAGCCTTTAGCATGGTGGAAGGGGGGCTGTGGGGGAATATTCAAGCACAGCTTCATAAATATTGAGCACCATATAATTTGGCTGCTTTGGTGGTCTCTTCCGCTGTTCCGGTTACATCTAATTTAGGTTAACGCCGCCGCTTTAAGGTTAAAAAAGTAGGGTGACTTGATGTCCCTCAAAGGAGTTAGAGGTGCGGTTGGTGACAATGGGGCATCTATTTGTCTGACAGTATTAATATCAAGACTGATGATAGGCTTGATAAATAATAATCACCATTTCATTTGAAATAACTGAAGAGGAAGAGTCATGCCTGCAAAACTCATCATGCTGCCGAGTAAAACATTTGAGCAAACGCGTTTGATCAAGATTCCAGCGCACTATGATGGGCATGAGGCATTTCGTCATACCACAGGTTTGATTGCAGGTGTGGAGGAGGAAAATCCAAACTGTACCTGGGATGATATTGCAGAAGAGTTAGAGGCGCATGGTTTTACTGTGGTTGACTATATTATGGGGCCAGAACTGGATTGATGGGTCGGCAGTGTGGCTATTTGTTTGTGAGGCAGGTGTAAAATTCAGGCCGTCGATCACGGAGTAGATCACTGAGTGGTGTGACTTTTTTGTCTCGGGCTTGGCTTAGATTGATCGTGGTGGTGAAAAGCGCCTCTGTCGTTGCCGAGGCACGATGCAGTTGCACACCTTTTGGTGCAGCTATCTGGCTTTGGCCAGTGAAGTTGAGGGTTCCTCTGGGGCGGATGTCAGAGCCTATCCGATTGGCTGTGATAGCAAAAACGCCGTTTTCCATACAGCGGGTCAACATGGCTTGCTGACACCAGGGTAAAACCAGATTGGAGGGGTGACAGATCAGGTCCGCCCCCTGAAGTGCCAGGGTTCGGGCAACCTCTGGAAAAGCCCAGTCGTAGCAGAGCATTAATCCCACCTTTATACCGTTAATCTCACACGTCTGTAGCGGTTTGTTGCCAGGATCAAAATATTCTGATTCGGTATTAAAGAGGTGGAGCTTGCGGTAGGTCTGAAGAATGCCTTCGCCATTAATCAACAGAGCGCTGTTAAAAATACCCTCCTCAGTCTTTTCTGCAAACCCTGTTACCAGATGAAAATTATTGTCACGGCACAGCTGTATGAGCGCCGATACAGTGGTTGAGGTTGCAGGCTCCTCTGCTAAGGTGGCTAGTTCATCACGATCTTGAAAATAGTAGCCGGTAAATGCCAGTTCTGGCAGGACAATAATATCGGCATCAACCTGATCCAGTGCTGCAATTACGTTGGAAAGGTTGGTAGATACCGCGCCAAATTCAGGTGCAAATTGATAAAATCCAACCTTCGCTGTTGAATGTGACATAAAAATTTTTACAGTAGCTCAATGGTGCCACTGGCCGTGGCTTGAATGGTCTGTTTGCCGGTTTCAAGTGCCGGTGTGCTTAATGTATTCACTTCCATGCTGGCTTGTGCTCTAAACCGAGGTTGAGCCGCTCTGCCGGATGTATGAATATCCATTTTTACCAGCCGGTAGTTGGCATGCTCCCATGTTTTACTGATCAGTTTGGCGCGTGCTTTAAAGGCATTAATGGCCTGGGTGATAAGCCTGTTTTCTGCATTGACTCGTCTTTTATGAGAGATCTGATAACGGATGCTCTCTACCATCAGGCGTTGTTGTAGTTTACCAATCAGCTGGCTGATTGCCACGGTGTCTTGGCTTGTTAGGCGCAGAGACTGTTTTACTCGCCAGCCATCCTGAACCTGTTTTCGGTAGAGGGGGCGGGTGTGATAATCCAGTGTCTGTACGGTGATGCTGGGTATCTGCTTTGTCTGTTGAATGGCCCATTCAATGGTCTGATTGACTTGTGCTGCCAACTGGCTGGCGATTTGCCCCTCTTTTTGGGCGTATAGCTGCGCCACTAAGGTGTCATTTTCTATCTCGTCAGAGGCGCTGATAGAGAGGTTGATCTGGTTGTAGATTGATTCACTATCCCCCGCGAATACGGGGTTAATAAAGAGGCTGAGTATGGAGAGTGACACTATTGAAAACAGCACTAATCGGTGAGTCATAATGGTTTCCTAATCTAGCCAATGTGAGTGATGATTCAAATATTACTCCAATTCGATGCTGTGGAGTGTGTTGTTTTCGGGTGATTAGATTGATTGTCTAAAAAAAGAGCTATTCCTGCTTGCAGGATGGTGACTGGGGCGGCAAGATCCCCCTCAATTAAGCGATAACAGTTTGGAGAGATAGAGAGATGCGCGCTGTACAGATGACAGAACCGGGATCACCCGATGTATTGCAACTGGTTGAGATTGCGGAGCCTGAGGTTCGAACCAGTACCCAGGTAAAGATTCGAATGATGGCCGCCGGGGTTAACCCTATCGACACCAAGGTGCGCGCTAATGCGCCTTTTTACCCGCATGATCTGCCCGCTGTGTTGGGGTGTGATGGCGCGGGCGTGGTGATGGAGGTGGGGTCGAATGTCACGCGCTTCAAACTGGGTGATGCCGTCTGGTTTTGCCATGGGGGATTGGGACGTGAGCAGGGTACTTATGCTCAATTCACCGTGGTTGAAGAGGCCTACCTTCAGCACAAACCCAAAAAGCTGAGTTTTGCTGAGGCGGCTGCTGCCCCACTGGTATTGATTACGGCATGGGAGGCGATCATTGAACGAGGCCGCTTGCAGGCAGGGCAAACCGTGCTGATCCATGGCGGTGCTGGCGGTGTGGGGCATGTTGCAATTCAGCTGGCGCAATCGGGTGGTGCGCGGGTCTGTGTAACCGTGGGTGACGAAGAGCAAGCGATGTTGGCGCAGGACATGGGGGCAGAGGAGTTTATCTTCTATCGTCAGCGTGATTTTGTAGAGGCGGTGCTGGCTTGGACAAATAATAAGGGCGTAGATATTGCTTTGGATACGGTGGGGCCCGATAATTTCCGCCGTACTATTCCAGCCGTGGCCTATGCGGGTAGCCTCATCACCCTGCTTGATCCTGGTTCAGATATGGATTGGACAGAAGCACGCAATCAAAATCTAAATATTGGGTTTGAACTGATGCTCACTCCGATGCTGCGGGATAATCTGCCTACGGCTCGTGCGCATCATGTTGAAATTCTGCGCCGCTGTGCAGGTTGGGTTGATACCGGCAAACTCAAGATTCATGTGAGTCGTAAGTTCCCACTGGAGAAGGCAGCGGATGCTCACCGGCTGATTGAACAGGGACACACCCGCGGTAAAATAGTGCTGGAAATTGAGGATTGGGAGCTGCCAGTAGCCTAAATTTCAAAGGGATATTCAATTGAATTTAAGCTGCATTTGGCTCGCTATTATTTGACCATGCACCAACGCTTCTGGTATATATTGCGGCTCGTTGATAAGACATAGTAGAATAGTAAAGAATTAGTGGGGGCATCGATGGCAGTAGTCAGCCGCTACTTACGCAGGCATAACCGCCAGCAAGTGTTCCACAAATCATAAAACAGCAGGTTTAATCATGAAAAAATGCTTGGTAACAGTTTTAGTAGTTATGGGGATGATGGTAGCCGGTGGCGCTCAAGCCGCAGGCGATGCAGAAGCAGGACAAGCCAGAGCAGCTTTATGTATTGCCTGCCATGGTCCAGGCGGAAACAGCTTGAACCCAATGTGGCCAAAACTAGCCGGTCAGCACCCAAACTATATTATAAAGCAGCTTGAGTCATTTAAAGCGGGTGAGCGAAAAGACCCGATGATGGCACCGATGGCCGCAGCACTTGATGATAAGGCTAGAGCTGATCTGGCTGCCTATTTCTCCAGCCAAAAAAGAAGTGCGGGTGTTGCAGCAGCAGATAAAGTTAAGCTGGGCGGAAAAATCTATCGTGGTGGCAATAAAGCCACTGGCGTAGCCGCATGTATGGCTTGCCATGGGCCTACAGGTGCAGGCAACCCAGCGGCTAATTACCCCAATCTGGCAGGCCAACAGTCGATATATGTTGAGAAGGCGCTGAAAGATTTTCGCTCCGGTACGCGTGTTACAGATCCAAATGGGATGATGCGTGGTGTGGCCGCAAGGATGACGGATGCTGAGATTTCAGCGGTTGCTCAGTTTGTTCAAGGGCTAAAGTAAAGAGAGCGGTATAGCTTGTTGTGCAGAGGGCGGCCAGTTGGTCGCCCTTTTTTGTGCCTGGAAGAAATCTGTTTCTGAACTAAAATTGATGGTATTCAGTTTGCTGCTATCATGTAAAAATGCTCTCTGTAGTGTGGCATGTTATGTAATTCATCTAATTTTAGAGTGACAAAATGCAGCGAATACGGGTTTTAAGCTATAACATCCAAGCGGGAATTGAGACTCAAAGCTACCGTGATTATGTGACCCATAGCTGGAAGCACTTGCTGCCGCACCGAAGTCGAGAGAGAAACCTGAACCGTATATCAGGGTTGCTGCATAGTTATGATTTGGTGGGTCTACAGGAGGTTGATTCGGGCAGCTTGCGAACAGGCTATGTTGACCAAACTCAATATCTTGCAAGGCGGGCTGGGTTCCCTCATTGGTATAAGCAGGTGAACCGTAACTTGGGCAAGTTAGCTCAGCATAGTAATGGCCTGTTAAGTCAGCTTCAACCCTCTTTGGTAACCGAGCATAAACTGCCAGGGTTGCCAGGTCGCGGTGCAATTCTAGGCTATTTTGGTGAGCCTAATAATGGATTAGCAGTTTGTATTTTGCATTTGGCACTTGGACGGCGAGTCCGCATGCGGCAAGTCTCCTACATTAGTGAGCTTATGGCAGATTGCCCTTACGCTATTATAATGGGTGATCTAAACTGTGGGGCAGATTCACCTGAAGTGGCTTTATTAATGGATCGGTTGAACCTGTGGGAACCCACGGCTCAGGAAGGTACTTTTCCCAGCTGGCGACCCATGAAGAAGATTGACCATATATTAGTATCACGCTCTTTAGGCATTGAAAAAGCGCGGGTTCTGAATTATCTCTGTTCAGATCACCTGCCTGTTAGCTTAGATGTACTGCTGCCTAAAGAGCTAGATATAGCTGCATAATTCAACGCGACCTGTGAAAATAATTTATGACGGAAATTGATTGGAAGGATAAATACCGCCTTTTAGCCGAACAGCAGGGCATTGATGAAGCAGGGCAGGCAGAAATAGAAACGCTGCTTTGTCGCACAATTAGTCGTTTGACGCTTGCTGCAAGTGGGCTAAATCCTAATCTTGATCCTAAGCTTAAGAAAATCCGCGACGCTGTTCGTAATGGTGTTAACCCAGAGCTTAAAGCCACCCTTGAGCGGCTATTGGAAGCATTGATGCATGTAAGTGAGCAGGAGACTGCCACTGATATAGCCTCTACTCCTGATCTATTTCAGCGATTGGTGAGTCGTATCAAATTGGTTGGCAAGCCAGCCGTCCAGTTAAATAAAGTAATCAAGCAATTAAGGGCTGACCCAGCAAATGCATCAGATGCGCAGCTGGATGAATTGCTGGAGCTTATTGCACCTAAAAATGCAATTGTTGGCAGTGCGGCTAAAGCAGGGCTGCTAGGTCGTATCTTTAAGCAGGGAGGTAATGCTAAAGCGGCGGGGGGTGTTACAACAATTGATCCTAACCGAGTGCTGTTGAGCTTGTTAGAAAAGCTGAACTGGCCGGGATATTTGGCAGGGGAGATGGCAGCACTGATGGTTCGTTTGGGAAAAGGGGCGGATGCAGAAGCCTGGATCCCTGTTTTAGATGATCTGGGCAGATTGGTTACTTCAGCTCTGGGAGATATACAGACAGAAATGCGGGCTACTGAGGATTTTCTCAGTGAGTTGACGGTTCGTCTGCAAGAGCTTGACCAGTACATGGTGGGAACTCAATCTGATCATGCGAACTCAAGTGAAAATGGGCGAACCCTGAATGCAGCCGTGCGAGGTGAGATGGGGCAAATAGAGCGCAGCCTCTCTATTACAGTAGATCTTGAGACACTGAAATCCAGTATTGCGTCACGCTTGGACACCATTCAGAAACATGTTAATACACATTTAGAGGCTGAAGAGATGCGGCGTAAGAGTGCATCGGTTAAAGAACTGGTATTGCGTAAGCGCCTGCACACATTGGAGGATGAAACCGCTAGTCTTCACGCTAAAGTGATGAGTGCAAAATCAAAGGCATTGGAAGATCCTGTCACAGGGTTGCCTAATCGGATCGCTTATGACGATCGCTTGATTACAGAGGTCGCAAGATGGAAACGAACCAAAAATCCACTGGTAATATTGGTTTGGGATATTGATGATTTCAAACAGATTAATGATCGCTTTGGCCATTTAGCGGGAGACAAAGCATTGGGGGTTATTGGGCGCATTTTGAGTGCTCGCCCCAGAGAGTTAGATTTTGTGGGTCGCTATGGAGGCGAGGAGTTTGTGATGTTATTGGTGGACTCTAACCTTGAAAATGCTAAAAAACTAGCGGATGAAATCAGAGAAACAGTATCTAAAAGTGGATTTCACTCATCAGCTAAAGAGAAAATATCTATTACTATATCATGCGGTATCTCTGAGTTTCGTGAAGGTGATACTTCAGACGAGGTTTTTGCACGAGCAGATGAAGCGATGTACCAAGCTAAGCGTGAGGGTAAAAACCGTGTTGTTGTGGCAGGAATGAACGCTTAAGGCATGGTGTAATATGCCTTGGTGCAAGTGTTATCGCTGAAATTTTCCGTCTCCCATTCTCCAATTTCTGACCCCTTCCTGTTATGCCTGAAAGAATAAAAAAGCTAAAACAATGGTTGACCGACCAAGTTGGCCTATCATATTTTTCATTAGAACCCGCCTCGGGTGATGCTAGCTTTCGGCGCTATTTTCGTATCAGCTTGAATGATAAAAGTTTTATCGCGATGGATGCGCCACCTGAAAAAGAAGATTGTCATCCCTTTGTGGTCATTGCCCAGCAGCTAAGTGCTGCTGGACTCAATGTGCCATCCGTTCATTATCAAGATTTGAAGCAGGGTTTTTTGCTGCTTGATGATTTAGGCTCAACACTTTATTTAGATATCCTGAATACTGACAATGCAGGGCAACTCTATGGCGATGCTATGTGTGCACTTGTGCAGCTACAGAGTAATGTACCCGCAGCAGCGCTGCCACGCTATGATCGAGCGCTGCTGATGCAGGAGATGGAGCTGTTTCAAGAGTGGCTGCTGCAAAAACACCTGAGACTCTCTCTTACAGATCATGATCAGATGCAGCTTACCCAGGTCTTTGAACGGTTGGCTAGAAATGCTTTAGAGCAGCCCCAAGTTGCGGTTCATCGTGACTACCACTCACGTAATTTGATGCAGGCTGAGCCTAATCCCGGCATTTTAGATTTTCAGGACGCAGTTAATGGTCCAGTGACTTACGATCTGGTTTCGCTACTACGTGATTGCTATATTCAATGGCCTACAGACCAGGTTGAGCGGTGGGCTATGCGCTATTTTAAGCAGGCCGTTAAACATGGCGTATTATTAAATGAGCACGAAGCACAATTTTTACAGTGGTTTGATCTAATGGGCGTGCAGCGCCATCTTAAGGCCGCAGGTATTTTTGCTAGATTAAACCAGCGTGATGGAAAGCCTGGGTATCTTAAGGATATTCCTCGTACGCTAAGTTATATAGAGGCGGTGGCTAGCCGCTACCCGTACTTGAAATATTTGGCGCAGCTAATTTCAGTGCGAGTGCTTCCTATATGTCGTTAGTTTGTTATTTTGTCAATAAATTTTACAGCTTTTTTATTCCTAAAAAAATCAATTTCTTTTGTTTTATGGTAAGTAATGCATTGTAATCTAAGTAAAAAATAGTCGTTATTTGTCTTGAGTATCTAGATGCAATGGTGGATATATTAGAAATAAGGTGTCAGTTTTTTTAATTTTGCTGAGGCGTTGAAGCGCAGGAATTAATAACCTGAAAGTGTGTCTAAATATCCCTTATTAAAACAACTGGTTGCCTTTTTTGGTATGAAACGTGCTAATCTTTAGGTTAAGGTGTATGTGCCCGTGTTGGGTTTTATTTGCTGTTTGTTAAAAGCGCCCCCTGCTGTAAGGCAGGAACAAACTTTTTGATTGGAGAGACTTGTGCGGCTGTTTATAGTGCAGCGCAAGGATAAATGAGATTATTTAGAGGTATTGACGCTATGTCAGACAAAAAGGATTCCACTCAAGCTGAAGGTTTGAATAATAAACATAACAATACTTCAACAGATGCATCTTCACAAAACACCACTTCGGCCAAGCGCCGTAAACTGTTAAAAGCAGCACTTGCTGCGCCCCCAGTATTAATGTCATTAACGAGCCGTCCTGTGCATGCTGTTCAGGGGTTATCCAATATGTTGTCAGGTGACTCCTCACAGTGTCGTGGTGATGTCAATTATGGCGGCATGAGTCCAGGGTTCTGGAAAAAGTTGGTCGGTACAACGGATGTGTATGGTGATTCTGCTGCAGATGCATGGACGTACACGGGGTATGAGTATGGAACTCTAATTAACCCAAGCAAACCGAATAAGTGGAACAGCTATACAGGCGGTACACTGTATGAAGATGCGTTTGGTGGTGGTTACCCTGGTAAGACATTTCGGGAGATACTGAATGAACCCGCTACCAGCGGATCTGAAGCATTTCACTTGATTGCGGGTTTGCTTAATGCCCGTTATTTTGATTATAGAGCTGCCGCAGGTGGCACACTGTATTTCATGACCACGGCGCAATTTTGGGATCTTTATGAGGGTAGATCGACTGTTCCTTCAGGATATGCCTCGCTTAGAGACCTCATTGAATCGTCCTATCATCTGCAACCTGGAAGCGATTGTCCCTGAGGGTGATGGTTGGTAGATGCCAAAAAAACAGTTCACCTTCATTACTATTTCAATTTTGGGGTGAGGAGTGCGTTGTCTACAATGCGCTTTCTGGGGATACGCACCTGTTGCCCGCTCCACACGGTGAAATCCTACAGTTGATAACACAAGATGTAAGAGAGGAGGCATTAATTGACCACCTCATAACAGGGTGTGCGGTTTCTCATGGGGAGGCGGTTGAGTTATCCCGCTCTTTAGTTAAAAATTATAAAAAACTTGGGCTGATAGATCCCTTATGGAATTAACCCGCTTTGTTAATCTCCGACATTCGTCATAAAACATTAAAGCAGCAACTATCAAATCAAGGGCTTCCATTTCGAGTGGGTCCCTTTAATGTTTCATTAAAAACCGCTGTACCAACAGTCCTTCGCCACATAGAAACACTATATCCTCATTCAGAAACGCTGGATAATAATGCGTTTATTGATTTTTATGTGGCGGTCAATCAGGTGGCTGGGTTACGACATTGGCTAAAACCTCAGGTTGTATTCTCTTTTGATGGTTACAAGCCTTTTAAGCCGCTCCCGCTAGAGCAGGCATCCGCTGCTTTTGAGTGGGGATTAAACTGGTGTATTGCCAGCGCTTCGCACCAATACCTTATTATCCATTCAGCGGTAGTAGAGAAAAATGGCCAGGGATTAATTCTTCCGGGTTCTCCAGGCAGTGGAAAAAGCACACTTTGTGCCGCACTGGTTCACAGAGGGTGGCGGCTTTTATCGGATGAAATGGTGCTCTTATCGGTTGCAGATGGAATGATCTATCCGATACCAAGGCCGGTGAGTTTAAAGAATCAATCTATTGAAATAATTAAAGAATTTGCGCAAGAAGCCATTTTTGGAGAGCGGGTTGAAGGAACCACAAAAGGTGATATTGAGCATATGTGTGCTTCCCAAGACAGCATTCAGCGGCTATCAATAGCTATTAATGCAAGGCATCTTGTTTTCCCCCATTACCAATCGGGATGCAAAACGGAGGTTGTTCCTCTTTCAAAAGGAAAGGCAGCCATGAATCTTATTGAAAATGCGTTTAACTTTAATATTCTGGGTGCTGTGGGTTTTAATATGATTTCTGATTTAGTCAATTCACTAGAGTGCTATGATTTTTTCTACCCTAATCTTCATCAGGCTCTGGATGGTATTGAGCTGATCACTTCAGCAAAACAGCAAGATTAAACACGATGAAGTCGGTTTTACTCATTGAATTTCTGCGTTGCTGTATGGCAGGTGAGCTTAGCAAGGTAGATGCCCAAAACTACCCTTGGGAGCTGTTAATACGACAATCCCGTTGCGCTAATATGATTAGTCGTATCGCACTGTTTTGATATGAGGTCGAGCGGCTAAATGAGGTTCCTGTCCAACCCAGACAGCATCTCCTGAATGCCATCTGTGTAGCAGAGGCAAATGCCAGAGCAGCCTCTTGGGAGGTGCGGGATCTCTATCGTGTACTCCAAAGCCATAATATTGACTTTATCCTGTTAAAAGGAGGCGCTTATATTTGGTCTAAAAATAGCGCATCAAAAGGCAGGCTTTTTAGTGATGTCGATATTATGGTGCGGAAACCTTCGTTGGGTGATGCCGAAAGAGTGCTTGTTCATTCGGGCTGGATTGGCTCAACACTTGATGGCTATGACCAGCGTTATTACCGGCAGTGGATGCATGAGATTCCACCGCTTCAGCACCTAAAAAGGCAGACCACGCTGGATCTGCACCACACTATTATCCCGCCAGTATCTCAACCTGATTTCCCCTCTGAAAAACTCTGGCAACAGGCTATTGCCATTGAAGGGATGCCTGGTCTTTTTACGCTCTCTAATATGGATATGATTTTGCACAGTGCGGCGCACCTTTTTCATGAGGGGGAATTTGATCAAGGGTTAAGGGATCTTTCAGATCTTGATCTATTGATTAGAGAGTATATTTTGGCAGGGGCTTTATGGGAGAAGCTACTGGCGCGTGCAGCTGAATTAAGGCTAGAAGATTCCCTCTATTATGCACTCAACTATACCCAGAAAATCTTACTCACCCCCGTACCTGATGCCATCCTTCAAAAGGCGGCCAAGCAGGGGAAGTTTGGTGATTTGCATAACCAGATAATGGATCTGCTGTTCTTGGCTGTCTTTGTCCCCAATCATGTGACGTGCAGGGCAAGAGGTGCAGCCATGGCAAGATTTTTGCTCTTTATCCGTTCTCATTGGATAAAAATGCCTTGGTATCTTCTATTTCCCCACCTTATCAGAAAGGGCTGGCTGCGCTTGCACGGTGAAAACAGCCATTAATCAAGTTACGGTATTTTGCAGCCTATGCGCTGTGCGAATAAAATCAAAACCCCACAGATAAGAACACCCAGGGCATCTGCCGCCCAATCCAGCAATGAGAATGAGCGGTAGGGGATCTGATATTGGATCACCTCGATGAGTAGCCCGTAGAAGGTAAGTGGAACCCATACTGTCCAGTTAAAGCCTCTTTTTTGAAAAGAGAGGTGAGCCAGTAGGCTTAAAATAAAGAAGGTGAAAAAGTGAGCAACCTTGTCATTTATCCCTGTGGCTGCAGGGTGGGTGATCTCTGCGGTGGTAGCATAGGTGGTTATAATCAATGCTAATACTAGCAACATACGGCATGCAATGATGGCTGATTGTGTCAGGGGTATCATTGGCATGCCAGCAAACTACTTGCCCTGTTCGCGAGCAATGGCTCGATAGCCGATATCGGTGCGGTAGAAGGCATCCTTCCATTGGATCTGTTGTGCCAGTGCATAGGCATTTTGTTGCGCCTCAGCTACGCTCTCTCCCAGTGCGGTTGCACAGAGCACACGGCCACCGTTAGTGACGATCTTGACCCCTTTCTCTGCGGTGCCAGCATGGAATACTTTACTCTCTTTGGACTCATCCTCTGGCAGGCCGCTAATGATCTCACCTTTAGCATAGCTTGCAGGGTATCCCCCCGCCGCTAATACGACCCCGAGTGCTGGCCGATGATCCCATTCAGTGCTGCATTCATCCAGTTTGCCATCCAAGGCGGCATTGCAAAGCGCGACCAGATCTGAACGCATGCGCAGCATAATGGGTTGCGTCTCAGGATCACCGAAGCGGCAGTTATACTCCAGCACCTTGGGGATGCCATTGCGGTCAATCATGACACCTGCGTAGAGAAAGCCGGTGTAGGGGTGTCCCTCTGTTGCCATGCCTGCCACAGTCGGGCGGATGACTTGATCCATGATGCGGTCATGCATCTCAGCTGTAACAACAGGGGCGGGAGAGTAAGCGCCCATACCGCCGGTATTGCGGCCTTTGTCACCGTTGTCACGGGCTTTATGATCCTGGGATGTTGCCATGGGCAGGATATTTTTACCATCGACCATGACGATGAAGCTGGCCTCTTCACCCTGTAGAAACTCCTCAATTACGACGCGGTGACCGGCTTCGCCAAAGCTGTTGCCTGAGAGCATATCTTTGACCGTCTCTTTGGCGACCGCCATCTCATCCGTGATGATGACCCCTTTGCCTGCGGCCAGGCCATCGGCTTTGATGACGATAGGTGTGCCAACCTGTTGGAGATAGCTCAAGGCTGGCTCAATCTCAGTAAAGTTGCCATAAGCGGCAGTAGGAATATTGTGGCGGGCGAGAAAATCCTTGGTGAAGGCCTTAGAACCTTCCAGTTGTGCGGCTCCCTGAGTGGGGCCAAAGCAGCGCAGACCAGCCGCAACGAAGGCATCAACAATACCGGCTACCAGTGGCGCCTCGGGGCCGACAATGGTCAGGCCAACCTGATACTGTTGTGCAAAGGCCAAGAGTCCATTGATATCCTCTGTGCTGATGGCGATATTCTCCAGCTTGGGTTCGAGCGCTGTGCCGGCGTTACCGGGAGCGACAAAGACCTTCTCTGCCAGTGGCGACTGAGCCGCCTTCCAAGCCAGTGCATGTTCACGTCCGCCACCGCCGATAATAAGGATATTCATATAGGGTCTCTTGATGCTTAAAACTTAAAATGGCCCATCAAC
>JAJRWL010000122.1 GCA_024276875.1 Gammaproteobacteria bacterium
GGATCATCTCTTTATGGCGCAAGCGATTAAGCTAGCGCAAAAAGGCCGCTACAGCTGCCATCCTAACCCTCGCGTCGGTTGTGTGCTGGTTCAAAAAGGAACCGTTGTTGGAGAGGGGTTTCATCGACGAGCCGGTGAGCCGCATGCCGAGCCTATTGCTTTATCTGTAGCCGCTGATCATGCCCAAGGTGCTACGGCTTACGTTACGCTGGAGCCTTGCAGTCACTATGGCCGAACCCCACCTTGTGCCGATACCCTGATTCAGGCGGGTGTTGCCCGAGTGGTCATTGCGATGGAAGATCCAAATCCTAAGGTTGCAGGCCGTGGTGTGGCACGTCTAAGGCAGGCAGGTATTCAGGTTGACGTTGGCCTGCTTGAGTCTGAGGCACGTGTGCTTAATCCTGGTTTTATCAAGCGTATGAGCTATGGTTTGCCCTTTGTTCGTTGCAAGCAGGCGATGAGCCTGGATGGGCGAACGGCAATGGCAACTGGTGAGAGCAAATGGATCACTTGCGATGCGGCGCGCAGAGATGTCCATCGTATGCGAGCGATGAGTTCTGCTGTGATGACGGGGGTTGATACCGTGATGGCAGATGATGCCTCGCTTAATGTGCGGCTATCAGCGGCTGATTTGGAGGGGATTGAGTCTGACAGTGATCTGCCTGCCCCGCAGCGGGTGGTTTTGGATTCCAAGCTGCACATGTCACCACGGGCAAAAATGCTCTCTCTTCCCAGTCAAACGACCATTTTATCACTGGATGGTCAGTATGAGCGACGAGGTGCTTTGGAAGCGGCCGGTGCACAGGTGGTCTTTATGCCTGAATCTAATGGGCAGATTGATCTACAGGCTGCGATGCAATATCTCGCACAGCAGGAGGTTAATGAGATCCTGCTTGAGGCGGGATCACGCCTTGCTGGCAGTATGTTGCAGGCGGGTTTGCTGGATGAGTTGCTGATCTATATCGCCCCCCATTTGATGGGAGATAGTGCGAAGGGGTTATTTCACCTGCCTGATTTGGTGCAGATGCAGGATCGGATTGAGCTGGAAATTACTGATATTCGTGCAGTGGGCAGGGATTGGCGGATAACAGCAATCCCCTCTAATGTCCGCTGAGCTGCTATAACATATTGAAATGACGGCTATTAATCGAATAAGTCAGCGCTGGGATCTCTGGGTTATTATCCTGCTCGGCATCTATTTCATGGGTCGACTGCTCTATTTTGTCTTTACCGTGGGGCAGGGTGTGCCGCCGGATGAGATGACGCATATTGGCATCATTCAGCTGTATGCCGAGAGCGGGCTGGGTATTGAAAACTCCACAGCCTCTTTGCAGCATGGCCTGGTGACGCATGTGCCTTATCTCTACTATTTTTTGCTGGGAAAAGCCGCTGCGTTGCTGGGCAGTGATTACATAACCCTGCGGGTGCTCAATATTGGGTTGGCCTTGGCCTCTCTTATTGTGGCCTATCAATTGAGTCTGCTGATGTTAAAAAACAGGCTGATGCGGGTGCTGTTTTTTGTCATGCTGACCAATACCTTGATGTTTAGCTTTCTGTCAGCATCGGTTAATTATGACAATCTGGCTAATCTGCTGGCGCTGCTGGCGATCTATTTTCTGGTGCGTTACCTGCGCCCACTGTCCAAGTGTTCTGATACTGCCAAGTCAGCTAACCTGCTCCTGTTTTTTATTAGCACCCTGTTGGGTCTGTTGACGAAGGGCACTTTTCTGATGTTGGCTCCGATATTGGCTGTTGTTTGGCTTCTGTTGGGGTATCAAACAGTGCGCGCTGATTGGCAACAGTTGGTACAGCGGGTTCGTGCTGGAAGAGGTCGTGTTTTTATATTGGCTATTGTTGCCCTTCTTTGTATGGTGGCTAACCTCTCGCTCTATGGGGTCAACCTGGTGCGATATGGGCATATTGTTCCTGACTGTTCTCAGGTGCTTTCACATGAAAAATGTATGGAGAATAGAATCTACGCCAGGAATTGGGTTATTTCACAATATAGAGAGGATAAGCTCTCATATATGGAGGCATGGCGAGCAACAGAGGCCATTCGTCATCCTGGGGACATCGCACACGCCAAACGTCTGCTGAACAATGAACGGCAATATAGGCAGGTGAAACCAGACAACCTGAATCTGCTGGATTATATGCATCTGGTTTGGGAGCAGGCGATGAAGCCGTCTATCTTTGGCATTCAAGCACACCGTTCCATGTTGCGATCAGCGAATGAGCTTTGGGTTTATGGGGTGATCTGTTTTGCTGCGCTACTGTTGTGGGTGCGAGCCATTCGGTTTGATGGATCGGATAATCTGTGGCTGGGAATGGCTGTTTTGGTGTTTGGTTACTATCTCTTTTTGGTCGGCTACTATAACTACAGGGGTTATCTGTATAACCATGCGCTGCTGTTAGGGGTGCAGGGGCGTTATATGTTTCATGTACTGGTTCCTCTCTATCTGATGATGGCGGAATTTCTTCTGCGCCCTTTTCAAAAATGGGGACAGATAATCGTTGTAGTGGTTGTGGCGGTTGTTTTTATTATGGGTGACTTTCCCTATTACCTGAGCCGTGTAACGGCAGTATGGGGCAACCCTATTGGATGAATATTCTGCTTGGAGTAAAGATCTAAATGTTTACCGGTATTATTCAGGCAATTGGAGAGATTGTTCGGTGTGAGCAGCGGGGTGGCGATATGCGGTTGCATATCAATACCGGAGGGCTTGATCTGGAGGGTGTACAGCTGGGGGACAGTATTGCGGTTAATGGTGTCTGTCTAACGGCAGTAGCGCTGTCTGGTGGTGGATTTGTTGCGGATGTTTCGCGTGAGTCTCTTTCGTTGACCTCATTGGGCAGCCTAAAATCGGGTGGCCGAGTCAATCTGGAAAAGGCGCTGACCTTGAGTACCCCACTGGGTGGGCATTTAGTGAGTGGTCATGTGGATGGCATGGGGCGGATACTGGAGCGAAAAGAGGATGCGCGCTCAATACGCTTGCGTGTAGAGGCTCCCGCTGAATTGGCTCGCTATATTGCACCCAAAGGCTCTATCTGTATTGATGGGACTAGCCTCACAGTAAATAGTGTGGATGGTCGTCTGTTTGGGCTTAATATTGTGCCACACACCCTACAAAAGACGATTATGGGTGACTATCGATCCGGTAGCTCAGTTAATCTGGAGGTTGATCTAATTGCTCGGTATCTGGAGCGACTGTTGCTGGGCGAGAAAATGGGATGTACCACTGCCACGGGTATTAGCCGCTCCTTTTTGGCAGAAAACGGATTCTTAAAATAGGGTTTTATAACCGATGGGGCTTTTTTGCATGCCCCTCTATCTGTTAAGCTTATCTGTTCGCTATCACAAAATTATTCGGCCTTCTCTACTGGCCGCAAAGAGACCTTATGCCATATGGCTCTGAATACAACTGAAGAAATTATTGAAGACCTTCGCCAAGGCAAGATCGTCATCATTATGGATGATGAAGATCGTGAAAATGAGGGGGATCTCCTCATCGCTGGCGATATGGTTACCCCAGAAGCGATCAATTTTATGGCGCGTTTTGGTCGCTGGCTGATCTGCCTGACCCTGACAGAGGAACGGTGTCAGCAGCTGCGTTTGCCGATGATGGTGAGTGATCAGGATGCTCAGCACGCCACTAATTTCACTGTCTCAATTGAGGCGGCAGAAGGGGTGACAACCGGCATTTCAGCAGCAGACAGAGCAAAAACGGTTCAGGCTGCGGTGGCCGCTGATGCGCAACCAGATGATCTGACTCAACCGGGTCACATCTTTCCTCTCATGGCACAACCGGGTGGTGTGTTAGTGCGGGCAGGTCATACGGAAGCAGGCTGTGATCTGGCGCGATTAGCCGGTTTAAGCCCAACCTCTGTAATTGTTGAGATTCTAAATGATGATGGCACTATGGCGCGCCGTGCTGATCTGGAGGTTTTTGCCAAAGAGCATGGGCTGAAAATAGGCACTATTGCTGATTTGATTCAATATCGGGTGAGTAATGAAAAGACGGTTGAGCGGGTAACAGAGTGCCACCTGCCCACGCGTTATGGTGAATTCAATCTGGTTGCCTATCAGGATCGTATTGATGATGAACTGCACATGGCGTTGGTATTGGGCGAGGTTGACCCTGAAAAGCCAATTTTGATACGGGTGCATATGCAGAATTCACTGCATGATCTTTTTGGCACCTCACGTATTGACCAAGGCTGGCCGCTGCGCAGTGCCATGCGGTGGATCTCTGAAGAGGGAGAGGGCATCATTATTGTGCTGCGTAATCATGATTCTGCGCGTGAGATTATTCAGCGCATGCGTGATTATCAAATCCATGAAGAGAAAGGCCAGGTACCCAAAAGGGATGGCAGTAAAGAGCTGCGTACCTTTGGTGTTGGCGCTCAGATTTTGTCAGATCTTGGGGTAAAAAAGATGCGGGTATTGAGTGCGCCAAAAAGTATTCATGGACTTTCCGGTTTTGGGCTGGAGGTCGTCGAGTATGTCTGCCCTGATTGTGGCGAAGCCAGTGCATCAACGCCCACTTTAGAGGAAAAGAGATAAGATGAGCATTAAAATCATTGAAGGCGAATTGCAGGTGCGTAACGCCAGATTCTGTTTGGTTGTTGCACGTTTCAACAGCTTTATTGTAGAGAGCCTGTTAGATGGCGCAATTGATACGCTAAAACGGCATGGCGCAAATGAGGCTGACCTGACGGTAGTCCGTGTCCCTGGTGCATTTGAGTTGCCCCTGGCGCTGGAAAAGATTGCCGCAGGGGGCGAGTATGAAGCCATTATTGCGTTGGGAGCGGTTATTCGTGGTGGAACCCCACATTTTGATTTTGTAGCTGGAGAGTGTGTAAAAGGCATGGCGCAGGTCACCTTAAAGCATGCTGTGCCGGTGGCTTTTGGCGTGCTGACAACCGATACCATCGAACAGGCGGTTGAACGTGCGGGAACCAAAGCGGGCAATAAAGGGGCAGAGGCCGCGTTGTCTGCTATCGAAATGGTCAACGTATTGCGACAATTATAATGAGTGGAAAACGAAGTCAATCCAGGCAACTTGCACTGCAGGCAATCTATCAGTGGCAGATGGCAAGCCAAAATATAAAAGATATTGTCCAGCAGTTTAAAGATGATGAAAAACCCAACAGTTATGAGGAGGCGTATTTTTCTGACCTGATTCATGGGGTTCCTGCACATCTGAATGAACTGGATGAGGCGTTGTCTCCCTATTTGGATCGTGCCATTTTGAGTGTAGATCCTGTAGAGCGAGCCGCTTTACGCTTGGGCGCATATGAGTTGGCGTACCATCCTGAAGTGCCTTGCCGAGTTGTCATTAATGAAGCGGTTGAGCTGACCAAGGTTTTTGGTGCAGAAGATGGTCATAAATATATTAATGGTGTGCTTGATAAGCTGGCAAGAAAACTGCGAGCTAAAGAGATGAAGAAATCATCTAAGTAATGGCTCATGTCACTCTCTGAGTTTGAACTGATCCAGCATTTTTTTGCTAATAGTGGTGCGCAGCGTGCAGATGTAACGTTAGGTGTGGGAGATGATTGCGCTATATTAGCAATGCCCACGGGAAAAGAGCTGGTTGTCTCAATTGATACCCTGGTTGAGAGTGTTCACTTCTTTAAAGATACAGATCCTGAACGGCTGGGTTATAAATCTCTGGCCGTTAATCTGAGTGATCTAGCTGCAATGGGGGCAAGGCCTGCGTGGGCAACTTTGGCGCTGACCCTTCCTTCAGTGGATGAGGATTGGCTAGCCGCATTTTGCCGAGGCTTTTCTCAGCTAGCGACGGCATACGGTGTGCAGTTAATAGGGGGGGATACAACCAAGGGGCCATTAAATATCAGCATTCAAGTGCATGGTTTTGTTGATATAGGCACTGCCTTGCGTCGTGATGGCGCACAATTGGGTGATGTGATCTATGTGACAGGCAGATTGGGTGATGCGGGATTGGCATTGCAAAATGTGGGAGGCATGGATACTTCTGCCGCGGCGCAGTCTCGCCTTGACCGCCCGATACCGCGTTTGGCAGAAGGTCAGGCGTTGGTTGGTGTGGCCAATGCCGCTATTGATATTTCCGATGGGTTGCTCTCAGATCTGGGGCATATCTGCCAAGCTAGCGGGGTCGGTGCAACACTATATATGGATAACCTGCCCTGTTCCCAGGCTGTTCATGATCATATTAAGGTCAATGATGATTGGTCATTGCCGCTTTCAGCGGGCGATGATTATGAACTGTGCGTTACAATTCCACCTGAAAAACGGGCAGAAGCGGAGCAGCGTGCCGTGAATTTTGAGTGTGGTTTGACGCAAATAGGCCGCATTGAGGCTGCTCCAGGTATCCGTTGCTTACGGGCAAATGGTCAGCAACTTCAGCCACCCTCTTCTGGTTATGAACACTTCTCCTCTTAAAAGCAAAACGGAGGCAAAACCACGCCCTAATTGGCGCAATCCCTGGCATTTGCTGGCCTTTGGTTTGGGGTCTGGTGGTGTGCCGAAAGCACCAGGCACAGCGGGGACATTGGCCGCAGTGCCGCTCTATTTTATGCTCTCCTTATTTAGTACTCCTGTTTATCTTCTGACGCTGTTAGTGATGTTTATATTTGGTATTTGGCTCTGTGATAAGGTGTCAAATGATTTAGGGGTACATGATCATGGTGGCATCGTGTGGGATGAGTGGGTTGGTTTTCTTATCACCATGGCTTGGGTTCCCTCGGAGTGGCTTTGGGTATTGATTGGTTTTCTGCTGTTTCGATTGTTTGATATCTGGAAGCCATGGCCTATCGGTTATTTAGATCAACACCTTAGCGGTGGTTTGGGCATTATGCTGGATGATGTATTGGCAGGGGTCTATAGCCTAGCGTTGTTACAAATGTTGATGCATATTATAGAATCAACCTAACCTATCAGGTTGTTATTTGATGTTAAGTAGAGAGGAAAATAGCCGATAAGTAAATGAGAGAGGGAGGTGACGCATTGTCTCATGGGTATATTTGTGCCAGATTATTTTGATTTTAACAGGACGTAAAATGAGTAATTATATGTCCTGCCTGTAAAAATAATGATTGATTAAATGGGTTGTATTTAGAGGTGTTTTAATGGCTGTAGTGCCAACAAGTAGTGATGCTGAACTGCTGAAGACGCGAGTTCCGATTAATACGCTATCCGAGCAGGATAGAGCGGTACTGCTGGGTAAAATCAATACTGAGCAAGTAAAAAGAGGAGAGTATCTGTTTCGCCAGGGAGATACAGCCCCTAATAATGTCTACTTGCTATCAGGCGAAGTCGATCTGCTGCTTGATAATAAGGTAGTAGATACCGTTACAGACAGTTTAGAAACGGCACGTTTTGCTCTGGCGCATCAATTCCCACGAAAATTCTCCGTCAGAGCCAAAGAGCCAGTCAAGTTTGTCAGTATTGATAGCCAGATGCTGAATGGGTTGCTGACAAATGCTCAAGCAGCAAATGATAGCGTCGCTACTGATGAAGGTGATGATTGGATGACTCAACTCCTCAGTTCATCCGTGGTACAGCATATACCACCAGCCAATATTCAAAATGTCATGATGCGTATGGAGAGAGTGGGGGTAAAGGCTGGAGATGAGATTGTTAAGCAGGGTGATGAGGGCAGCTACTTTTTTCTTATCAACAAAGGCCGTTGTGTTGTCACCCTAAAACAGGGCGAAAGTGGAGAGACTGAGGAGCTGGCTTGCTTAGGTCCAGGCGATAATTTTGGAGAGGAGGCTTTGTTGTCAGGCAGCC
>JAJRWL010000006.1 GCA_024276875.1 Gammaproteobacteria bacterium
AAGATCGGCGGTGCTACACCGCTGCTGGGCTATAAGATTGCGCGCGCCCTGTTTGAACAGCGCGAATTTGACCAAGTGCTGGAACGTGAGTCCAAGCTGTTGGCAACAGGAGGCAAGATTGCCGCACTGGGTCATGCCTTGCTGGCAGAGACCCATTTAAAGAAGGATAACGTAGATCAAGCACGCAAGCACATCGACAAGGCCATCGCCTTATCCCCCGCTGCGCTTGAAACTCAACTGGTCAATATAGAGGTCATGTCTGCCGAGGGTCGTTATGAGCATAGCCGGGCAGCCATGAAAGCGCTGCTGGCTTCGCAGGCCCAAGCGGCCACTGTCTGGTATGTGCAAGCAAATATGGCCTTTTCCCGTGGTGAGTTTGAAGAGGCAATTGCCGCTTACAAAAAAGTCATCGCGTTTGAACCCGAGAAACCCCTGACACGTCGAGTGTTTAGTTCAAAGATTGGTTTGGCGCGCGCCTATATGTTAGATGGCAATATTGACGAGGCGAAACAGATCACCGATCAGATTTTAAAGCGTAAGGCTAAGCATCCCGCCGTTTTATATTTGGCAGCATCAATTGCCTATAATAAAAAAGATCTGGATCTGGCCTTAAGTGAATTATTAGAGGTCGTGGAAAAAGCCCCTAATTATTACCCCGCCATCCTACTGTTGGGGGCGACCCATTACGGCAAGGGTAATTATGAGCAAGCCAATGTCGAATTTTCTCAGTACCTGACCGAGTTTCCAGAAAACAGTGTGGCAAGAAAATTATTAGCTGCCACCAATATGAAATTGAATAAGCCGGGAGAGGCGATCAATGCCTTGGCTCCCATGTTGGCGAAAGGCGAGAGCGATGCCGGTTTATTGGTGATGGCGGGGAGGGCATCCTTTCAGATGGGAGAAACAGACGATGCCCTGCAGTACATGAAGAAGGCAAAGTTGTTGGTGGGTGATTCACCCGGTATTGCGGCAGAGCTGGCGCAAGCGTATTTTAATGATGGCGATTATCAGCGGGCGATTAAGGAGCTTGGCTCAATCGTCGGTGAAGGCAAGGCTCAGGCCGAGGTGGCGATGGTGATGACCTATCTCCAGAGTCAGGAAATAGAAAAGGCCAGGGCATTAGCAAAAGATCTGCTAAAAAAATTCCCCGACAATGAGGGCTATCTGAATTTATTGGGTGGGGTAGAGTTATCAGCGGGAGAACTCCTGAAGGCTCGGGGGTATTTCGAAGATGCAGTGATTGTGAATCCTTCATCGGTTGCTGCATTGATTAACCTGGCCCGCCTCGATATGCAGGCCGAGAAGTTTAATTCAGCGGTTAAGGGATTTGAGCGTGTATTGACAATCGATCCTGAAAATTCAGGCGCGATGTTCGCAATGGCACAGCTTGCAGAGCAGCGAGGTGATGTAAACGGCGCTAAGAAATGGCTAGAGAAGATCCGTTCCTCAGACAGTGATGCCCTGCTTCCCCGGCTGATCCTTGCCCGCTATTATCTGGCGGCCGGCAATGTTTCTCGGGCGTTAGAAATTGCAGAAGAAGCCAAAGCTAAATATATGGATGAACCGGCGTTGTTATTGCTGTTGTCTCGAATATATACGGAAAGAGGAAATTTGGATAACGCGCTAATTATCAATAGTCAACTCGTTGATGCGCTGCCCGATGCCCCCGGGGCCTATGTTGAATTGGCCAAGACGGAAATTACCTTGAATATGTATGGTGCTGCTAAAAATCACCTTGAGAAGGCGCTTGCCCTGAAAGATGATTATTTTGAGGCTAAGGCGTTGCTGGCAACCGTCAATATTCAGTTGAATGAACTAAACGAAGCTCAAAAACTAGCGGGCGAGATTGAGAAGCAGTTTCCTTCCTTGGCCTTGGGTTATCGCCTAAGTGGCATTGTTTTTAGCAAGACCGGTAAGTTCGAGCGAGCCGAGCAGGCCTTTAAAAAGGCGCTGGGTTTGGATCACAGTGCTGAACTGGTTTTGTTGCTCGCTCAGACGTATATAGATCAGGAGAAATATGATCAAGCTGAATCACTCTTGCTTGATCAACTGAGTAATGATACGACTGATGCCAATGCAAGTTTTAAGCTGGCATTGTTATACCAGGAAACAGGCAAGCTTAAGAAGGCCGAGCGATATTATCTGCAGATGCTGGACCGTGAGCCGGGTAATGTTAAGGCCTTAAATAATTTATCGATGTTGCTGCTGGGTGAAAATGATCCCATGCGTGCTTTGAGCTATGCCAAACAGGCTTATCGTCAAGATTCCTCTAATGCCCTGATCAAAGATACCTATGGTTGGGCCCTGATTCTAAGCGGTCGGCTGGCAGATGGACTTGAACTGGTAGAGGATGCCGCTATAAGAACAGATAACCCCTCTGTGCAGTATCATTATGCATATGGCCTGTATGAACAGGGTGAGGTGGAGAAAGCAAAGCGGGTGCTGGGTACGGTGCTGGACAGTGGTATTGAATTTCCGGAGCGTGAGGATGCCCGGCAGCTATTTTCTCGTTTCTGATTGAACAGAGATAAAGGTCAGCGACCCCACGAGTAAGACTTAAAACGTACGATTGCGCGTCATGCTTCTTATTAAGGGCGATGGCTATTACCTGTGACGTGCATCTAGCCGTTGCGGGCTTCAGGCTTGGCTGAGCGCCCATAGATTTGTCTTAAGTTATTGTATGTGAACTACTTCCGTAAATAGCTGAATGACAGTTCAAGGTAAGTGCTGGGGTGAAGCGGGCCTCATGTTTAGTGGGCCATGTCGCTCATAACGTTCCTACCATGCGAGTAAGTTAGGCTCTCGTTTATGTGTGACTTGGTCTGTGTGGGTGTAAGTTCCTTTGAATATTTCAGATGCAGGGTGGAATACGGGCGCTTTGTAGTGCCAGACTGATGCTCCGTATTGTTGTTAGTCCTTTCGTGCGAGTGTCTCAGAATTCCGGGCATAAAAAAGGGGCCACATCCCCTTACAGATGCGGCCCCTTAAATCAAAACAGCTCAATAAAATTAAGCTTTTTTGTTTTTACCGCGATAAGCCAGACCCAGCAGACCCAGACCCATCAGAGCCAGCGTAGCAGGTGCAGATACAGCTTCCATATCTTCAATGTAGAATACAGCATCGGTAAAGTCATTTTGGTCGAAGGTGCTTTCGAAGGCCAACAACCAATCATCACCCTCGGCAGTTTGGCTTTGCGCACCAGCGAGACCACGGTCAACCATTACATTGGTGCCGGTAGGAAGCAGGTAGCTTAGCGCAAGAGGATTTGAAGTTGGGTCACTGCCGCTTGGGTGGGGGTTACGGCTATCTTCGGTGTATACGGTAGTTGAACCATTGTTGTAGAAAAAGCCAAAGGTTGAACCGAAGCCAGCAAGAGCGCCACCATCCGTTGATGAGAAAGTGCCGTTATCAAAGACTTCAAACGAAACCTGGTTTGTACCATCCAGTACAAAGGTGTGCTGCAGGCTGTTATTGGCATATGAGTAGATACCCAAGCTACCGGTAGTGTTTCCCAGCAGGTTGATCAAGTATGCAGAAGAGTTTGAATCGGTGTTGTTCCAAATGGCAGCAACGCTTTGATCTGTTGCAGCATTGATCACGTCACTGGCGTTACCGTTATAGCCGTTGATAACACCAGATGTTGCAGATGTTCCCAGCAGGGCCTGCAAAGAACCATCCAGAGCGACCTGTGGGTCACGGTCGTTCACGAGGGCGGCAGAGGCAGAACCAGCAGCCATTAACAGTAATGTTCCCAGTGCGATTGATTTTTTCATGTTTGTTGTCCTTTAAAGGTGGAATAAATTTTGGTTACACGTCTTACAAAGCAGGTTGTGTGCCATGTTTTATAAGTCGCTGAAAATTAACTAAAATAATATATTTTATGGGATGGGATAGAGGGGGCTGTGCACGTGATTGTAAAATTTTCCGACATTTCGCTGGGTGGGATGAGGTGGTGTGTCTATATAATAAGGGTAGAGGAGATAGGCGTAGAGGATATGATCGGCCTTGTTGGTCTAGGGCGTGCGCGTCCGTTAATGAGAGAGTCATTTTCAGGTATAGTGGCGGCGTGGGTGTTACATTAAGAATTAGAGACAGGTCGGCGCCTTCTATTTTGTGAGGTGAGAGGCCAACTAAAATATTTAAACAGGGGCAACGGGGATATGTTGTTTTACCGCGAATCAAATCGTTTTTTGGCACTGGCGCTGATGAGTGCAGTGTTTTTCTTGGGCGGCTGCGCCAGTAACAAGGCTACCTCTCTTGATGCGCTGAAATCGGTGCCAGATTATCAGTATCTGATTGGTCCGGGGGATAATGTCAATATTTTCGTCTGGCGCAACCCCGAAGTGTCTACCTCGGTGCCCGTGCGGCCCGATGGCAGGATTACCACCCCGTTGGTCGAAGACCTTCAGGCAAGTGGTAAGACCCCTACCGAACTGGCGCGTGATGTGGAGAAGGTGCTTTCGACATATATCAAAGATCCTTCGGTCACCGTGGTGATTACCGGCTTTATCGGCCCCTACAGTCAACAGATTCGCGTGGTGGGCGAGGCGGCCCAGCCACGGGCACTCCCTTATAAAGAGAAAATGACCCTGTTGGATGTGATGATCGCGGTGGGGGGCTTAACCGAATACGCCGCGGGTAATCAAACAACCCTGGTGCGCCGCATTAATGGCAAGGAGCATTCATATACAGTCAAAGCGGCCGATCTGGTAAAAGATGGGAACATTGCCGCCAACGTATATATGCTGCCCGGCGATATCCTGATTATTCCCGAGTCATGGTTTTAGCCCATGAACGGGTATTTGTCCTGAAGGAAAATGTGCAGTAAAGGCGGGGTTGGGCGATATCATGCATACCGGGTTCGCAGCGTA
>JAJRWL010000123.1 GCA_024276875.1 Gammaproteobacteria bacterium
GGGCTTGATGGACTGGAGGTTTGCCGACGGCTGCGATCCGATGCCAACCGCTTGACACCGATCATCATGCTCACCGCCCGCGACACGCTGGAAGACCGGTTAACCGGCTTCGAGCAGGGGGCAGACGACTATCTGGTCAAACCCTTCTCGCTGCGTGAACTACTCGCCCGCTTAACGGCGCTGGAGCGACGGGGTTCTCAAAACATACCCCATAGCACGCTACAGGTGGATGACCTGGAGTTAAATATCAACACCCTGGAGGTTCAGCGGGCAGGCCAGCCGATCGCCGTATCGCCCACCGGCCTTAAGATCCTTGAGGTGCTGATGCAGGCCGCACCCAGTGTGGTCAGACGCGAGCGTCTCGAACGGGTTTTATGGGGAGATGAGCCACCTGACGGAGAGGCACTGCGAGTACACATCCATAACCTGCGCAGCGCAATTGACAAACCATTCAACACCCCCCTGCTGCATACTGTGCGTGGCATTGGCTACCGCCTGGCATCGACCAATGCCCTACCGTCATAGCCTTCGCACCCGACTGATCCTCTCCTATCCACTGCTGGGTGCTGCTATTGGTTTGCTGCTGGCTGGGCTGCTCTTTTTTGCGTTGGAAAGCCTGGAACGTCAGCTCATGGATACCTATGTCACTGGTGAGCTACGGCATTTTATGGATAACACTCACGAAGCAGTAGAGGTGCGCACCGCCCACTGGGTTGCCTATCGCACACCAATAGGTGAAGCACCGCCCAATTTTAAACACCTTGCCAACTTTAAGAGCGGACTGCATGAAATAACCTATAAAGGCAGGGATTATGATGTCGGTATTGCAGAACGCAACGGCAACCGATTCTATGTACTGCTCGATGATACACGGCTTGAGCAGCACGAGCGGTTCATCGCCCTCCTTCTAGCCGGCATACTCCTGGTAACCATACTGGCGGCCACCTGGTTTGGCTTCTGGCTCTCTGGACGAGTGATCCGACCCATCAAGGATCTGGCTCAGCGGGTACAGGCAACCGAGCCCACCGCAGAGAGCCATCCGCTGGCCAGGGAGTTTGCCAACGATGAAGTGGGCGATCTGGCTGCGGCCTTTGATGCCTACCAGGATCGGCTGACAGACTTTGTCTGCCGAGAGCGTGAATTCACCGCAGATGCCAGCCACGAGCTGCGCAGCCCGTTGGCCGTGATTCAGGCGACCGCTGAAGGGCTGCTCTCTAACAAAATGCTGCCCGATGCCCTGCAACCCAAGGCCGAACGCATCATGCGAGCAGCAGAAGGGATGGCTGGAACCCTGGAGGTTCTTTTATGGTTAGCGCGGGAAAAAAGAGCGGTATCCTCATTGGAGGATTGGACTGATCTGGCCGCAGAATTGGAAAGATTGGTGGCCAGCCAACAGGAGAGCCTGGCTGATCGACCCGTAGCACTCAACCTTGATCTAAGGGCAAGACCTGAACTCATGGCTCCCCCCGCCGCCGCCATTATGGTGGTAGACAATCTGCTGCGTAATGCACTGGCCTATACCATTGAGGGGGAGATCAACATCCTTTTGGAGGAAGGGCATCTGGTAGTAGAGGATAGTGGACCAGGGATTGCGCCAACAGATCTGCAACAGGTATTTGAAAGAGGAAAGCGCGGCGCTCATGTAAAAACCTCCGGCAGAGGGTTGGGGCTGGCCATCGCCTCCCGACTGTGTGAACGCTTCGGCTGGTCACTTAAGCTGGAATCCCCCACAGAAGGTGGGGTGCGGGCAGAGTGGCACTTTCATTAGCAATACCGGTTAGCCAGCATGAATCAGACCATAAGGATTGCCACCCTATAGCCGCTGCCATGCCACTGCATTAACGCTGTGTTAATGCAGCGTTTGCTACCCTGCTACTTTTACAGAGTAAGGGGCATTGCGCAGTGTGGTTCTTTGTCAAAGAGGGTCAGGTTAAATCGGGGCGACGGTAAGTGTTCTCCATCATCGACCGTTACCTGTTGCGCGAAACCCTAAAAGGTCTGCTGGCCATTCTTACTGTCCTACTATTGGTACTCGTTGGCCATGCATTCGTTAATAACCTACAGCGCGTAGCGGCAGGCACACTTGCCAGTGATGTCATCCTGGAGCTGCTCAGCCTAGAGGTTTTACGTGTATTGGGGGTGCTACTCCCCGCGGCCTTCTTCTTTTCTATTCTGTACACCCTCGGGCGCATGTACCGCGACAATGAAATGACCGCCTTGGCCTCCTGCGGCATCGGCACATTGCGTATTTACCGTTCATTGCTCTATTTCGTACTCCCTGTGACTGCCATGGTAGCCTGGCTGACTTTTATGGGTCGACCCTGGGCCAATCAAGCTATTGAAGCAATCAAACATGAGCAGGAAGCCGTTGCCAATATTGCAGGGGCAGCCGCAGGCCGCTTCAATGAATTCAGCAAAGGTGATTTGGTGTTTTATGCCGAGGATCTGCTGCTGGATAAACGTATGCACAATATTTTCATACAAAACCATCAGCATGGCAAAATAGGGTTGATTACGGCTAACGAAGGCTATCAATATGTAGATGAAAAAACGGGAGACCGTTTTGTCGTACTCACCCATGGTCATCGATATGATGGGCTACCAGGGCGCTCGGACTACCGTGTCACCGAGTTTAACAAATATGCCGTGCGCATCTCTCAAGAGATAAAAAAGCCGGTATCCCTGAGAAGCAAGGCCCGCTCCACAGCGCTATTGTGGGCATCCGATAATATGAGAGACCAATCTGAATTTCAGTACCGTCTCGCCTTTCCCTTGGCAGTGGTGCTCTTTACCCTGATCAGCATACCGTTGAGCCGTTCAGCGCCACGCCAGGGCATTTATGGTCGCATGTTCCTTGCCTTCCTGATCTATTTTACCTTTTTCAATCTACTGAGTGTATCCGGCACATGGATGAAAAGCGGCATAACGCCGGCATGGATGGGACGCTGGTGGGTTCACCTATTCGTGCTCTGCATGGTGGTTCCGCTCATACTGCGTGACTGCCGCTGGATCACATCCATCAAGCGCCGACTGCTTTAGGTGTATGCCTTAAATAAGCCACATTAGAATTTTTGTACTTTTTCATATAAAGAGTTCCAGTGGACAATTCAAAACGACACTTATTTTATAGGGGCTTCACAAACGCTTGCCACTTTAAATTATCCGCTGAGTAAGGCGTTATGCTTCATCCTGCCCCTGTTGCCCTGCATATTGCAGGCGCAACGCTGTCCACTCGGCGAGCCGGAGTTGAATATGTCCATTAATGGAATCCAACGGATAAAGCCCTTTTGCATTAGGGGTTCCTGCCACTTTACGGGTCAGCAATTCCATAGCCTGCTCCACATGGGTGACTCCATAGATGCTAAATTTTCCTTGTTCTACCGCCTCAATAACCCGATGGCGCAACATGAGATCTTTGACATTGGCCAGTGGAATAATGACACCCTCTTTACCCGTTAGCCCTCTTTTATCACAGATATCGAAGAAGCCTTCTATCTTTTCACACACACCACCAATCGCCTGCATCTCGCCATGCTGGTTGATAGAACCGGTAATGGCCAGCGACTGCTTGATTGGGAGGTCGCCCAGCGCAGAGAGCAGCGCACACAACTCAGCAGCTGAGGCGCTATCACCTTCAATTAGGCCGTAGGTCTGTTCAAATACCAAACTGGCAGAGACTGAAAGCGGCTGATGTTTGGCATAACGACTCGCCAAATAAGAAGAGAGAATCAATACACCTTTGGAGTGCAATGCGCCCGCCTGATCAACCTCCCGTTCAATATCGATCACCTGTCCAGCCCCCATGCGTGCCGTTGCACTGACCCGTGCGGGGACACCAAACATGTAGTCACCCATCTGTATCACACTCAGGGCATTAACCTGCGCCAGCTGAACTCCTTCCGTTGAGATCAGTAGCGTGCCAGAGAGTATCTCTTCATGCAGCTGCTCTCGCAGTTGATCCACCCGTCGCGTCTGCGCCTTTATCGCTGCCTGTACATCATCGCTACCAATATGTTCATGCCCCACTCCATTGGCCCAGTAGTCCGCCTCTTTCATCAGGTCTGTCAGACACCCCATATGCAGTGACAGCTTCTCTCCACTCTCGGCTCGCCGAGCGCTCTCTTCTATGATGCAGGCGACACCTCCAGGGGTGATGCCTCGCAATTTTTCACGTTGCTGTAAGGTTCCAATTAAGCGTGCATAGAGTTGGTCATTGTGCTTTTCTCGCGGCATCTCCTCTGCAAAATCAGCCGCCACTTTAAATAGCAGGCTAAATTCTGGGTCATAGGCCTTGAGCATGTAATAGAGTTGACGGCCACCCACAATGACGATCTTCAGATCAATCGGGATGGGTTGCGGCTCCAGTGAGATGGTGCTCACCAAGCTAAGCTTTCGCTCTATAGGTTCTATGCTGATCTCTTGTGCATTCAGTGCGCGTTTTAATCCATCCCAGACAAAGGGGTTAGAGAGTAGCTGCTCCGCATCCAGCA
The DNA here is from genome assembly GCA_024276875.1 of Gammaproteobacteria bacterium. GTDB lineage: Bacteria > Pseudomonadota > Gammaproteobacteria > Chromatiales > Chromatiaceae > WFXD01. Next base: position 4,491 of record JAJRWL010000123.1, read on the forward strand.
CCAAATAACCGCCATTTGCCCGGTGCAAAGCCCCAGCTTTGATCATTGTAAAATCAGTTAACAGGGTTCCAAAACGCGCCATGTGCTCGATACGCCCCATAAGATTTTGGTAGGTCGGGTTATCTTCATAGATGATGGGGGCACCCTGAGTTTCCGCATTATCAACCAATACATTGATGTGGTAACGGGAAAATTCCGCACTCCAATTTAAGCGCGCCTTCTCCTCCTCTTCAGGTGCCTGCGCTCGAAACTGCTCCATATTTTCAATCACATCCTGCTTTACTGCGGCAAGGTAGTCAGGCACACCTGCTGTCTTTTGATAAGTCAGTTCCAACTCCGCAATCAACTGTGAGGCGGTTACTGATGTTATCTCTTGATCTAGCTCTCTAAACTGTTTCCGCATCTGCTGCTGCCAGACCGGCAGTTGGGTCATGGCGCTTTTTAGCTCCTCTTTGATCGCCGTAATCTCTGTTTTAATCTTATCCTGCTCATCCTCTGGCAGCACCTTAAACTCATCCGCATTGAGAACAGCGCCGTCTTTACGGGGAGAGAGTGCATAACCTGTCGGTGTATGCAGCAAGGCGAGGCCACGTTGCTTTGCCTTTTCATCCAACGCCTCTGTCATGGCATCTTCAAGGGTTTTGAACTTATCGTTTATCTCCTGCGCACGTCGACGGTATTCATCACTATGGAAAGCAGCCTGAACCGCATTGAATAGGTCATCGACCAACTGTTCCATGTCATGTTGCAATTTACGTGCAACACCCACTGGCAGTTGCAGGGCACGAGGGGCATGAGGCTTTTGAAAATCCATGACGTAACACCAGTCATAGAGCGTGGCTCTGCCCTTGGCCTGGGATTCGAGTTCTCGACGCACAATGGTGTGCCGCCCCAACCCGGCTGATCCCATCACATAAAGGTTGTAGCCTTCATGCTGCATGCCCACACCAAACTGAATTGATTCAAGCACGCGTTGCTGCCCAATGGTTTCAGAGAGCGGTTCAAGATCTGCCGTTGTCTCAAATAAAAGCTGACCAAGATCACAACGATGATAGAGCTGCTTTGGCTCCAGTGGTTTAATCACAAAACAGCACTCCTAATCGTATCGCTCATACCATTGGCTTTAACACAAATACTAAGCAAAAATACAGTATTATAGTTCGGGGTTATGCCTTGTATACCAATACCCGCTCTTCCAGCATATCGCTCATGGCATAACGAATACCTTCACGCCCTTGCCCTGAATCCTTAACACCGCCATAGGGCATTTGATCCACTCTGAAAGTCGGATAATCGTTGGGGATAACGCCACCCACTTCTAGTGTTTCAAACGCCTTCATAATCTTTTCAACATCGTTGGTGAACACACCTGCTTGCAGACCGTATTTTGAATCGTTTACCTTGTGCAACGCTTCTTCGACCTCCCTGTATTTTTCAACCACGACGGCTGGACCGAA
>JAJRWL010000007.1 GCA_024276875.1 Gammaproteobacteria bacterium
CAGGCAAATCAGCCGACATCACCGCCATCAATTTTAACCATGCCGAAACCAAACCGATGTACCACCCCATCTCTCAGCTGGTGTATGCCACAGGACGGGATAAAGTCAGTGATGTTTGGATTGCAGGCAAACAGGTCGTACGCAAAGGCAACCTGACAACCCTTGATCCAGATAGAATAGGAGCGCAGGCATCTGAGTGGGAAAATAAAATCCGTGAGAAATAACAACCTGATATTTTGGACTCAAGATGCCCAGCCATGAATTAATATGGGGTATCCTTAATGCCAACACCCTGTTCACCCCTGTGGTGCAACAACTCCCACCGGAAGACTACGCATGCTGCGACTGACAGAGATAAAACTACCGCTTGATCATAATGATGATAATCTCAAGAGTGCCATCATTAAAAAGCTGGGCATTAAGCCAGATGAACTGATCCGCTACTCAATTTTCAAACGCAGCTACGATGCGCGTAAACGCTCAAAGATAACCCTTGTCTACAACCTGGATGTTGAGACCCATTGTGATGACGAACTGCTCCAGCGATTACAAAATGACCCCCACGTCAAACGCACACTCGACACTCGCTACCACTTTGTTGCGCAAGCGCCAGACGATCTCACGTCACGCCCCGTTGTCATTGGCACAGGCCCCTGTGGTCTGTTTGCCGGATTGATCCTGGCACAGATGGGTTTTCGCCCCATTATTTTAGAGCGTGGCAAATCGGTGCGGGAACGCACAGCAGACACCTTTGGTATGTGGCGCAATAAAAAGGGGCTTGATCCAGAGTCCAATGTGCAGTTTGGTGAAGGGGGAGCCGGCACCTTTTCGGATGGCAAGCTACACACCCAGATCAAAGATCGCAAACACCACGGACGCAAGGTACTCACCGAGCTGGTTAAAGCCGGCGCACCGGAAGAGATCCTCACCATCAGCAAACCCCATGTCGGTACCTATAAGCTGGTCAGTGTAGTGGAGCAGATACGAAAAACCATCGAGTCACTGGGGGGGGAGATCCACTTCCAAAGTCGAGTAGATGACCTGCTGATTAAGGACAATCAAGTAGAGGGAGTCAAGCTGGCAAATGGCGAACAGATCATCAGCAAGCATGTGATATTGGCCGTGGGGCACAGCGCCCGTGATACCTTTCAGATGCTCTATAACCAAGGCGTTGCCATCGAGGCCAAACCCTTCTCCATCGGACTGCGCATCGAGCATCCACAATCCTTGATTGATCAAGCCCGCTTTGGTGAATTTGCCGGCCACCCACTCTTGGGAGCGGCAGATTATAAACTGGTGCATCACTGCAAAAATGGCCGTTCAGTCTACAGCTTCTGCATGTGCCCTGGCGGCATTGTGGTGGCAGCTGCCTCAGAGCCTGGCGGTGTCGTCACCAACGGCATGAGTCAATACTCCCGCAGCGAACGCAATGCCAATAGTGCTATCGTCGTTGGGGTCACGCCAAAGGATTACCCAGGCCATCCACTGGCAGGCATTGATTTTCAACGGCATTGGGAAGAACAGGCATTTATAGCAGGCGGCAGTAATTACAACGCGCCAGGGCAGCGTGTAGGCGATTTTTTAGCCGGTCAACCCTCACTGATGTCAGGGGCAGTTGAACCCTCCTATAAACCAGGCGTTCATCTGGGTGATCTCAGCAGCTGCCTACCCAATTATGTTATGGAAGCCATCCACGAAGCCTTGATTGCCTTTAATCAAAAGATTGAAGGGTTCTCCATGGCTGATGCGATGCTAACAGGCGTAGAGACACGCACCTCATCCCCCATCATCATACAACGCAAGGGCGACTACCAAAGCCTGAATACCGATGGGCTTTATCCCGCCGGTGAAGGTGCAGGCTATGCTGGGGGCATCCTCTCCTCCGCCATTGATGGCATCAAGGTAGCTGAAGCAGTCGCGCTCAGCATGCTAGAGAAGCATGAGTCCGTTTGATGTCATCATAGTCGGGGCGGGTGCGTCAGGTTTGATGTGCGCACTCACCGCAGGACAACGCGGACGCAAGGTATTGGTGCTGGATCGCAGTGATAAAATTGGCGCTAAGATTCTGATGTCTGGTGGTGGCCGCTGCAACTTTACCAATCTGTTTGTTGAGCCTGAGTGCTACCTTTCTGCCAACCCCCACTTCTGCAAATCAGCCCTCAAACGCTTCACTCAATGGGACTTCATCGCCATGGTGGAGAGAGATGGCATCCGCTACCACGAACGTGAACATGGGCAGCTATTTTGCAATAACAGTGCGCGTGACATTCTTAACATGTTACTGGCAGCGTGTGAGCAGGCCGAGGTTACTATTCAAAGCTGCTGTAAAATTACAGCGATAACAGCATCAAAAAATGAAGCAACGACATTTACATTAGCTACCGATAAAGGCTCCTTTAAAAGTAAATCACTGGTTATAGCAACAGGTGGGCTATCTATCCCTACGATGGGTTACAGTGGCTTTGGTTATGAAGTGGCCAAACAGTTTGGCATGCAGATCATCCCACCCAAAGCGGGGCTGGTTCCCTTCATATTTAGTGATCAATATAAGGCGGTATTTGAAAGGCTCTCTGGCCTTGCACTGGAAGCCACCTTGAGCTTAGATGATCATCATTGTTTTACTGAAAACATCCTCTTTACCCATCGTGGTCTCAGTGGCCCAGCCGTATTACAACTATCTAACTACTGGCAGCCCGGTGATTGCATAGAAGTCAATCTACTACCCAACACCGATTCAGCCCAATGGTTGTTATCAGCCAAACAGGATCATCCTAAAAAACAACTCGGCAATCTACTCACACAAAAACTAGCCAAAAGCCTGGTGTTGGAGCTTGAAAAGCGCTTCTGGCCTGCTTGGGCAAACAGCCCCATGGCAGAGATATCCAATAGCGTGCTGACTGAGATTGCCAACAACCTGCAACAGTGGCAACTAAAACCCTCTGGCACAGAAGGATACCGCACAGCAGAAGTCACTTTGGGGGGGGTTGATACACAACAGCTCTCATCTAAAACTATGGAGAGTAGCACGCAAGCAGGACTCTATTTTATTGGTGAAGTGGTTGATGTTGCGGGCTATCTGGGCGGCTTTAATTTTCAATGGGCTTGGTCATCAGGCTATGCTGCTGCACAGTTTATCTAACTTGTAACACCTCGCTCACAAGAGATGTAATCCATTGAATTACATATTATTCAAGCACGATCACCCTGATGAAAAATCGTGCGTAAGACGGCATGGCTGGCATCACCCCTGACCCAGGATTGTTCGAATGTTATGCTTCTCACAATGAGATCGTACATGAATTTACAACATGAGAAAATACCGATATGCAAACTACAAAAATCATTGGACACATCACTCACTGGCTCGATAGTTATGCCAAAAAATCAGGCGCAAAGGGCTTTATTATTGGCATTTCTGGCGGCATTGATTCAGCTGTAACCTCCACACTCGGCGCACGTACCGGTCACCCCTTACTCTGCGTAGAGATGCCCATCCATCAGCACGGTGATCAGATAACCCGCGCCCAGCGTCATATTGAATTTCTAAAACAACATTTCCCCCATGCAGATTCAACCGAAGTACCGCTCACCGATGTCTTTGATAGCCTGCTCAACGTGTTGCCAAAAAGTGGCAATGAAGCGTTACGTGCCATGGCACAGGTCAACACCCGAGCACGCATCCGCATGACCACACTCTACTATTTTGCTGCCCACCACGGATATCTGGTGCTGGGCACGGGTAATCAGGTCGAAGATTTTGGCATCGGTTTTTATACTAAATATGGTGATGGCGGTGTCGATATCAGCCCCATTGCAGACCTAAACAAAACCGAAGTATATGCACTGGGTCGCGAACTGGGGATCAATGAAGAGATACTACAAGCCGCCCCTACCGACGGCCTTTGGCACGATAATCGCACTGACGAAGATCAAATTGGTGCCAGCTACCCTGAACTTGAATGGGCCATGACCTTCCATGGCAATGAAGCCGAACTTGAAGAGCGTCAAAAAGAGGTGCTCACCATCTACCGCCGCCTAAACCAGGCCAACCAGCATAAAATGCAACCCATACCTGTCTGTACGATTCCTGATGAATTCAAAAACCACTAATCTGAACCCCATTCAAACACGCAGCATCATGCTATAACGCCGCAAATAACAGGCTGATCACCTTGTATGGAAATATACTTAAGCCACTTTTAGCGGCTTAACATGTAGCTCATTTTTGTGCTGTTCTATTTGCCAAAGATCGTATGCAACTTGATGCCCCATCCAGCTTTCAGCACTGCTACCTAAGGCAATAGATAACCTTACCGCCATCTCTGGAGTAACACTGCCATTTCCATTGATAATTTTAGATAAAGTTTTTCTACTGATTCCAAGAGCTTGTGATGCAGCTGTTACACTTATACCCATTGGTTCAAGCCACAGACCTTTGATAACTTCTCCAGGATGAGGGGGGTTATGCATTTTCATTATGCTACCTAATGATAATCTTCATAATTTACATTTCAGCATCACCATTTTCAAAACGAAGAGTGATTCGCCAATTAGCTTGCACTGTCACTGACCAAATTTCTTTTCTATCACCTTTCAATTTATGAAGGTTAAGAGAATGAATATTCATATCATCGACCACTTTGGCCTGATTTAACTGAGCCAAAATTAATCGAAGACGGCTTGCATGCCAAGTCTGGATGCCCACTTTATTGTCTTTGCGATAAAACTTTTCTAAGCCTTTGTGGATGAAGCCCTTGATCATTAGATAAAATCCAGGCCAAACACTTCAAAACCGCAACCTCTTAGGTTACATCTATTTTTTGCCCAACAGTGACTGAAACGCTGGCTTCGGTATAATGCGCCCATCATAAATAAGCGAGTGATTACAAGCATGAGACACCAAACAGACGATCTGCGTATTGATAACACCACTGAGGTCTCCTCCCCCGCCGAGGTTCACGCCGCCTTTCCTATCACTGAGAAAGCCACTGAAACGGTCTATAACGCCCGTCAGGGCATTCACAATATGCTCAATGGCAAAGATGATCGATTATTGGTGGTCACTGGGCCTTGCTCGGTACATGATCTAAAAGCTGCCAAGGAGTATGCCGACCGATTGCAGAATCTCTGCAAAGAGCTGAAGGATGACCTGCTGATTGTGATGCGCGTCTATTTTGAGAAGCCCCGTACAACGGTCGGCTGGAAGGGGCTGATCAATGACCCTGACCTGGATGGCAGCTTTAAAATCAACAAGGGACTGCTGCAAGCACGCGAGCTACTAAGCTATGTGAATAATCTGGGCATATCTGCTGGCACTGAATATCTTGACCCCATCAGCCCGCAGTACATCTCTGATTTGATCAGCTGGGGGGCTATCGGCGCACGTACCACCGAGAGCCAGGTGCATCGCGAATTGGCCTCTGGTCTCTCTTGCGCCGTGGGTTTTAAGAATGGCACCGACGGGGGGTTACAGGTGGCTATCGATGCGATTCGTGCCTCAGCTCAACCCCACCACTTTATGTCACTGACCAAGGCAGGGCACTCTGCCATCTTCTCCACCACAGGCAATGAGGATGGTCACCTTATCCTGCGCGGTGGGACTCGCCCTAACTATGATACTGAAAGCGTGAATATTGCCGCTGAAGGTTTAGATGCCGCTGTATTGGCTCCGCACATTATGATTGATCTCAGTCATGCCAATAGCCGTAAAAAACACGCCAAACAGATTGATGTGGGGCGCGATGTGGCCGGACAGGTTGCGCGTGGTGATGAGCGCATCTTCGGCGTGATGATCGAGAGCTTTTTGGTAGAGGGTCGCCAAGACTGGCAACCTGATAAAGAACCAACCTATGGCCAAAGTCTGACCGATGCCTGTATCAACTGGGAAGATACCGAACCACTGCTACAGCAGCTGGCTGAGGCGGCACGGGAACGCCGAAACAACAGATAAGCCAACCAGAAAAAGCCCCGCCCAGCATGCACTGGATGGGGCTTTTTTAGCTTGCCATTCTTTCGCTTTTAATCTTTTCCATCAATTCAACGGTGATACGCACCTCACCCGTCTCAATCGCTGTTTTCTCAATCTTTTTCTTGGCAACCTTGCGTACAAAAAAGGGGACTTTTTCCAACAATTTCAACGCATCATCATCCCATACCAATTCATTTTGACTCATTCTTACACCTTTAAACTCATTCGCTCTATTGTTACGGTTTCAATAAAAACCGAGCTGTAGTTTGACTTATATCAAAAATACCCACTGCAATGCCAGCAGTTATTTTCAATCAACACCTTCATTACATGAAAAGATTGGTGTAAAAATAGAAGATGGGCACGTCGTTTACAACCTAAATTACAGCACTTAATCTAGAAGAGTGAGAACTCGTATATGGATAAATATAAGAGAGTAGAAATCATATATTTCACTGATATTCTTTGCATTTGGGCATACCTTGCACAAATTAGAATGGATGAATTAAAAACGAAATTTGGTTCCAGTGTCATTATTAAAAACCATTTTATACCCGTATTTGGTTCAGTGGAATCTAAAATAAAACAGAATTGGCATAATAAAGGGGGTGTATCTGCATACAGTCACCATGTTAAAGATATTGCACAAAAATTTGGCCATATAAAAATTCATCCTGAAATATGGATCAAACATAGACCAACCACATCAACCAGTTGCCATGTATTTTTAAAAGCCATTCAAATATTGGAGGCTTCTGGCGAATTACCACACACATCCAAACTAAATGACCCCGAAAAAAATATATTTGAAAATATGGTTTGGGAGCTACGATTAGCCTTTTTCAGAGATCTCATTGACACCTCCAACTTTAATGCTCAAATGGAAATAGCAGAGCATCTAGAGTTACCACTCAAGAAAATTGAAAATCTAATCAAAACAGGCACTGCTTTTGCCGCTTTAGATGATGATTTACAGCTTAAAGAGCAGTATGGCGTAATCGGAAGTCCAACCCTAATATTGAATGAAGGGCGGCAAGTCATTTATGGCAATGTTGGATATCGCGTCATTGAAGCAAATGTTCAAGAATTACTCACCCAACCAGAAAGTCATGCCAGCTGGTGTTAAAAATACTCATAAAATCAGAGACCGCAACCAAGAGAAGGCAATTCAATTAATAAAGTCGTAACACAATAGTAACAAAATTGACAACTACACCTATTAAAATTTGGGTTAAGTTTCATTGGAGATACCCATCATGTCAGCAAGGCTAAACAAGCAACATCCCTCTTGGAAAAAATCCCGTATTGGTTTGACTGTTGAACTGGCTGCAACCAAGGAGGAGATACAAGAATCCCAGCAGCTTCGCCATAATATAATAAACGCAGATCGCTATGAAGAATCTAATAGCATAAATAAGGATTATTATGATTCCCATTGCCACCACCTCATCGTGCGTGATTATTATAAAGGAACCGTAGTTGCCTGCACCCGCATCCTTACCAACAACACCCCCTGCCATGCCCACAATTTTTATTCTGAAAATAGATTTGATATTGGTGATATTTTGCGTCTTCGTGGGAAAATAATGGAGATTGGGGAAACCTGCATTCATCCTGACTATTTAAACAGTGGCGCCACACTCATTTTATGGGCAGGTCTTTCACGCTTGATTGATATACACCAAATTGACTATATGATTGGTTGCAGCAGCATCCCGCTATCACATGGGCATCGCTCTGCACAGGCAGCCATCCAGTATCTACGTGAGATTTACCCTGCCCCAAAACATATTCATATAGAACCACACCACCCATTTCAGCTTGATGACACCATTCCTGCCGATAAAAGAGCACTTCCCTCTATACTTGAGACTTATCTGCATCTTGGTACCCATGTGTGGGATAACGCCGGTTTGGATTTAAAGCTTAATGCGGTAAATCTCTTTTTTCTATTAGAAATAGATAATCTTAATCCAAGCTACCGAAGCACCTGTATAGAACGTCAGCTTGGCCCTGCCATTAAAGGTGGCTGCACTGGCTCAGTTTACTTATAGACATATTTTAGGTGATAGATAAATCAGCAACCAGCTTAGATAATCTGCTTTTCAATAGACTCCAGGCTTTCATGACGAACATCACTGCCCGTTATTAAAAAAATCACATAACCTGCAATATTCTTGGCATGCCCTCCAATACGCTCCAGAGCACGCAAGCCAAGCACGGCATCTACCATATGGCCAATGGCACGGGAATCTTCCATCACAAATGTTGTTAGCCGCCGCAACGCTGATTTGTACTCCTCTTCCAATTCACTATCCAGACGAATAACATCCAGCGCTTTAAGTGCATCCAGCTCATCAAATGCGATTAAGCTTATCTTCAGCATATTACCAACAAAGGCAGCCATTGTATTAATATCGCGCAAAACTTGTCTGTTAGGTGGACGGCTATCCGTATCATAAATATGAATAGTCAGCTGAGCGATCTTACGCACCTCATCACCCACTCGCTCCAGATCAGAGACCGCTTTAGATATGGTGATAATCTCTCGCAGATCTTTAGCCATGGGTTGACGTTTAACAATTAGGTTAATAAACTCTTCATCAGCCTGTATATCCAGGTCATTCAACTCCTGATCACGGCTAATGACATCTCTGGCAGCTGATGGATTTTTATCATTTAAGGTCTGTATAGCCTGCCTAAGCTGATCCTGAGCCAAATCACCAATCTCTAGCACCAATCGGTGCAGAAAAATCATCTCATCATCATAGCGTTTTACAGTATGGCCTTCTGTCATTTCATTCATGATCTATTCTCTTGGTTACAGCTTTATCTGTTTATTTAGACAGTATAGCAACGCGGAACTACTCTGGTTATGTTTACCCAAACCTACCCGTAATATAATCTTCCGTAAGCTTGTGCTGAGGGTTGGTAAAAATCTGGTTTGTCTCTCCCACTTCAATCAGGTCACCCAGATGGAAGTAAGCGGTGCGTTGTGAAACACGGGCCGCCTGTTGCATCGAGTGAGTAACAATAGCAATGGTATACTCCTCACGCAGCTCATCAATCAACCCTTCAATTTTAGCTGTAGCAATAGGATCTAATGCTGAGCAGGGTTCATCCATTAGAATAACTTCTGGGCCAACGGCAATGGTTCGAGCAATGCAGAGGCGTTGCTGCTGACCGCCAGATAGCCCCGTGCCAGGTTGATCGAGTCGATCTTTCACTTCATCCCAAAGTCCTGCCCGACAGAGTGATGATTCAACAACAACATCCAGGTCACTTTTGCTTGATACTAGACCATGAATGCGTGGGCCATAGGCAACATTTTCATAGATGGATTTTGGAAAGGGATTGGGTTTCTGAAACACCATACCGACTTGGGCGCGCAGAGGAACCACATCCAATTTTTTATCGTAGATATCCTGATCATCCAACAGGATCTCACCCGTGACACGGCAACTATCAATCGTGTCATTCATACGATTAAGACAACGTAGAAAGGTGGATTTACCGCAACCAGATGGGCCAATCATGGCAATCACCTCATGGCGGCCAATATCCAGATTTACTCGATTTATGGCCTGCTTATCGCCATAGAAAACATTGACATTACGGCAGCGCATACGGGGGTTGGTAACACTGATTTTACCCACCGTTTTACGATTATCATGTGCAGCAATGAGTTCTATATCTGTACAAACCATCAGTGGTGTAACAGGTGAGACAACTTGGGTATTGAATTGCATAGTTTTAACTCATAATAGACCGCTGTTTACCAGCGTTTTTCAAATTTCTTGCGTAGCAGCACCGCCAGCATATTCATGCTGATAAGAAAGGCCAGCAATACCATAATGGCGGCGGAGGTGCGCTCCATAAAAGCACGCTCTGGGCTGTCAGCCCAAAGATATATCTGAACGGGTAGCGCCGTTGCTGGATCCATCATATTGGCAGGGATATCAACAATAAAGGCCACCATGCCAATCATCAATAACGGAGCCGTCTCCCCCAGTGCCTGAGCCATACCAATAATTGCCCCCGTAAGCATGCCAGGCAGTGCTTGAGGCAATACATGATGGAAGACTGTCTGCATCCGTGAAGCGCCAATGCCCAGCGCAGCCTCACGAATGGAGGGTGGAACCGATTTAAGCGCCGCCCGACTGGCAATAATGATCGTAGGCAGCGTCATCAAGGTCAGCACCAGGCCGCCCACTAATGGAATAGAACGAGGCAAGCCAAAAAAGTTGATAAAAACCGCCAGTCCCAGCAGACCAAAAACAATAGAAGGCACTGCGGCCAGGTTATTAATATTGATCTCAATAAAATCAGTAAAACGGTTCGTCGGCGCAAACTCCTCCAGATAGATTGCAGCAGCTACGCCCATCGGGAAAGAGAGCCCCAGGGTGATCAGCAGGGTAAAGATAGATCCCATCAGCGCCCCATGAATACCGGCCAGTTCTGGTTCACGGGAGTCACCCGCTGTAAAGAAGGTGGTGTTGAAGCGCTTCTCAATCTTGCCCACTCTTTGCAGCTCATCCACCCAAGCAATCTGCTGATCTTTCACCCGCCGTTCAGACTCGGGTTTATGACGATCAATATGCCCCTTGATCAACATGTCCACATCATCATCTGCAGGCACCCAGACTTGCACCGTGCGGCCTATTAGATCGGGATGATTCATCACCATTTCACGTAACTGAAACGCCGCGCCATTGCTTACCACACCATAGAGTTTGCGTTTCTCTTTGCGTTTTTTGACCTTGGGAAACATCTCCCGCAGGGTGCGCTTAACCAAACCGCCATAATCAACTGCTGAGAGCACTTCAAGGCTACGGTTACCATGAAGATCCATATCCTCTGGCTCAAAGTGAATCTCCAATTGGATATAGGTTTGCCAGAAGGCACCATAACCCTTGCTAATAATGCTGCCAAAAAGTAGTCCAAGGAACATCAGACTGATCACGATGGCTGCCAGCCCCATACGCCTAAAACGGCGCTCTTTAGCATAGCGTTTAGCCAGATTGGCATTGACTCGTTCCATAGTCGAGCCAGGTTTGATTTTCGCACCGTTATTCATATTGCTCCCGGTACTTACGCACCACATACAAGGCAATCACATTGAGCACCAGAGTCGTAACAAACAACATCAATCCCAGGGCGAAGGCAGCCAGCGTCTTTGGGCTATCAAATTCCTGATCCCCCACCAGCAGGGTGACCATCTGTACAGTGACGGTGGTAACCGCTTGCAGTGGGTTGGCCGTGAGGTTGGCAGAGAGTCCAGCCGCCATCACCACAATCATGGTCTCCCCAATGGCACGCGAGACGGCCAGTAGCATCCCACCTACAATGCCAGGCAGAGCCGCCGGTATGATGACTTGGCGAATGGTTTCAGAATGGGTTGCGCCAAGCGCATAAGAGCCATCCCGCATCGCTTGGGGCACAGCATTAATCACATCATCAGAGAGCGATGAGACAAAGGGAATAATCATCACCCCCATCACCAGCCCAGCAGCCAGTGCTGATTCGGAGGAGACATCCAAACCGATCCATTCACCACTATCACGGATAAAGGGTGCGACAGCTAAGGCGGCAAAAAAGCCATAAACCACAGTGGGAATACCCGCAAGGATCTCCAACAGCGGCTTGGTAATATTGCGCATTTTTTTGCTGGCATATTCAGACAGGTAGATAGCCGCCATTAATCCAATAGGCGCTGCCACCAGCATGGCGATAAAGGAGATAAGCATCGTACCCGCAAACAGTGGGATGGCACCAAAGACACCCGATGAACCTACCTGATCCTCGCGAATAGCCATCTGTGGGCTCCACTTTAGCCCCAACAGGAAATCACTAATGGGCACAGCCTGAAAGAAGCGAATGGCCTCAAACAACACCGACAGCACAATACCTATCGTGGTAAAGACGGCAATACTGGAGCTGCTGATCAGAAAAAACATAATAACCCGCTCAACCCAATTACGGGCGCGCTGAGCCTGATGAATCTGGCGATAGGCTAACAGGAGGCCCAATACGGCCAAGGCCAGCACCACGACCGTCAGTGCAGCTTGGCTAATCTGCTGGAGATGTTGGTAGTGATCTGCGGCCGCCCGCATGGCGGGGTCAATCTCACCTGATACAATATTGCCAGAGACCAGGTTCTGAATATCATTGATGACCAAATTGAGCCGATCACTGGGCAGACTTTGTAGTGCAACAGGAAGCTCACGACTCACCAGCGTCGTGATTATGCTGGATTCAAACCCTGTCCAAAACACCAGTACAACCAAGGCAGGAATAGCGCACCAAAGACTGGCATAGTAACCGTAATAACCTGGCAAAGAATGGAGGTTGCAATGCTTTCCATCCGCGATAATAAGTGCACGCCGCTTACCAATCCAAAAGCTAAAAACGCAAAGGAGCGCTAAAATAAAAAGCAGTGTAGGGAGGTGCATGATAAATTATTTAACCTGTATAAACGCAAAAATAGCAGCGACCCTTTCAGGCCAGCTGCTACCCCGGTCCGTGAAACTACATCTCCAGGTTTTTAAGTCCTTTTGCATTCACTGCAAAGGTTTTCCGCTCAGCAGCTGGCATTGGAATTAAACCTTTATCGGTCAGGTAACCTTCATCACCCCAGGTTTTATCGCTACAAAACTCAGCCAGATATTCCGTAATACCCGGCACTTTGCCCACATGCGCCTTCTTCACATAGAAAAAGAGTGGACGGGAGATTGGGTACTTACCTTCAGCAATAGCCTCAAACTCTGGCGCTACACCATCAATTAAAGCACCCTGCACTTTGTCACTGTTTTGATCCAGAAAACTGAAACCAAAAATACCCAGCGCCTTAGGGTTAGCCTCAAGCTTCCGTACAATCAGGTTGTCATTTTCACCAGCTTCAATATAAGCGCCATCTTCACGCAAGGTATGGCATATGCGCTTATAGGCTTTCTTATCCTTCTTTTTCATGGCCTTGATCCAACCAATCTTCTTACAGCCACCTTCCATTGCCAGCTCAGCAAAGGCATCACGAGTACCCGATGTGGGGGGTGGACCCAGCACTTCAATCTTAATAGCAGGCAGATTAGAATTAACCTCTTGCCATGTTTTATAGGGGTTTTCTACCAACGTCTCTCCCCCCTTCGGATCCGGCACCCGTTTGGCCAGGGCCAAGAAGATCTCTTTGCGTGTCAACTCAAAACGCACCGCCTTTTTAGAGTTAGCAATCGCGATACCATCATAGCCAATCTTCACCTCAACAATCTGATTGACCCCATTCTTGTGACATCTTTCATACTCAGATTTTTTGATTCGACGTGAGGCATTGGTGATGTCTGGATGCTCAACACCCACCCCTGCACAAAAGAGTTTAAAACCACCACCAGAACCTGTGGATTCAATCTTGGGGGTTTTAAATTGAGTGGTCTTGCCAAACTGCTCAGCAACCACCGTCGCAAAGGGGTAAACCGTTGAAGAACCCACGATAGACACATAGTCGCGGGATACAGCCGTTGCAGAAGTAGCAACCACGGCGAGGGTGGCTGCCAGTACAGTACGCTTATTAATCATAATAATGCTCCAAGTGATAAACTAGACTTGGGACTATTATCTGGAGGCCATGTTACTGGGTTATTACTTTATTGTTACAGTTGTGTAAACAATTTAGTTTGCTAAACAATCGCGTGATTAGTGGCTGGTTTTTTTGAAAAAAATCATTGACGATCATGGCAATAGCACCACAATCTTAAGACAAAAAAAATCCTGGGAAAACCTACGCCCAGGATTTTTTATTACTATTTTTATTGGATTAAAACTTACCTTTTAGATCAATTTGCAACGTGTTGATGTCGCTGTTTTTTATGCTAGACAGGCTGTCAGTCTCCGCCATAAAATAGGTTACACCGAGGCCAAAGTTTTTATCAATTGCATAGCCAAATTTTAATTTATGACCCTTAGCTCCCACTTTGCCATAGGCAAAATCAGAATCATTAAATGCACCACTCACGGCATTAATCTCCGTCTTCCGGTAATTATAATCAAACTTCAATTTATCATATTTGGTGCCAAAACCGACTAACCACGCCGTATCCTCACCATCATTCACCCCATTGGCATCGTTGTTTTTTACATACTGACCGTATATCTTTCCAGGCAGAGGCATTTTCAGTTTCAACGAGCCAAACAATTCATACAGGCTAAATTGTGTTGTGCTATTACCCACTTTAACAATTGCAGCACTTGCTAGGTTTTCATTTTTGTAATCATAGACCGTCGCACCCAACATCGCACCGGTACTTCCAAATTTAAACTTGCCTGCCAATTGTCCATAAACAACCGCAGTATCCTCATCAAACCTTAAACCGCTGATATCATTCAGCAGCAGGTAGCCGCCTGAGGCAACCAGATTGGCTCCACCCAGTTTAGCACTATATTTAATCGCCCCCCCTTCTGGATTAACGTCATTATCCCAGACGATATCACCCATCTTTTCCCACGGCTGTTTCATCTTACCCGCAAAGATATTCAAGCCAGCAAGTGGCCGCCAATCCAGATAGGCCAAATCAATCCACACGGCATCCTTCTTAAAGGTGTCGCCCATGCTTTCGTTGGTTGACGTAGCGCCATCACTACCCCCCGAAGCCAATCGGATATTCGCATCCACATTTTTAGCCACCTTGGCTTCAATGCCAATTCTTGCACGATAGCGCAGGCGGTCTTTACCCGGTTGCCCCTTAGCATCAATATCAATGAATTCCTGACGAACCCGCATATCTCCCTTAATCTTTATCCGCTCTGCCCACGCCATGTTTTTAAGCATTGCATCCGATTTCTCTACTTCTTTCAGCAGCTCTTCATACTGCACTGAAGTAATGGCGCCATTGCCCTTGAGTATATCCAGCAACTCTTTATCAGCAGCAGATGCATAATTTAACGTTAGCGCAGTCGCAATAGCCAAGATAGTCTTAGCGACGGGTTTTACTCTAATTTGTGATTTCATTGTGCTCCTCATCTATTCGTATTTTCAAAAGATGGGCACATTCTGACAACACTCTATGACCTGTAGATGACAGTAAAATAACAACTGAATGAAGATAAGGTAACAGCTTGGTAACAGGCTATATTTTCACAGTAACCATTAAGGTTATCTCTATTAATTCATGGTTGAGATAACATTATAAACGCCGTAATTGTTACTGACTCTTAACTTATTAGTAATGGAACAGAAACATTTTTCCATTATATTTGCAGCATGAACAATCCAATACAATCAAAAAACAGCACATCCTATTTTATCAATCCTGACCTCTGCACGCTGATGGTTCGCCACTTGGTAAGCGGCATCTTACTGGCACTTGGACTCTGGCTAGCGGGTGGTATTATCAACTTGTTATATCAATTCTATCTCTCTGTCGGCCACGGCTGGGCACATGCTGCTGAAAGCATGATTGCTGATGTCGTCATTATGCTTGCCGTGCTTGAGTTAGTACGCACTTTACAATCTTATCTTGAACTGGGGCGCGTTAAGGTCACGCTAATTTTGGATGCCACATTGGTCGTACTGGTGGGGGAATTGATTAGCCTCTGGTACAGAGAGTACACAGCCATGGAGGTTATTCTAAGCCTGGGGGTTGTTGTTACACTCACGCTATTGCGCATTATTACGGTTAAATACTCACCCGAGATTGGGGAAGATGGCATAACCACGGCCACTAAAATTATGACACCGGAAGCCTAACCCAAAAGAGCGATCCGCTGGGTTCAACAGGTTCAACACCCACACTACCGTGCATCGCTTCAACCACCCCTTTAACGATAGATAACCCAAGCCCAGTGCCGCCAATATTACGAGAGCGGCCAACATCAACCCGATAGAAGCGCTGAAAGATTTTTGAACGACAAGCGTCCGGAACGCCTGGGCCGTTGTCCTGCACCGTGATCTCCACTACATCCTGATAACGCTGACTCTGGATTAAAACTTCACCCCCTTCTGGGGAGTATTTAATGGCATTTTCAATCAGGTTGCGCAAAATCTGTTGGAGCGCATATGGATCAATATACAGTACTATGTTTTTATCCAGCTCTAATTTAATCCTTACCTTTTTCTTCACTGCCAGGGAGGTCAAATCATCAGTTGTGCGATGCACATAATCTGATAACCGCAGATGTGCCGAGTCAAACAGATTTTGCCCCGGATCAAGCCGTGCCAGATCAAGTAGATCAGAGAGGATTGATGCCAATCGTTCTGCATTACGATCGAGTGCTTCAATGAGTTTTGGCCCCATCACCTCATCACGAATTGCGCCACTCAATAGTGTCTCAGCATTAGCCCGAATCACCGCCACGGGGGTACGCAATTCATGCGAGGCATTGGCCACAAACGCCCGTTGATCCCGCTCCATTCTGCGTAGCTCCGTTATATGCTCCTCCAACTCCTGCACCAAGTGATTGAAGGAACCCGCCAACACCTCAATATCATCGACTGATGACTGCACCTCTTCAGCCGTGCCGACCGAGAGTGATTTGGCATGATCAATTAACTTTCGTAATGTGCCCGTTAATAGATGAGAAGCCAGACCACTTAGTAGCATTGCCAGCAGCAGAGACAGGATGCCGGTAAAAATCAGGGTAAGATGCAGCTCTGTAATTGTCCGATCGACCTCAGCCAGCGGCTTGGCGGCACGCACCGTACCCAGCACTTCAGGTTTGCCAAAAGGCAGCGCCACATAGAGCATGTCGGTTTCAAGTGTGGTGCTGTATCGCCGATAGATGCCCTTATCTTGTTCCAGGGCATCCATCACTTCGGGGCGCTTTCCGTGATTCTCAACGGCACGCACCTCATCCAACGTGA
>JAJRWL010000124.1 GCA_024276875.1 Gammaproteobacteria bacterium
CAGAACTTTTAAAACAGCGGGCTGTGGCTGCCACAGGTTATTGAGAAGTTACTGTAATGCCTTTTTCAACTGATTTTTCTAGGATTAACCCCCCGCGCTCAGGTAGCAATTGCATCATCAACCAATTTTATGCCACTTTTTTTCGCAAAAACTTGCGCTGGAGTTTGCCAGCTCAACAGCTTTCTGGGATGTGAATTTAACAAAATGGGCTATGCATTTAATGCAAGTCACCACTACATCTTGTGGTCATGATTTTCGACTATTTCCTGGTATGAAATCGGCTGCATGGCCACGGCATGTTGCATCAAACGGTAAAATAGCAACCCTCTGGATCGTGAAGACCTACGGTTGAAGCGAAAAGTGTACTCATCAAGATGGTAGTCGAGATGTTTTTTGCTTACCGCACCTTGATGCGTTTCTTATGATCCACCTCTTCAGTGTTTGCTGATCGCTTACAGAAGATAAGGTAACTGTCCTAAGATTGGTGTTTACAGGCAAGTTGCCATATGACCGAAATGAAGGTTTTCGAACGACCCCTATCGCCCAGTCATTCAGGCTTTTGGGCGATATCAAGGGGGGTAAGTATGAAATGGCGCGCCCGAGAGGATTCGAACCTCTGACCTCCGCCTCCGGAGGGCGGCACTCTATCCAGCTGAGCTACGGGCGCAGATATTTGTGGGTGGGTTACAGCAGGTCTCTATATTACAGTGTGCTGTTCATTGCGTCTATTTGCGTATCTATTTAATACCCCCGATCTATGATTGATTGCGGATCTTGGGTGGCGCCTTTTTCTGGTTTTAGTTTTGTGCAGCTGCTTTGGCTTTATTGCCCCCACGTTTTAAATCGCTTTTTACAGTATGTTAAAAGTTGCTCGTAACTGTGGAAGTGGAGCATGAAGCCCTCTTCAGCAGGGGCATCATATTCACACCAATCATTGTTATATTCTCGGCAGATAGCGGGGCGTGAATCGTAGATCTCGCAGTGTCCATTCTTTTGTAGGTGTGAGCAGCGGGTGCTGATCAATAGATACCAGCCGTCTGCATCTTTATAGGCTTCGATACCTTCGTGCAATACTTGCCATAGTAAGTGCTCAAAGTCCGCTTTGGAGCGCATGGATCCAAGCGCTTCAGTGATGTAGGTACAGCATTTTGTGCCAAGGCAGAAGCTGCATTTGTTTTCTGTAGTTATGGTGGGCGCTGGTGTACGTTGTGCCAAATGAGCGGTCTTCTCTGTTTATTTGGTATCGGTTTTTTGTGTGGTTTTTACAGGTGCAGGATTATCTCCTTCGCCTGGGAGCAGTGCCCCTACCTCTTTTTGAGCTGTTGCCTGAATGACGGGTTTTTCTTTCTGGTGCAGGTTTTCTGCTGTTTGGGGCTACGTCGGCTAGTAGGTCTGAGGTGATGGGGTTGGTAGGGAGTTTATGGCCAATGTAGGTTTCGATGTCCGGCAGTGAGAATGCGTAACGCTCACATACAAAGCTGATGGCATCACCGCTGGCACCTGCACGAGCTGTGCGCCCAATGCGATGCACATAGTCTTCCGCATCTTCGGGTAAATCATAATTAAATACATGGCTGACATTTGGAATGTGAAGCCCTCGGGCGGCTACATCCGTTGCCACCATTACGGGGAGATCACCGTTTTGAAATTGTTCCAGTAATTGCATTCTTTTTTTCTGCGGGACATCACCTGAGAGAATGGCTGCGTGTAGACCGTTACCTTCTAAAAAGCCCCAAACTCGGTCAGCTTCGCGTTTGGTGTTGATGAATATAATGGTGCGCCTTGGATCCATATGTTTTAGCAAACCAATAAGCAGAGGGATTTTCTCTTCGTTAGCGGTCATGTAGCAGGTCTGTTTGACCTTATCGGCGGTGACTTTATCGGTCTCTATCTTGACTGCTTGTGGATTGTTCATGTGCTCATAGGCAAGCTCGGTAACCCGAAAGGAGAGTGTGGCAGAGAAGAGTAGACCGAGTCGTTTTTGAGGCGGTGGCATGCGCCTCAAAAGAAAGCGGATATCTTTGATGAAGCCTAAATCAAACATGCGATCCGCTTCATCCATAACAACGACTTCAATGGCCTTTAGATTAAAAATATTTTGTTTAAAGTAATCAATGAGTCTGCCTGGGGTACCGATGAGAATATCAACACCCTCTTCAAGCTGTTTGCGCTGTTGATCGTAGCCGGTTCCACCAAATACTAGCCCTAATTTTAGGCCGGTGTGTCGGCCAAGAACTTCAGCATCTTTATGAATTTGAATGGCCAGTTCGCGAGTAGGGGCTAATATAATAGCGCGAGGCTGGTTTGGTTTGTGGTTTGGTTGGTTTTCAAGCAAACGTTGGAAGGTTGCAAGCAGAAAAGCGGCAGTTTTACCTGTCCCCGTCTGTGCCTGACCAGCAATATCCTGCCCCGCCAAGGCTAATGGTATGGCTTCGGCTTGGATGGGTGTGCATTGAGAAAAGCCAGCATCTTTAATGCCTTGCATGATTTTTCCAGCAAAATTAAAGTCACTGAAAGAGGTGTCTGTAAGATGTTTGTTAGTCATGGTGAGCTAGGATACAGTAATTTTGTATCTTTTGGGGTTGAAAACTTTAGTTTATTCAGCTCAAATAGGGTTATTGGCTGATGGCTGCGGTGTCGGAAGGGGCACGCAAGTTAGAGTGATCTATGCTTTATCTAAAGCAGATAAATATACAGCCCAACATTAAATTGAAAGCAATTTTCGTAACTTATAATTTTGGAGAGTTTTTGTGAGTGAACAGATTGTCCATGTGACAGATGACTCCTTTGATGCCGAAGTTTTGCAGTCTGCTGAGCCGGTATTGGTTGATTATTGGGCAGAGTGGTGTGGTCCTTGCAAAATGATTGCTCCGGTGCTGGATGACATTGCGGGTGAATATGCTGGCCGCATTAAAATTGCTAAACTCAATATTGATGAGAACCCTAATACACCGCCTAAATATGGCATTCGCGGTATTCCCACTTTGATGCTGTTTAAAGGCGGCGAAGTAGAAGCAACTAAGGTTGGCGCTGTTTCAAAATCTCAATTAACCGCATTTATCGATAGTAATTTATAATTGTTACCGCATAAATGCTGGACGTATCCCCCCCATCTGTTACACTGTAGGACGTTGGCGCTTATATTTTGAGCGCTACGTCCTTCAAAAACATAATTCCTAAAATAATTTCTGTATAGCAGGCTCAATCTAGAGTGCTACTGCTTGCATGATCCTTAACCTTCCAACTATACACATCCTTAAGATAGACAAATGAACCTTACTGAACTCAAGAAAATGCCCGTTCCAGAGCTGGTCGAGCTTGCTCGTACCATGCGTATTGAAGGCATCGCCAGATCGCGTAAACAAGACCTTATTTTCTCTATTCTTAAAGCACATGCGAAACGTGGAGAAGATATTCATGGTGATGGTGTGCTGGAGATTTTGCAGGATGGCTTTGGGTTTTTACGTTCAGCTGATTGCTCTTACCTAGCGGGTCCAGATGATATTTATGTGTCGCCCAGTCAAATCCGACGCTTTAGTCTGCGTACAGGGGATACTATCGCAGGCAAGATTCGCCCGCCTAAAGATGGTGAGCGCTATTTTGCTCTGTTGAAGGTTAGCGAAATAAACTTTGATAGACCTGAGAATGCCAAGAATAAAATTCTGTTTGAAAACTTTACCCCGCTGTTTGCTAATAAGCGCTTAAATTTGGAATTGGGTAATGGCAGCACCGAAGACATTACTGCGCGCACCATTGAGCTTTGTGCGCCTATTGGTAAGGGGCAGCGCGGATTGATTGTTTCGCCGCCAAAGGCGGGTAAGACCATGATGTTGCAAAACATTGCACAATCTATTGGTCATAATCATCCTGAATGCCATTTGATTGTATTGCTTATCGATGAGCGCCCAGAAGAGGTTACAGAGATGGCTCGCTCTGTGCGTGGTGAGGTGATTTCTAGTACCTTTGATGAGCCGGCTACTCGTCACGTTCAAGTTGCTGACATGGTGATTGAAAAGGCTAAGCGACTCGTCGAGCACAAGAAAGATGTGGTTATTCTGCTGGATTCTATTACCCGTCTGGCTCGTGCCTATAACACGGTTATACCGTCCTCTGGCAAGGTGTTGACGGGTGGCGTGGATGCCAATGCCCTGCACCGTCCCAAGCGTTTCTTTGGCGCTGCACGTAATGTAGAAGAGGGGGGCAGTCTGACCATTTTGGCTACAGCATTAGTAGATACTGGCTCGCGCATGGATGATGTGATTTTTGAGGAGTTTAAAGGTACAGGTAATATGGAGATCCATCTGGATCGCCGTATTGCAGAGAAGCGTATCTTCCCCGCCATCAATATCAATCGTTCTGGTACGCGCCGCGAAGAGCTGTTAATGCCACCAGATGAGTTGCAGAAGATGTGGATTTTGCGCAAGATTCTACACCCTATGGATGAGTTGGCGGCAATGGAATTTCTGTTTGACAAGCTTAAGGCGACCAAAAGCAACAATGAATTTTTTGATTCAATGAGGCGGTGAAGGCCATGATTTTGGCAGCCGGTCGGGGTGAGCGTATGCGTCCCCTAACTGACTGCACACCTAAGCCACTATTGCCAGTAGCGGGTCGGCCATTGATCGAACATCATATCGAGGCGTTGGTAAAAGCGGGATATAAAGAGCTGGTGATAAATCACGCCCACTTGGGTCAACAGATCGAAGCGGCTCTTGGAGATGGCCAACGCTGGGGGATCAGCATTACCTACTCACCCGAATTGGCTGGTGCGCTTGAGACGGGTGGTGGAATCTTCAATGCACTTCCTCTATTAGGTGACGCCCCTTTTGTCGTGATTAATGGCGATATTTGGACAGACTATGACCTGGCTCACCTTGCGATTCCTAAACATAAATTAGCTCACCTCATATTGGTCAATAACCCAGTGCATAATACGGGTGGGGATTTTTTGTTGTCAAAAGAGGGGCTTTGTAGTGATGGTGATGGCAAACGGTTAACCTTCAGTGGTATTGGTGTATATCAACCTGCGCTATTTGCAGGCTGTAAGCCAGGTTCCTTCCCTTTAGCTCCGGTTTTAAAGCGTGCTATGGCACAAGGTGAGATAAGTGGAGCATATTATGCGGGGAGGTGGGTTGATGTCGGTACACCACAACGCTTGGAAGCGCTAAATACAACCTTTTTGGCATAGAATGGATATGCCTTATGCTCTAAATTGCACTATTTTATATACGGATATAACAGTTGTTGTCGCCGTGTTTTTTTGTGTATCAGTGGCAGAAAATTAGATAGTTGTACTGTTGTTAGTTTATAAATGAAGGTGGATAAAACCTAAAAATAATAGGTGTAGCCATGCAGATGGCAAATATGAAAATAGAGTTTCTTTTGGCATTTTTAAAGAGCTTATCAAGAATAAAAACCCTAAGTGTAAAAACAGTGGGTATTAAACCCGTAATGTAGGCCAATTCAATGATTTGATCTTGATTTTGTGAGCCGATACCTCTCGTTACTAAAGCAAACCAAATGGCTGTGGGCAGTGTACACAGTAGCCAATCCCAATCGAACCAAGTCTTGCGTCTTCTCGCAAAATACCAGGCAATAGATGAGAGCAGAATTATTGCCGTAATTGAATATAAAAATAGTGCAGCCATAAAATACTCAGCTTGTATGGGTAATGATGAATGTAATTAAGTAGGTTTATTTCTATTTTATGGCTCTATTCTACTTAAACTCTGATATGAGATCATCATACTTTTGCCACTGCTTATTTTGGAGTGTATTTAATTAGCTAAAGAGAGACATATTTGCTGATTTAGGAATTAAAAGCGCGCCCAATACTCATCCTTCTTCGTATTAATCACTATTAGAAATGGGATTCCTGAGTTTTGCATTTAACCTTAATATTTCAGTGGTAAGAACGATATAGTTTTTATGATCTGAAATTTTGGAGGTAAAGCTCATGTTGTTTCAACAAAAACAGGTGTTCTTGATTGTGATCGGTCTCTTTTTTGTTTTAGGAGGCAGCGGGGTATTTGCAGGCTCTCAAGTTAAAAAGATGGGTGATTTAAAATCACCGTCACTGGGGGAATCAGTAGATAGGATTGTTCAAATTATGGTTCATGTTGATACAAATTTATTAAGTACTGAAAATATAGATAGGGTTGAGGCAACGGGAAATTATGAGGCTATCGCTGCATTGCATCGCAGCATAAGTGATAGAGATTTGATTGGGGCAGAGATTAATCAA
The DNA here is from genome assembly GCA_024276875.1 of Gammaproteobacteria bacterium. Taxonomy (GTDB): domain Bacteria; phylum Pseudomonadota; class Gammaproteobacteria; order Chromatiales; family Chromatiaceae; genus WFXD01. Next base: position 6,245 of record JAJRWL010000124.1, read on the forward strand.
GGCCGATTTGAAGAGGCCTATGTTGCAATGAAAGTCATTGAAAACAGAATGTCAGCTTTCATAAAATTGTCATGGGTTAATGAGTATAAGCTGCAAAAAATGCCCCGCTTAATTGAAAGTAAACTTGCCATTAGTGATACTTATGGTTCCTCGCTGTTCTGCGTGGGTAATCGGGTTAAAATCAAGGTATAAA
>JAJRWL010000125.1 GCA_024276875.1 Gammaproteobacteria bacterium
AAATTTACTGAGATCCGCATCGACTTTGGCCTGCTAGATGCCCTAATAAAAGGCACAGCACTCCCCCGTAACATTACCATTGTAGGTGCTACGCTGCATGTTGAGCGCCATCCTGATGGCTCCATCGTTATTGCAGGTCTCAACAACCCGCCAGCAGACCCCAACCAAAATACCAAGCTGGCACTGCCATGGCGCTTATCGCTACTCAACAGTACGATATTTTGGGATGATCAGCGCCTCAAAACACCCCCCCTGCACCTGCACATCAGCACCGCGCACTTTGCGCACGACGGAAAACGCCATCAAGCCAGCATTGAGATTGATCTACCAGAAAATAGTGGTAACGTGCAGCTATTTGCAGACATCGAGGGGGCGCTAAACGACCCCAACACATGGCTAGCCCAGTTCTATATTGGTAGCAACCAGCTTCTTTTACCGGCACTCACCAAAGGATTTCAACCTAAAGATTATCGTCTACAACAAGGGGGCGCCAACCTTAAGCTCTGGGCTCACTGGCAAGCGGGAAAGATAGACCAAGTACAGGGGGAGGTTGACCTACAAGATCTAGCCTTGTTACATACTTTAGAACAAGGAAAGCACGCCCCTCAATCATTGCAGATTAAACAACTGAAAGGGCATTTTCAGTGGCAACGGCAACACCAGGGATGGCGTTTTGATGCGGCTGACATTGAATGGCAGCACAACCGCCAATCGGGGCAAAAAAGCAATCTAAGCATCATCGCTCAAAATACCCATCAAGCCAATCCTGCGCTGCAACTTGATTTAGACAGATTAGAGCTGGCTGACATTCTGCCGATTATAAACATCCTGCCGCTGCCAAACAACGCATCAGACGCACTGGCGGGGCTACAGCCGCAAGCGCTGATAAAACAACTCAGGATCAATTATGAAGATAGCCTCACATGGCATCTCAGCGGGCAACTCAGCCATCTTCACTACCAAGCTTGGAACAATATCCCTGGGGTAAAAAATCTCACCGGCCAGATCGAAGCCAACCCAAAAAATGGTGCGCTGTTACTCGACAGTAACCTGCTTGAGCTGGATTTTGACGGGTTCTTCCGCGCACCATTGCATCTGCAAAAAGTAAGCGGTCTCTTGCAATGGGAACAGCTACCAGAGAGCGGCTGGCGCATCTATTCCGATGAGTTAATCGCCAAAAATAGCGATCTTGAAACCCGCACACGGCTACTGATGGATATTCCAAACGCCCCCGATCAATCCCCCTTTTTAGACCTACAGACTGACTACGCCAATGGCACGGTATCCAATGTCCATCGCTATCTGCCCACCGGCATTATGAGCCAGGGCGTGGTCGACTGGCTGGATCGCGCCTTAGTTAGCGGGCATCTAACCACCGGCAGCTGCATCGTGCGCGGCCATCTCAAAGACTTTCCCTTTGACAACAACAAAGGGCGTTTTGAAGTGCTATTTGGGGTTGAAAACCTCATCCTCGACTATTTTCTCGGCTGGCCTCGGCTGGAAGAGGTCGCCACCGAAGTGCGCTTTTTAGACAACCGCTTTGATGCCTGGATTGTTGATGGAAAACTCCTCAACAGCGAAATTCAGCAGGCTCACGGATGGATTGATCAACTCTCCGAAAGCACCCCGTTTAAACTTACGGGCACGGTAGATGGCCCGCTGAATGACAACCTCCGCCTGCTCCGCGAAAGCCCACTGGCAGCAGATTTTGCTGCCACAGTAGCCGGCATGCGAGCAGCAGGAGAAGCACGCGTTAACATTGATCTTGCCATCCCATTAACCATTGTGAACCCTCCTCCTTTCCGCATTGACGGTCTGGTTCGCTTTAAGCACTCAACACTGCACCTGGATGAGTGGCAGCTCTCACTCAACAAGATGCAGGGCGATCTGCTGTTTGATGAAGAGGGCATTCGAGCCAAAGGCATTCAAGCAGAGACCCTTGGCACAACCGTACAGGTGGATATGGACAGATCACCGGCCATACCCGATGCCACGCGGATTACGGCCAAGGCTCATGTGGCAACCGCCACACTGGCTGATCGCTTCTCTGGCATGGGGCTGGATATGCTTGACGGGGCGACCAACTGGACATTGCAACTGGATATTCCCAACAAGGTAGCCCAATCGCATGCCGCCGCACAGATCTCAGCAGAGTCACAGCTTGTCGGCATTGCCATTGACCTTCCTGCACCACTGGGCAAAACCGCCGCTGAGGCACGTCACTTCCAACTTGCCACGAAGATCAGCCCTAAGCCACAGCAGCCATTGCAGGGACGCTATGGTGATATTTTAGATTTTTCACTGCTGCTCAACAGCAGCAACCCTGATGCATTAACACTTCAACGTGGTGAACTACGTCTGGGTGGTGGGCAGGCACGATTACCTGACAGCAACGAAATACGGCTGTATGCCCGTTTGGATGAACTCGACCTAACGCCTTGGCTAAAAAGAACCAAAGACCTGAATGCCTCCAACACAGCAAATAGATCACCCTTCTCTACAATAGATATTGGCATTAAACAGCTACAGAAAGATGACATGGCATTAAATGATGTCACACTAAAACTAACACGCAACAATGGAGCCTGGAGCGGGCATGTGGCCACCCGCCTATTTGATGGCGACATAGTGATCCCCGCTGATCTGAAGCAGGAGAACATCCGCTTAAATCTGGACAAAATTGAGCTGACCTATAATTTAGACGAAGATAAAGACACTAAAAAAGGGCACACTACTGAGCCTGACATCGAACCCACTCAATATCTAAATCCACTTGATTTCCCCGCTGCATATATCCAAAGCAACCACATCATGCTCAATGGGCAGGATCTCGGCTCTCTTGAAATCAACATCAGTAAAATTGATACGGGGCTCTCACTGGAATCCATCCTCATAAAAGAGAATCAACTTGCACTCAATTTAAGCGGCCAATGGATCAACACCCCCAACAAGCCAGAATCACAACTCAACTTTGATCTTAATGCCTCAAAAGTGGGGCGTTTACTGGCCGATACGAAGATTACTCACAACCTTAAAGGTGCTGATGCCCGTATTAACGGACGCTTTAACTGGGATGGCGGGCCACAGCGTATCAGCATGCAAAACATAAAAGGCGAGCTAAATGCTGATATTGGCAAAGGTAGCATCTTAGAAGCGGATCCAGGCATTGGCCGTATCTTTGGCCTGCTCAATCTCACCGCACTGCAACGGCGCTTGTCACTTGATTTTAGTGATCTGTACGCAAAAGGTTTTGGCTTTGACCAGATGAAAGGAAGCTTCCAATTCAAGGATGGCAACGCAACAACCCAAGGATTTCAAATTGATGGTCCGGCTGCTAAAATTGTCATTATGGGCAGAACAGGGTTAGTAAAACATGACCTGGAACAGGACGTTATTGTCTCTCCACAGATCACATCATCCGTCACCCTAGCCACCACACTTGCCAACCCACTGGCAGGCGTTGCTCTATTTCTAGCTCAAAACTTCATGGGGGACGAACTGGACAAAATTACGCGCTACCAATATCAGGTAACCGGCAGCTGGGACAACCCCATATTTTCAGATAAAAAGAGCATTTTTTTTGCGCCACTAAAAAAATCGATCTCCTCTGACGACACAATAAATACCCATTAGTTTTCCTTGGCAGAAATCAATACACCCAAGTGCTTTATGTTATTCTCTCAATTACTGATAAAATATTCCCGTGCCCCATCTTGCCACTGTAACGATTAATGACTGAATCAAAAAACAACATTGCGGCTATCCAAATGGCCAGCGGCCCCAATGTAGGAGCCAACCTACTCACAGCAGAGCGACTGATTACCGATGCAGCAAATGCGGGTGCAGGTCTGGTTGTCTTACCTGAAAACTTTGCTTTTATGGGCAAAACCGAACAGGACAAACTGGCTCTTAGCGAGAAAGAGGGCGAAGGTCCCATGCAGGATTTTTTGGTACAGATTGCCAAACGCCTGGGCATCTGGGTGGTTGGTGGCACCGTGCCACTGGAGGCAGAAAATCCAAACAAGATTCGCGCCGCCTGCATGGTCTATGATGATCAAGGCAACCAAGTGGCTCGTTACGATAAAATCCACCTCTTTGATGCCAACCTCGTTGAAACAAACGAACGCTACAGTGAATCCGAAACCATTGAGTCAGGTGAAGGCGCGGTTGTGCTGGACTCACCCTTTGGCCGCCTGGGCATCGCCATCTGCTACGACCTGCGTTTTCCCGAGATGTTTCGCAGCATGCTAGATGAAGGGATGGAGATACTGGCTCTCCCCGCCTCATTTACCGCCCTGACCGGCAAGGCTCACTGGGATATTCTGGTGCGCGCACGCGCCATAGAAAACCTCTGCTACGTTATTGCCGCAGCACAGGGCGGATTCCACATCAATGGCAGCGAGACTTATGGTCACAGCATGGTAGTCGGCCCCTGGGGAACCCCTCTTGCAGAGATACCAACCGGTGCGGGTGCAATTACAGCCCCACTGGATCTGTACGGCCTGGCATCAATCCGGCGCAGCTTTCCCGTACTGGATCATCGCCAACTCTACTGTCGTTTATAACCCTTTCATTTGCCTCTTCATGGTGGAATATGCAGCAACCCCCTCCACCCATACAGACCTAAAAAGAGATCATGCCTAATTTTATCGATATAGCCCGCAGTGTCTTATTGGAACCCGCCGGTCTCCACGAGCGTGATCTGGAGCAGGTGCTGAACCAAATCTTCAGTTACAACATAGATGCCGCAGACATCTATTTCCAAGCAGGGCGCATCGAATCCTGGGCACTGGAAGATGGCATTATCAAAGAGGGCGCCTACAACATTGAACAAGGCGCAGGCATCCGCGCCATCAGCGGCGAAAAAACCGGCTTTGCCTACACCGATGAGCTACAGCTCTCTGCCCTGCTGGAAGCGGGCAAAACAGCCCGTGCTATTGCCCGCGCAGGTGAACAGAAGCGCATCAAGATTACCGCAGCATCAGCTCCTGCCGAACGGTTTTATCAACCTATCAACCCATTAAATAGCCTCAGCGAACAAGAGAAGGTGGATCTGTTGCGACAGGTGGATGCCGAGGCACGTCGCCAAGACCCTCGGATTAAACAGGTCATGGTTAATCTGGTCGCTGCATATGATGTGGTACTGGTTGCCAATACCGATGGCCTACTGAACGCGGACATCCGCCCACTGGTACGACTCAGCGTCAGCGTGATTGCAGAACAGGGAGATCGTCGTGAACAAGGCTCCGGAGGCGGCGGCGCACGCGATGCCTTCAGCTACCTGATCGACCAAGATCGCGCACTGGGCTTTGCCCGAGATGCCGTTAAACAAGCACTGGTCAATCTAGAAGCAGAAGAGGCTCCCGCAGGCACTATGACAGTGGTGCTTGGCTCAGGCTGGCCTGGCGTACTGCTGCACGAGGCTATCGGACACGGCCTGGAAGGCGACTTTAATCGCAAAGGCACCTCCGCATTCTCCGGTCGCCTGGGCGAAAAGGTTGCCGCATCAGGCTGCACCATCGTTGATAACGGCACACTCCCCGGGCGACGTGGTTCACTTAATATGGATGATGAAGGAACCCCCACTCAAAACACTGTACTGATTGAAGACGGCATCCTCAAAGGCTACATGCAAGACAAGATGAATGCCCGATTGATGGGGGGCATCTCTACAGGGAATGGTCGACGTGAATCCTACGCCCACCTGCCCATGCCACGTATGACCAATACCTACATGCTGCCAGGTCAACATGACCCACAAGAGATCATCGCTTCAGTAGAAAAAGGTCTGTACGCCGTCAATTTTGGCGGCGGCCAGGTAGATATCACCTCCGGCAAATTTGTCTTTTCTGCCAGCGAGGCCTATTTGATTGAGAATGGGAAGATTACCCGTCCCGTAAAAGGCGCCACACTTATTGGTGACGGAGCCGACGTTCTCACCCGCGTCAGCATGATCGGCAATGACTTGCAACTAGACAAAGGTGTCGGCGTTTGCGGCAAAGAAGGACAGAGTATTCCCGTCGGTGTTGGCCAACCCACACTGCGCGTTGACGAATTAACCGTTGGCGGCACCAACACCTGAACCGAGAAAAAGCAATGAGCCATCGTAACGAGATGATTGAACGTGAGTCCCGCCTAGAGCAACTGGTCTCAGATCTATTAGCAGAGGCAAAGCAGCAGGGAGCCAGCGCAGCAGAAGTCGGCGTCA
>JAJRWL010000126.1 GCA_024276875.1 Gammaproteobacteria bacterium
CCCATGATGACCCTAATGTGTAAAGATGCGCTCTCATCGCTCCCCATCCAACTATCACTATTAAACAATAGCCTTACCGCTCTGGAACGCCTTTTGCAGGAAAAATTTGATTTTCTTATTCTAGGTAAAGAGCTAAAGCCACTCAATGGCGCTGCTTTAATCAGTGCCCTACGTGCCTCAGGCACAGCAAATAACACCATACCCACAATTATGATCACATCAAATGGCAAAAGGGGCATCCCTGAATATGGTAGGCCAGACCACATTATAAAAAGAGACATTCAACTGACACAGAACCTCGTTAAGGCCGTAACATCTACCATTAAGCAGTAACTATTTGGCCGCCCACGGAGGGATGCCTTATACTACGCGGCTTTCCAATAACAAGACTGCACCTATGAATCCGGATCTGGATCGGCTCCAGCCCTACCCCTTTGAAAAGCTGGCTGCACTAAAAGAAGGTATTTCACCCTCAACAAGATTGGAGCATATTGCGCTCTCCATTGGTGAACCCAAGCACCCCACACCCAGTTTTATCACGGAAGCTGTACTAACGCACCTACACGGCCTATCCGGTTATCCCACCACCAAAGGCACACTAGAGCTACGCCAAGCTATTGCTCATTGGCTAACCCATCGTTTTAAGCTACCACCGCAATCCATCAATCCAGAGACTCAAGTGCTGCCAGTCAATGGCACCCGCGAGGCACTGTTCGCCTTTGCACAGACGGTGATAGACCGCAGCCAAGACCCGCTGGTGCTGATGCCCAACCCTTTTTATCAGATCTACGAAGGAGCCGCCCTGCTGGCAGGAGCCACCCCTCATTACCTACCCTGCACGGCTGAATCTGCTCTTTCACCCGACTTTGAAGCCGTAGACGACACCACTTGGGGGCGTTGTCAGCTGCTCTATCTCTGCTCGCCACACAACCCTACAGGGGCAGTTATTGATATTCCAACGCTGCAACGATTAATTAATCTGGCAGAAAAGCATGATTTCATTATTGCTTCCGATGAGTGTTACTCGGAGATCTACCCCAATGAGGCTCTTCCTCCAGCCGGTCTACTACAGGCCGCCGCAGAGATGGGCCACCACAATTACCGGCGTTGTGTCGTATTCAATAGCCTCTCAAAACGCTCCAACGCCCCAGGATTACGATCTGGTTTTGTCGCAGGTGACGCTGATATTCTCAAGCTTTTTTTGCGCTACCGCACCTACCACGGCAGCGCTATGCCACTGCAAACCCAAGCGGCCAGCAGCAAAGCCTGGGGGGATGAAGCGCATGTTGTAAAGAATCGCACCCTCTACCGCGAAAAATTCAGTACCGTATTGGATATACTGAGCAACACACTTGAAATCAATTCACCCGATGCGGGCTTCTACCTCTGGCCAAAGACCCCCATCTCTGATCCTGATTTTGCCCAAGGACTCTTTGCGCAACAAAATATCACCGTTGTACCCGGCAGCTACCTCTCTCGTGAGGTTAATGGTATTAACCCAGGTCAAAACAGAATACGCATGGCACTGGTTGCACCACTGGACGAATGTATTGATGCCGCCCAGCGCATTAAGCACTATATTAAACTCATCTAAATCAAACCAACTGGAGACAGACATGACAGACACCCAAGCGATCATCGAAGAGGCCTTCGAAAACCGCGCCAACATCAACCCTCGCACCGTTGACACTCAAGTACGAGATACCGTTATTGCCGCTATTGCTCAACTTGATAGCGGCGAGATCCGAGTCTCTGAAAAGATTAATGGTGAATGGGTTGTTAATGACTGGGTAAAAAAAGCGGTACTGCTCTCTTTCTGCATCACTGATAACGAATTTATGAAAGGCGGCTTTACCAACTACTACGATAAAGTCGAGTCCAAATATGCCGACCACTGCTCACGCTCATTTCGTGATCAAGGTGTCCGTGTTGTACCCCCAGCCACCGCTCGCAAAGGCAGCTACATCGCCCCAGGCGTTGTACTGATGCCAAGCTACGTCAACATCGGAGCCTATGTTGATAGTGGAACCATGGTAGACACCTGGGCCACCGTCGGCTCTTGTGCCCAGATTGGAAAAAACGTACACCTCTCAGGTGGCGTTGGTATTGGCGGCGTACTGGAGCCACTACAGGCCACGCCCACCATTATCGAAGACAACTGCTTCATCGGCGCTCGCTCTGAGATCGTTGAAGGCGTTATTGTTGAAGAGGGTTCCGTCATCTCCATGGGCGTATTCATTGGCCAAAGCACCAAAATCTACAACCGTGAGACCGGCAAAATCAGCTATGGTCGCGTACCTGCAGGTTCTGTTGTCATTGCCGGCAGCCTGCCATCCAAAGATGGGGCGTACAGCCTGAACTGTGCGGTTATCGTCAAACAAGTTGATGCGAAAACCCGCAGCAAAGTCACCCTCAACGAACTGTTGCGGATAGACTAAGCCCTACCCCAACTTTGGGGAGAGGTGCATATCTCTCCCCAAAGTTAGAATAGCGACAAAATATGATTACCCTTTACGGCATACCCAATTGTGACACAGTGCGCAAAGCCCGTAGATGGCTTAACGAACAAGCAATCGACTATCAATTTCATAATTTTCATAAAGAAGGAGTGAATGAAGCGTTACTCCAAGAGTGGGTCGCAAAGCTAGGGTGGGAAGTCCTCATTAACCGCCGTAGCGCAACCTGGCGTAAACTACCCAAATCAGTGCACAGTAAAATATGCCAAAATAGTGTGGTTCAACTGATGCTAGAAAATCCAACCCTAATTAAACGTCCAATACTGGATTTAGATACAAGCCTGTACATTGGCTTTTCTGAGACCCAATACCAAGAGCTATTTTAATGTCCGCCACACTTAAGCTTGCCATTGAACTAATCAGCCGAACCTCTATTACCCCCGATGATGCGGGCTGCCAAGCCACCATAATTAAGCGGTTAGAAGCGATTGGTTTTGCAATTGAAAAACTCCCCTTTGGTGAGGTTAAAAATCTCTGGGCACGGCGTGGCAGTAACGCCCCTCTCTTCACTTTTGCTGGCCACACCGATGTTGTCCCCGCAGGCAACATCGAAAAGTGGGATTCAGACCCCTTCCACCCAGAGATTCGTGATGGCCTGCTATTTGGACGTGGAACTGCCGATATGAAAGGCAGCCTAGCGGCCATGGTCACTGCTTGCGAAGATTTTGTGCAAGAGCACCCTGATCACAAAGGTTCTATTGCTTTTCTTATTACCAGTGATGAAGAAGGCTCCGCCATCAATGGTACGGTAAAGGTGATTGAAACCCTGGAGGCTCGCAATGAAAAAATTGACTACTGCCTGGTAGGTGAACCCTCCAGCAGCCAGCAGTTAGGCGATACGGTTAAACATGGGCGACGTGGCTCCCTGCACGGCTACCTAACGGTACAGGGTAAACAGGGGCATATTGCCTATCAACATCTGGCCGACAATCCACTGCATGCCTTTGCACCTATATTGGCACAGCTATGCACAGAGCAGTGGTGCAAGGGTAATGACCACTTCCCCGCCACGGGTTTTCAAATATACCAACTGGATCACGGTACAGGTGCAGAAAATATCATACCGGGTGAGCTAAAAATGCGATTTAATTTTCGCTTCTCAACCGAACTTACCCCTAAATCTATCGCCACTCGAATGTGTGCCATATTGAATCAGGGGGATTTTGATTATGAACTGGAGTGGAAACTGTCTGGCCAACCCTTTCTCACGGCAGCAGGCAACCTGCTAAATGCAACCGTTAAATCAATAGAAGAGGTTACAGGGAAAACACCTGAACTCTCCACTGCAGGTGGCACCTCGGATGGTCGTTTTATTGCACCAACAGGGGCACAGGTACTAGAGCTTGGGCCACTAAATGCAACCATTCATCAGGTAAATGAATGTGTTGCAGTTAAAGACTTAGACAAGCTGTCACAGATCTACCAAAAAATCCTACAGCGGTTGCTCTGTTAATCCTAGAAAAATCAGTTAACCCTACTGGAATGCCAAATTCAGTATAAATCCACCAAATTAAATCCGTGATGAGCTATACAGGTATTGGTGGGCCAATTTGGTTGTTTCC
>JAJRWL010000127.1 GCA_024276875.1 Gammaproteobacteria bacterium
ATAAGCCGTATGACTACCATACCGATATTTCATCTCTTATCCCCCAGTGACTAGGGAAGCATCCTAGCAACTCCTACTGCTGAGAGATAAATCTGTTCGCCTGAAAGGCGAAGGTTTAAACCTTACGCATGGAAAATTAACAGGTAAAAATTCATTTTTACTGCATTAAAAATGCAGGCGTCTCTCTTTAGAAAAACATATCCCCTCCTATGTGTCAGTTTTTTTTACACTTAAATTTAGGGCCCAAAAATAGACATATCTCAATTTATGCAAATAGACCCAAGTCATCCCAGGATGTAGCTCCCGGGTCACATAAGAAACCTCACCCCTGATCCCACTCCAGAATCACCCCAGAATAGCAAGAAAAACATTATTTATTACAGCAGGTTATAGGGCTATAAATGCTACTGAAAAACATCCATGTAAAAGTAATTAACTAGTTAAAAACAGGAACGAAATCATCTGTTTCTCAGTTTCATGCCTGGGCCAGCCAATCCGGTAAACCGCAAGCAGGTGTCAGTTTTTTTTACAGTCCACACCTGCTTTTTTTCAGCCACAGATGCAAGCCTATGTTTTATATATAAATAAAGAAGGCGGCGCGGAACATGCATACATGAATTCACAGACGCATCTATATTCAGAGTGAGACCTGAGCGTATCGGTGAAGTTCAGATAATTTAATGGAGTCGCAGGCTATGTTTATCGATCAAAAAGACGAATTCCGGTGGCGCAGAACCAAGAAAAACGGGCGCGAAATCAGTTGCTGTAAACATATCCTCTTCGGTTTTGTGTTAAGCGTGGCGGCTGCTATGCCGCCGTCTTTGATTGCAGCGCCGGAAGGAGGCGTGGTGGTGAACGGTGCCGCAGGCATTACGCTTGGGACAGATACCACCATCGATCAATATACTCAGCGTGTCGATATCAATTGGCAGGGCTTCAATACGGCTGCAAGTGAGTCAGTCACCTTTAATCAGCCAACCAATCTTGCGGTGGCGATCAATCGCGTTGTTACAGGCGGTGAGACCCAATTTCTTGGCGCACTGAATGCCAATGGCCGCATCTTTCTAATCAACAATGCAGGCATCTACTTTGGGGCTGGCGCCCAGATCAACGTCGGCGCGCTGGTTGCGACCACTTCCGATCTGGATGACTTTGGGCAAGTTACCCAAGAGATCAATAACCTCTCATTCACCGGCAGCAACGATTGGGCGCAGATTCAGAATGACGGCAGCATCAACATCGCCCCCGGTGGCTTTGCTCTGCTGGCAGCACCCTATGTGGAGAACAGGGGTATCATCCAGTCCGATGCCGGCATGGTGGACATTGATGGCGCTGAGGGAAATGCAACAGCATATTATGAAGGTCAGGTCGAACTGCTCTCTGGCAAGGATTTTGAGGTGGCCACCGGGACACGCGGTGGTGGTTTCCTCACGGCAGCAGCCATGCCAGAGTCCTGGGATGGTGGTGAAGGGGGTGATCTGGCTGTCACCAACACCGGCACCCTGCGGTCACGCTCCGGCAATGTCTATATCACCGCCAATATGGCGAGAAACGAACTGTTGGAATTAACCGTAAACCTTGATGGCATCATAGATGCCGATGCCTTAGCCCCTGGGGACGATGGCGGCACCATCATGATCGCCTCAGCCACCGACATCAAATTCACCGATCTGAATAATGATGGTGTGGGTGCCAACATCCATGCCATTGGTGGCCAGACAGTCGCGGCTACCTTTACTGCTGATGGCAACATTCAGAGCACGGACGCCACTCAGGCAACCATCAACCTCCAGGCCGAAGAGACTGTCACCACATATTATAATAATGCCATGGCTAATGCGGATCTTGAGATGCACGCTGGCGCTGGCGGCAGTGGTGACATCGACATCAAGGCTGATATTACCGTCAAAGCGGCAGCAACCGTGCTTACTGACTCGAACAGCGCAGATGCTGATGCAATGGCCAACCTGGGTGCCGATGGCGGCGTAAAGATTGTCGGCAACATCAATGTCGAGGCTAATGCAACCAGCGCACCATCGGATAAGCGCGATTATGGAAGTAGCGCCCGCGCTGATGCCGTACTTGATGTGGAGGCTCAAAAAGGCAGCATAGATATTGAAGGGGCTGTAATGGTCAATGCCTATGCTGAAGGGGGATCCTATTACGATGATGCAGCAGCCAACGCTACTGCTGGCTTTGATGCATACAATGATGTACACCTTGATGATGTGGAGGTTCAAGCCACTGCCATCAATATGAACAGTTATACAGCCGGTTATAATGCCATTGCCCTGGCCTACCTGCTGGTTGATGCGGGTGACATTGAGACAGATGGCAGCATCGAGATCAACGGCGATGTACTGGTTCAGGCCGATGCCGATCTGAACGGGACAGACACCGCCTATGCCACTGCCTCAGCTAACCTCACAGCAACGCGTGACATCACCATTATCACAGATGCCACCACCTTCCAGGTAAAAGCCGATGCCTACCATTCAGGAACGGATGGTGATGCTAAAGCAAATACTGATCTTAATGCCAATGCTGGGGACAACCTGACCATTACCGGCAACATCGATGTGAGCGCCGACGCCACATTAGGCTCCATAGCGACAGATACAGCTTATGCAGACGCCCAGCTGAATTTGGTTGCTGCCCGTGATCTGACGGTCACAGGTGATGCTGTGGTAACCGCCATTGCCGACAACCAGGGCACTGAAGACAATGCCTCAGCCAATGTCGCTCTGCATGTCAATGCGGGTAATTCTGGCCCTGGCAGCCTCACTATGGGCGATGTCACAGCCGAAGCCACAGCGATGCGAGGCACCCAAGGTAAGACTGACGGTGACAGCGACACCCATGTTGATGCTAACGTAGCACTCAATGCCAGGAATAACGTTACTGCCGGGGATGTGCGGGTAGCCGCCATCTCCAAAAATGAAGCAGGCTCTGCAGATGGAGCCGATGCAGATGCCCACCTGGATATCAATGCAGGTTATTATGATGGAGAGGGCTATGAAGGATCAGTCAACCTGGCTCAGGTCGAGGTGATTGCCCAGGCCACCAATGCCGATGAAGGCTATACAGACCCAGGTACCTGGGCTGATGCAGGGCTGGGTATTAATGCACAAGACAGTGTAACCATCACTGGCAGCATGCTGGTCACAGCATCGGCTGATGCCACAACGGTGAGCAGTACTTTTGCCAACGCTAGCACCTGGATTAGGGCTTATACCGGGGCGATAAGCATGGGTAGCGCCCAGGTTGATGCGACCGCTTATGCCCGTGGCGAGGGTGCCCAGGGTGCCGAAAGTTTTGTTGGACTTGATCTCTATGCCGCACAGGGTGCGACAGTCACCGGCAGCACCAAGGTCGCCAGTACAGCAAAAACCGATAGCGTGCCATCAGCCTCTGCTTATGCCTATGCTAGGCTTAATGCCGATGGGCGCAATGGCGACCTAAACATGGGGCCAGTAAGCGTGGTAGCTGACGCAGAGACACAGGGTGCAGGAGCCAATGCTGATGCTACAGCTGCGCTGAGAGCAGGCCGTGATGTCAACATTACCGGTAACATCGAGACCCGTGCGGCTGCAAGTGCCATGGACAGGGTTCAATACTACGACTGGGGTTATGGGACAGCCCAGGCTGTAGCTGATCTGGATGTAACTGCGGGTCTATCCGAAGGTGATGAAGGGGCTGTTGAAAGTGATATCAATATCACCGGTGATATCACCGTGGCTTCCACAGCAACGGTCACATCCGGTGATAGAGGCAATGATGCCCCATACCAATACTACGGTTCAGCAATAGCAACCGCCTGGGCGGATGCAAGCCTGGGGGCACCCGATGATATTACCGTGACAGGTGATGTGAGTGTAACCGCCAAGGCCGACTCCGCTATGGCTCTGTGGGATAGGAGCGAAGCTATCGCCGCCCTATTCATGGCAGCGGGGTCGAACCAACTCTCAGGTTTTATCGATGATGAGGAAGAGGGCGGTAGGATACCTCTGGATGGTATGGTGATGAACCCCGGTAAATTGACCTACACTGGGGATATCACTGTTCGCGCCGATGCCGATACAAAATCTGAAATATCCGGTACCGCTGACGCGCTCGCCGTGGCATTGCTCCTTGGTGGAGGTGATGTAGAGATCAACACAGACCCCGTGCGTGTTTTTGCAAATGCCGATGTTGAGATAGACGACTCCGAGGCGTTTGATGGTGGTGAAGGTGGTGGCGCCATGGCCGGTGCAGTTCTGGGTATAACAGCAGGTGGGGCACCTGAGGAAGAACCCGCAAACCTCGTTATAAATGGGGATGTTTCAGCAGAGGCGCATGCCAACCACCCAAACCCCGGGTGGAGCGGGCCTCCTCCATTTTATAACCTCGACCTCTACGAGATACTGCCTGAAGATCTCCCAGGAGGAGAAGGGGCACTTGCGGGCACCCTATTAACTGCCACAGGGGATATCACCATTGTCGGCGCAGATCCACTAGCGGGTGCAGACACAGCACCGAGCCCCGCCCTGAACAGAGCATTTGTGCAGGGGCAAGAAACCGCCTATCAGGATTGCACCGATGGGGAGTGCAGTGGTGTAGAACCAGGATTTACACCGTTTGAGTTTGGCGTGGCCAGCACCTCAATCGCACAATTGATGGTAGAGGCGGGAGGAGAGGTGTCAATCACCCCAGATACGGGCAAGGGTGCCGCCCCCCCACCCACCCCTGCCCCTGAAGATGTAGCTGTACAAGCTGCGCTAGAAGGACAAACGCAGGTAGAAGTGGGGTTTCTTGAAAATCGCCCTCTGCGTTTTGACACACAAGGCAACATGTTCGCGGCAACCGGCATGGGTGAAACTGAACCACTACCCCTTGATGAGGATCTTGAAAGACGCCTGCTGGCAGGCGGGGATCCCTCAAAAATACTGCCGGCAACCGCTGCAGGCCAAAAATCAAAGGGTGACGGTGCTGCAAAAGGAGGGGATTTCTGTGATCAACTTGTATCAGGTGGCTGCTTGAAATAGCCTGAAATGGGGCAACATGACAGAGAAGAGAGGTGGCCTTGTGCGGCCTCTCTTCAGTCTGCGTGAAAAACACAACCTAATCCGAGAAAACCGTTTGAATTTAATGATATACAAAAAGATTTAACTATTATAAGCTGTGACTGGGAATCAGATTCCTGATGGTAGCAATGGCGCAATTGCACCGAATGCCGATAAACATAGATTTAGGAATAGAAATGTCTTTTTTCTCTTATACACAAAAAACAGCACCCACTCGGCTGGAGATGGGGTCATGTAGTGCAATCCTTACCGCGCTGCTGGCCTCCACGCTGCTCCTATCAACAACGGCTCTATTTGCAGATGATCGCATGCCAGGTGTCATTGATCGCCCCGTTATTGAACCACCAGCAGCAATCCGGGAGCCGCAAGAGATTAAGCCTGCCAAAGAGCCGGAGCAGAAACTCCCCGAGCGGCCAAATGAACCCATTGCAACCATCTCAAAATTCAGCTTTAAGGGTGATCTGGTTCTAGAGGAAAAGGAGCTACAGGCGCTGGTTACCCCTTACCAAAATCGCATTCTTACCGCTGGTGATATTGCCAAGCTTAAATATGAGCTGACCAAGCACTACTTCGACCAAGGCTATGTCCTTGTTAAAGTCACCACCCCGCCCCAAGACCTGTCTGATGGCAACATGGAGATTGTCATCTTCCAGGGACGCATAGGAAGCCTGGATGTCGAGGGCGAGGGATTGAATGACCGCCTGGTAGAGGCCTTGATATCACCCATTGTAAAGGGAGAGATATTTAACGAGCGAAAAGTTGAAACTGCTCTTAAGGATGTCGATGACCTGACAAACATACAGGCAAGACTTAATCTTCGCCCTGGTAAAGAGATTGGCACTACCGATCTAAAGCTCATACTCAAAAAGGCTGATGAAGAGCGCCAGGTTTTTACATTTGATAACTATGGAAGCCGGCTCACCGGTGAAGATGTTGGTGCGCTATACCTGCAAAAGAGCAACCTACTTGGTTTTGGCGAAACCTTTGGTGTAGATCTGCGAAAGTCTTTTAATGGTGACAGCACCGATCTTGAGAGCATTAATTTGAGCTTCACAATGCCTATCGGCTGGCGCAATCTTATGCTGGAGGTAGACTACCTTGACAGTGATAATGAGATTGGAGACCGCCTGGCTTCCCTGGATGCAGAGGGAAAATCAGAGCGTTTGACTATAGCGTTATCGAGCAATCTCTGGAATCAGATTCAGCGTAAGGGGGTGGTACGTGCTGGCATAGAGGTGCGTGAGCATGAATCCAAACTGGCAGGAGTACAGGAGAGTAAAGACAATATCACGCAGCTTTTTGCTGAGACCACATTCCTGCACCGTCGTAAAAACCACGTCTACTTCTCTACCTTGCGGGTAAAACGGGGAATCAGCGCTTTTGGAGCAAGTGATGAGGGTGACTCCGATGCCAGCCGGGCAAGCGGCGACCCCAGGGCATGGATTGTAGAAGCACTTGTCTATTTCAACTTTCGTGCGACTGAAAATGACTTTATTCAGCTACATGTCCGAGGGCAGTACGCGGAAGAGATCGTACTCTCATCGGATCTGTTCTCAATTGGTGGTTATGGTAGCGTTCGCGGCTTTCAAGTAGCCCAGGCGTCTGCTGAGCGAGGCGCCTCTGCAACCATTGAGTACAGCCACACATTCCTGTCCGATGGCCCATGGAGCATTAAAGCCGGTCCTTTCATGGATGCTGGCTGGTTAAACAGCAAAACCCCTAATTTATTAATCGAAAAAGAGATGTATAGCCTTGGCATCGGCGCAGAGTTTACCTATGCTGCATCAGCAAAGTACAAGAGTACAATCCGATTCGACTATGCAAACCCAATTAGTGATTATGACCCTGACGTTGTACATGAAGACGAGTTCTATCTGCGTTTTACACAAACATTTTAATCCAACAATCTATAGATGAACCCTAAGTTCCAAGGCCTTAGAACTCAGGGTTTATTACTTCACCGCCAATCGGCACCAGGTTTTGTGACTACCACCAACCTTGCTCTCTTCTATATCCGCATGGCCTTCTAAATAGTCAATTATAAAATGGTAATTCATGGGTCTAACACTCACACTGACTGATCAGGAGCTGCCGGCTTCACCAGCCTTTATTGAATTCCTCCATACAACTTTTACTGGCGGCGATTATTTCATTGGCAGTTGGTATAGCCAGGAAGAAGAAGGCCTGGCCAGCAATGGTGATCGCTTTGAGGGGATTCAGGAGAAAGCAAAATCAGTTGTTGCACATCCAAAAGGAAAGCAGTGCCTGTTGCGCTCTTACCGCTTCTTCAAGGAGCTATTGACGGGTGACATCAATACACTAAAGGAGATCAGCCGCTTTCGCTTTTTCTTTATTATTGGAATCCCTCGTACAGGGGGAACTTACCTCACTAAGCAGCTATTCCGAGCCAGTGGAATTGATTATAAACATGTACAAAATGCGCTTGCACATGACGGTTTCCCTCATTTAGCAAACCTGTCATTTAAAAGCAGCGGCAATGTCCATACCAATGGTTTGCTACAGCTTGCTGAATACCTGACAATGGTTGAGGTGTTTTTTCACCAACATGGCAGATTGGCTTATAACGGCGGTATCATTGTCCCAAAAAAATTTACCAAAGCAGTACATTACTTTGACCTGATACGGGCTATTTTTTCTGATAATGCCTACTATCTAATCACCCTTCGGCACCCATTAACAGTCTGCAAATCTGTTTTGGATAAGAGTGGTGGCATGCCTGCTGACGAAAAGTTTGCAGTGCGCAGTGCTATTGAACGCTGGGCCTTGAATGATTGGGTATATTGGGGGAAAACAGAGGAAGAAATCAAACAGATGGACTACGTTAAAGTGATGCTTGGCTACTGGAAGCGCTTTCATTACCAAATGGCGATGACCGGCCTGCCAGCCATGCCAACAACAACGATTGTACCCTATGGTGCAGAATATATGACTGGTGCCGCCAACAAGCTCTATAAGACGTTTGAAGTATCCATGGAGCCTGAGCGGTTTAAAATTGCAGACCCCGCACAGTTTAGTGCAGAGCATGAATCCGCAGCAGATCAGGTAGTCAATGAGGTTGATGCATTCTGGTCTAGCCTCAGTTTAAAGTTTCCACTTAAGGAACTCTCAGAGAGATATTAATACCCCCAATGAAGATCGCCATCTCTGGCAGTGCGGGGATTGGAAAAACCACCCTAAGTAAATCACTGGCTGATCAACTGAATGTAGGTTACATTGGGGAAAATTATAATCCTCTTTTTGATCAGCCAAAAAAGCTTGCGCAACCACTTGGTGAGGTAGCCGGGCTTTTTTATCAGGTTCTACTGCATAAGCGGCAGCTGGAGCAAGAGTATGAGGCTTTCATCACTGACCGTTGCCCAATTGACCTGTTCCATCTATGGCTGATAACCGGGCTTGGAAAAGATAATGCTGCCACATCCAAATTTTACAACCTGTGCAGAAGCTATACCAAAGAGTATGACTTTGTGATTATCCCTCCCTGGGGAAGCATCCCCCTTACGCAAATTGAAAATCCACCAGATCATAAACGCCGCATCCAGAATCCCTGGGTGCAGCTGCGCAATCATGCAACAATCTGTGGCTATACACAGCTGTGGGTTGCACCTGATAAAATTATCAGTTTTGATTCCGAAGTAAAAGATCATGCTGATCGAATGAGCTTGATATTATGCCGCCTTGGGCTTAGCAGACAGGGGAAGGGTGTCCAATAATCTGTGTAACTGGCATTTAAGCTGAGAGAGGCACCCTGTCTTCCCCAAGCAAAAGCACGTATTGATTTAATGCCTGTTTCCAGTTTTGAATAGGCATCGTCCATTTTTTTGCGATATTTCTAATCGCAAGATA
>JAJRWL010000128.1 GCA_024276875.1 Gammaproteobacteria bacterium
CAATGTTACCGTTCGACTTGCATGTGTTAAGCATACCGCCAGCGTTCAATCTGAGCCAGGATCAAACTCTTCAGTTTAAGTTTAAACAGCAGCTTTGGCTGCCAATCTTTTTGACTTGGATCGAGGGGTCTCCCCCAGGATACTTCGTCGTTCTTTGGCCTTAACCAAACACCAACAAAGCACCCACACAAATTACTTGATCAAATTTTTAAAGAGCGCCCTGGTCTTTTTCACCCAGGAAAGTCGGACAACTATACTCGCCTTTCCGACCCTGTCAACCCCTAAACCGAGGTCTTTTGCTTCGTGTCACCGCCGTTTCCAGCTGCACCACTTCAAGCGAGGCGCGAAGTATACGCTTCATTCAAACCCCGTCAAGCACTAATTCCTACTCAACCGAATCGCTCTTCTTTGAGCATTTTCTCCCACTCCAAACCGTTGTCTAAAACTTATTCTCCGTGAGAGAGCGGCGCATTATACGCATCTAGTTAAAGCGTACAACCCCTTTTATAAAATAAATATCCGGCTCATTGTGACCACCCATAAAACGCTTGTTTACCTAAACCAATGTCACTCGAGCAAAACGGCGCTTTCCAATCTGGTAAACACACTTTGACCCCATCGAGCACGTCAGGTTTTTATCCTCTACACGCTTACTATCAATGCGAACTGCACCCTGCTTGATCATACGCATCGCCTCTGAAGTGCTACTAACCAGTCCTGCTTCTTTGAGTAGGTTAGCAATTGGCAATGTGCCATCCGATGTGTGCAGCTCTAATTCAGGCATGTCATTGGGGATAGCACCTTGACGAAAGCGGGCTATAAAGTTTTGATTAGCCATCTCAGCCGCCGCGCGATCATGAAACCGCTCTACCAGCTCTTCAGCCAGACGTACTTTTATATCACGGGGGTTTAGCCCACTCTCTACCTCTTTACGCCAAGTCGCAATTTCTTCAATAGACCGGAAGCTTAACAACTCGAGATAGCGCCACATCAGATCATCAGAGATTGACATGATTTTCCCAAACATCTCATCCGGAGCATCCGCAATGCCAATATAATTATTGAGTGACTTGGACATCTTCTGCACTCCATCCAATCCCTCTAAAATAGGCAGCGTTATAACAACTTGCGGATCCTGACCGTAAGCCTCCTGCAACTGTCGCCCCACTAAAAGGTTAAATTTCTGATCTGTACCGCCAAGCTCTACGTCTGCCTTCAGTGCCACAGAGTCATAGCCTTGTACTAATGGATAGAGAAATTCATGGATAGCGATAGGTTGCCCACTTTTATAGCGCTTATTAAAATCATCCCGCTCTAACATGCGTGCCACGGTATGCTTGGCTGCAAGTTGAATAAGATCAGCTGCCGACAGCTCATTCATCCAGCTGGAGTTAAATACCACCAGTGTTTTTGTTGGATCGAGGATTTTGAAGATCTGCTGCTCATACGTCTGGGCGTTATCCAGCACCTCATCACGCGTTAATGGTTTGCGCGTAATGTTCTTGCCGGTAGGATCACCAATCATTCCGGTAAAATCCCCAATCAGAAACAGCACCTCATGACCTAAATCCTGAAATTGGCGAAGCTTATTGATTAACACCGTGTGCCCCAGATGCAGATCCGGTGCTGTCGGATCAAATCCCGCCTTAATGCGCAATGGCTTATTCTTCTCTAATTTTTTTAATAGCGCATCTTCAAGAAGAATCTCCTCTGTTCCTCGGCGAATTATTGCCATTGCTTCTGCAGCTGGTGTCATTTCCTTCCTCTCTTATTGGGTATAGTAAAACGGCTCGCGGCGCACAATTTACCCGTACTGGCAATAAAAAGTAACCGTTCCGTGATGCAATCTATAGATATAGTGGCGATCTATGGTAGGAAGAACAGCGAATTTAAGTCATAATTATATTAATTTTCCGCCAGTTGTCGCATCTACATGATAAAAGACTACACACGTAGTACCTCATACCGTTACAGGCCTCGCTACCGTTTTAAGCGATTAGCGCTATTAGGGGTATCACTTGCCTTAGTCGCCTCTGGTCTTTACGCCGCACTCGAAATTATGGAGCCAGTCGATCCATCAAGTACGCCAGCTAAAAAGACTCCCACATCGCAAATTGTCACGCTAGCGCTTCCTCGTACGCCGAGTAGCAAGCAATCCAGCAACACATCACCAACAGACGCAGGCGAAAGCAGCGCTCAACATAACATCCAACTGGCAACAACCGCATCATTGCAAGCGGCTGCCGTTCACTCCAGCGCCCCCAAACAGACCATGGCCACGCCCCGCACAGCTAAAACTGCACAACCAAGCTATCAATGGAAGGAGCATCATATCCGCTCTGGCGACAGCCTTGCCCTTATTTTTCCCAAGCTTGGACTCAGCGCCAACCTACTTCACCGCATTGTTTCCAGCAACAAAACAGCCGCTCGACTGGCACATATAAAGCCAGGTGAAACGCTACGTGCTGCACTGGATGCCGATAACAATCTACATGAACTAATCCTGCAACAGAGCGCCATTCGAAGCCTAAGCATCACCCCTGATGGCGACACCTTTAGCGCTAAAATCATAGAGCGCCCACTTGAAGCGCGCACGACTCACATTACAGGCTGGGTTACAAATTCCCTCTTTGTCAGTGCGCAAAAAGCAGGGCTTTCAGACCGCCTCATTATGGAGCTGGCCAACATCTTTGCTTGGGATATTGATTTTTCACTGGAAATTCGAGCGGGTGATAGGTTTAGCGTCATCTACCAAGAGCATTTTTTAGATGGCGAAAAATACCGTGATGGCGCTATTTTAGCGGCTGAATTTATAAATCGAGGTAAAGCCTTCCGTGCTATACGCTATGCAGATGCCTCAGGAAGAGAGGATTACTACTCACCTGACGGTAAAAGCGTACGCAAGGCTTTTTTACGCAGCCCTGTTGATTTTCGCCGCATTAGCTCAAGATTCCAAAAATCACGCTGGCATCCGGTATTGGGTAAAAAACGCCCTCACCGTGGGGTAGATTATGCCGCCTCAACCGGTACGCCTATCAAGGCATCTGGCGATGGCAAAATCATATGGCGCGCCCGTAAAGGCGGCTATGGACGAGCTATTATGATCGAACATGGCGGCGGCATTGTGACGCTGTATGGACATATGTCCCGTTACGCGTCCAAACAACGCCGCGGCACTCGCGTTAAGCAGGGGCAAACCATTGGTTACGTAGGAAAAAGCGGATTGGCCAGCGGCCCTCATCTACATTATGAATTCCGCATCAATGGTCGTCACCGCAATCCTCTGACGGTAAAACTACCCGCCGCCTCCCCCATCGCCAAAAAATATCGCGCTGATTTCCAAGAAAAGGCAGCGCCTCTATTGGCTCACTTGGAAAGGCTCAACAGCACCTTGCTAGCAGAAGTCTACCCTTAAGGCATGAGATGCGCCCAGAAGGTAAAAAAATCTACCTGGGGCTTATGTCGGGTACGAGCCTGGATGGCATTGATGCCGCCCTGGTTCGCTTTCCTCAACATAGAGCAGAGCTTATTGCCACACACTGTCACCCATGGCCACACGCATTGCAGCAAAAACTGCTGGGACTAACGACCCCTGGGGACAATGAGATTGACCGCATGGGCGAACTGGATATTCTCGTTGCAGATGAATTCGCTTTAGCTGCTCAGCAACTTCTACTTAAAGCTCATATTTCAGCCTCCGCTGTAACCGCCATCGGCAGTCATGGCCAAACTATACGCCACCGACCAGAGGCTAAAACAGCTTTCACCCTTCAGATCGGCGACCCGAATAGGATTGCAGAACGCACCAAAATCACCACTGTGGCAGACTTTCGTCGCCGTGATATGGCCGCAGGGGGTGAAGGTGCGCCACTCGTACCTGCATTCCACAACAGGCTTTTTCGCAGTGATAAAGAGCACCTCTGCATTCTGAATATTGGGGGCATTGCTAACATCACCCTACTGCCACCGCAGGATGACGCGGATATTATCGGTTTTGATACGGGGCCTGGCAACGGCCTATTAGATAGCTGGTCAAGCCGCCATATTCACACACCCTTTGATGAACACGGCAAATGGGCCGCAACGGGCGAAGTGCATCCTGCTTTATTAAAAAGCATGTTGGCAGACCGCTATTTTAGTCGCCCCCCTCCCAAATCCACTGGGCGTGAATATTTCAACCTGGAATGGTTAGAGGGGTTATTGACCCAACACCCAGCATTATCACCTAAAGATATTCAAGCGACGTTAACAGCGCTCACGACTCAAAGCATTGCAAACGCCATTAAAACAGCCGACGCACATTATCAGCAAATACGGGTATGTGGTGGTGGTGTTCACAATCAAACATTGATGAAACAACTAAAGCATGCACTTCCGCAGTGCCATATCGAGAGCACACAACATCATGATGTCGATCCCGACTGGGTTGAAGCGATGGCCTTTGCCTGGTTAGCTCAGCAAACCATGCTAGGGCTTTCTGGCAACCTGCCTTCAGTGACAGGGGCGCATCATCCCGTTATTCTTGGTGGCATCTATCAAGGTGGTGCTGCTATTCACAAAAATCATACAATAGCTTAATCTCCTGCGGCCAAATGGCGCTATCAATCGTCTCCAAAATCAGCGGCATCTCATTCATACGTTCATCCTGCATGATGAAACGAAAGGCATCTTCTCCCAATTTTCCTTTGCCAATACTCTCATGTCGATCAACCCGCTTTCCTAATTCAGGTTTAGCGTCATTTAGATGCATCGCCTTGAGATATTTAAAGCCCACAATCTCTTCAAAAGAGCACATGGTCTTTGTGTAGGCTTCATAAGTACGCAAGTCATAGCCCGCCGTAAAGGCATGGCAAGTATCAAGGCAAACACCCATGCGCGACTTATCTTCAACTCGCTCAATCAAGTAGGCAAGGTGCTCAAAACGATACCCAAGGTTAGATCCTTGCCCTGCTGTATTTTCAATAACGGCTGTCACTCCCTCCGTTGCTTCCAATGCTCGGTTAAGCGACTCTGCAATCAAATCCAAGCACGCCCCCTCATCAATCAACCGCAAGTGACTGCCTGGATGAAAGTTGAGATAGATAAGCCCAAGCTGGCTGCAACGGTTCAGCTCATCTATAAAGGCATGGCGTGATTTTTGGCGCTTCTCAGCATCAGGATGCCCTAAGTTAATCAGGTAACTATCATGCGGCAATACATCAGAGGGGTGGAAACCTCCCTTTTGCATATTGAGATTAAATTGCTCAACCTGAGCATCAGTCAGTGCTTTAGCCTGCCACTGCCGTTGGTTTTTAGTAAAAAATGCAAAGGCAGTCGCGCCGATATTCTGCGCATTTAATGGCGCATTCTGCACACCACCTGCGGCACTAACATGAGCACCAATACGCTTCATACAGCCACCTTAAACATCTGTAAAACCATCAGTTAAAGTGTATCACTTATGACAATCTTCTCGGGCTGTTCACCCTGAAATTCCATCCTCTTCGCCATAGCAGGATTCATATATATCGTCCCCACCTCATCCACCAACATGACATACTTCAGCTGCATACGCTTGGCAATTCGAAACCAGGATTTAGCACCCGCCACCGTCAATGCTGTTGCTGCCGCATCAGCTCTGCCACCATCTCTATCAATGACCGTAGCCGATGCAATATGCCTGACAGGCAATCCATCACGAGGATCAATGATATGGGGGTAACGTACCCCATCGTACTCTCGATAGCGCTCATAATTCCCCGATGTAAGCACACATTCACCATCTGAAACATTGACCGCTGCAATAATCCCGTCCGCTTGCGGATGCCGCACCCCCACACGCCAAGGTCGCCCGCTGTGCCTCCCACTCACACAAAGATCGCCACCGGCGTTGACAATAGCATTGTCCACGCCCTGCTGACGCAAGAGCTCAATCGCCGTGTTTAATGCATCGCCTTTAGCAAAACCGCCAAAATCGAGGCTGACGGCAGGATTACGACTACGAACCTGGCTGTTTAAAATCTCCAAATCATCCATACTCGGCGATTGATCGACCAATGCTGCGATAGCCTCTGAAGAGGGTGGCAAACCCGATGGCAGATCATCACTATGAAACCCCCACAGCGCAATCAACTTGCCAATAGCGGGGTTGAATAACCCCTCACTCTGTGCAAAAAGCACTTGTGATTTTGTTATCAAAGGCAGTAAAAAGGGACTAACGGGTCGCAGCTGATCCGATGCAAAACTGTCATTGAGTGAGCTTAACTCCCCAGGCTTCCAAGCATGCCAATCCTTATGCATATGTTGAAAAGCTTTATCTACTACTGACACCGCTTTATCTGCTTGCTCATGGCCAACGCCATGCAGCTTAATATCCACCACTGTGCCGAAGATAAAAAGACTCTGCTGATAATCAGGCATCAACTTGCTACAGCCAAATAACAACAACACTGTTAAAGCCAACACCAAAGAGCGTTGCCTTTGTGATTGCCACATATAATTAAACATGATTTTTCAGTACTCGAAACAATTTAGAGATAAATTTTAAATGCGCACAACATCTAACATGCCATAATCCCCATATAAATGGAAAAAATATCCATAAAGCATTAGACTTAGCGGCCATATCACAATTCACACCCCAGCATGTCCGGCAAACTCTTTATTAAAACCTTTGGCTGTCAGATGAATGAGTACGACTCCGCTAAGATTGCGGATGTTCTGCACGCCTCACACAACCTCGAACTAACGCAAATCGCAGAAGATGCAGACGTGTTGCTGCTTAATACCTGCTCGATCCGCGAAAAAGCCCAAGAGAAGGTATTTTCACAGCTGGGTCGTTGGCGGCCTTGGAAACTGCGCCGACCCGATCTCATTATCGGTGTGGGTGGCTGCGTCGCCAGCCAGGAGGGGGATGCAATCCGCAAGCGTGCCGCTTATGTCGACCTCATTTTTGGCCCGCAAACCCTGCATCGACTGCCGAAGATGCTGGATCAGGCGCGAAAAACTCACAACCCTGTGGTTGATATCTCCTTCCCTGAGATCGAAAAATTCGACTGCCTGCCTGAGCCGGTAGCCGATGGCCCCTCCGCCTTCGTCTCAATTATGGAGGGCTGCTCCAAATACTGCACCTATTGCGTCGTGCCCTACACCCGCGGGGAAGAGATCAGCCGCCCCTTCGATGATGTGATTACCGAGGTCGCCTCACTGGCGCAGCAGGGCGTGCGCGAGATCAACCTACTGGGGCAAAACGTCAATGCCTACCGTGGCCTGATACATGATGGCGAGATGGCTGATCTGGCACTACTGATCCGCTTTGTGGCCGCAGTTGATGGCATTGACCGCATCCGTTTCACCACCTCTCACCCCGTCGAATTTTCTGATTCACTGATCGAGGTCTACGCCGATGTGCCTGAACTGGTCAGCCATCTGCACCTGCCTGTACAAAGCGGCTCTGATCGCATTTTGATGCAGATGAAACGCGGCCATTCAGCCCTGGAGTACCGCAGCAAGATTCGTCAACTGCGTGAGATTCGACCCGACATCTGCCTCTCATCCGATTTCATCATCGGCTTCCCTGGTGAAACCGATAAAGATTTTGCAGCCACCCTGCAGCTCATCGAACAGATCGGCTTTGATCACTCCTTCAGCTTTATCTTCAGCCCACGCCCTGGCACGCCAGCAATGGAGCTGCCCGATGATATTCCAATGACAGTAAAGCAGAAACGGCTGGCTCAACTACAGCACCGCATCAATGAGATGTCACAACAGATCAGCCGCCGCATGGTGGGGACAGTACAGCGCGTATTAGTGGAGCGCCCTGCACGTAAAGATCCCACACAGCTGGCGGGCCGCACCGAGAATAACCGCGTCGTTAATTTTGATGGCGCCGCAGCGTTGATTGGTCAATTTGCCAATATTCGAATCACCGAAGCCCTGCCTAACTCCCTGCGTGGGGAACGGGTTCTTGATAACATGGTTCATTCAGCCGCAACTCTATAGCGAGACCTCGTGTCTAAAAAAACCTCAACAACAAACCTGGCCTTAGAGCCGGAAGACAATGAACGATTAGCCAATATCTGCGGCCAGACCGATGAACATCTGCGCCAGATCGAACTCCGGCTAGGCATCGAGATCAACAACCGAGGCCATCAATTTCAACTCATCGGCAACGCTGCGGCTGTCCGTGCAGGTGAAGAGGTGCTGAAAGGGCTCTACCGTGAAACTAAAGATGACTCGCTCGACCCCTCAAAAGTGCATCTCTTTCTACAAGAACCAGGCATAGAGGGACTCATCAATGCAACCTCACAACCTGACCTGCCTGAGGTTGTCATCAAGACCCGCCGTGGCATGATCAAACCCAGAGGACCAAGCCAGAAAGAGTACATGCATAAGGTATTGGCTCACGATATCAACTTTGGCATAGGCCCTGCCGGCACAGGCAAAACCTATCTCGCCGTAGCCTGTGCTGTAGAAGCGATGGAGCGCGATCAGGTGCGTCGCATATTGCTGGTACGCCCAGCCGTCGAGGCCGGTGAACGATTAGGGTTTCTACCCGGCGACCTGGCACAGAAGATCGACCCCTACCTGCGCCCACTATACGATGCACTGTATGAGATGCTGGGGTTTGAACGCGTTGCCAAACTGATTGAACGCAATGTGATTGAGGTCGCCCCCCTCGCCTACATGCGAGGCCGCACCCTCAACGAATCTTTTATCATCCTGGATGAGGCACAAAATACCACGCCTGAACAGATGAAGATGTTTCTGACCCGTATCGGCTTTGGCTCTACCGCCGTCATCACGGGTGACATCACACAGGTTGACCTGCCTCGTGGGCAAGCCTCGGGGCTGCGACAGGCAGCCGACATATTAAAAGACGTGGAGGGCATCAGTTTTACTTTTTTCAACGCCCATGATGTGGTGCGTCACCTATTGGTGCAAAAGATTGTAACCGCCTACGATAGATTTGAGAATCCACCGTCAAAGTAACCCTCATGGCGCTCACACTAGACGTACAATATGCCTCCTCAGAAGATGGTCTGCCGACACAAGCCGATCTTTGGCATTGGGCTGTTGCTGCTATGGCTCACATAAAAGAACAAGCCGAATTGGTCATACGCATAGTTGATGAGACAGAGAGTGCCGCACTCAATCAGCAATATCGCAATAAAGCCGGCGCAACCAATGTACTATCATTTCCTTTTCAAGCACCTCCCCCAGTAGAGAGCAACCTATTGGGAGATCTGGTAATCTGTGCAGCCGTGGTATCAAAACAAGCCTCAGAGCAACACAAAACTGAACGAGCCCATTGGGCACATATGGTGGTGCACGGTACTTTGCACCTATTAGGGTATGACCATATAGCATCGGCTGAAGCAGCCGAAATGGAAAATATGGAGATCGAGATACTAACCCAACTGGGCTTTTCCGATCCTTACCTCACTAATGGAACATCATGAACGACGCAGAATCTCCCAACGGTTCGCGATTGAATAGCTGGGTATCACAACTCAAAAAGCGCTTCAAACACGAACCTAAAAATAAAGAACAACTCATCCATCTATTACAGGATGCAAAAAAACGCGCCTTGATGGACTCAGAAGCCCTCACCATGATTGAGGGCGTGCTACAAGTTGCTGAACTCCAAGTACGGGATATTATGATCCCTCGCGCACAAATGGTTGTAGTAGAGCGCGACGACTCCCTGAGCAAAGCCCTTCATATTGCTATCCAATCAGCGCACTCCCGATTCCCTGTAATCAGTGATGATCGCAGTGAAGTGGTTGGCATCATATTAGCAAAGGATCTTTTACATTACTGTGGTAGTGAAGATAAGCAACGTTTCAATATGCGAGATGTGTTGCGTGCCGCTGTATTCGTTCCTGAAAGCAAGCGACTCAATGTGCTACTCAAAGAATTTCGCACCAACCGCAACCACATGGCTATCGTCATCGACGAATATGGCGCGGCTGCGGGCTTGGTTACCATTGAAGATGTGCTGGAGCAGATTGTAGGTGAGATTGAGGATGAGCATGACTTTGATGAGGGCACCAGC
>JAJRWL010000129.1 GCA_024276875.1 Gammaproteobacteria bacterium
ATCTTCTGTGGATCTGTCGTGGCCAGCAGAAATTTTACATGGGGAGGCGGCTCTTCCAATGTTTTCAGCAGCGCATTAAAACTGCTGTCGGAAAACATATGCACTTCATCGATGAGGTAGACCTTATAGCGTCCACGCACAGGGGCATAGGGCACGTTATCCAGCAACTCGCGGGTTTGATCAACCTTAGTGCGGGAAGCGGCATCCACCTCTAGCAGATCAACAAAACGCCCCTCATCAATCTCTCGGCAGGCACTGCATTTGCCACAGGGGGTAGAGCTGACACCCTGTTCGCAATTCAATGATTTAGCAAAGATACGCGCCAGCGTGGTTTTACCAACCCCACGTGTGCCGCAAAAAAGATAGGCATGGTGCAGCCGATCATGATCCAAGGCATTGCTTAGCGCACGGACAACATGCTCTTGGCCAACCAATTCACTAAACGCATGGGGTCGCCACTTTCGAGCCAGAACCTGATAGGACATAGGATAAATTCAGCAAACGAAAAACAGGGAGTTTACAACAACACGCGGAACGATTCACGAAGAATGGTGGTAACCCGCATCAGCCACACCCCGGCACACGAGTCCACCGCTGCGGCTGCTCCCTTCCGGGTCTGACCGAGTTCACGGTTTTCTGTTGCGAGGGGACCAATACGGGTCACCATAAAGCGGCGAGGATTATAGCCTTGAAAGCACCCCTTTCACAAAGGGTATCTCATAAAAGGAGACCTCCATTAATTCATGGCTGGGCATCTTGAGTCCAAAATATCCAATAGCTGCGTTGCTAAGCACTTATAATAGAAGTGCTATTACAATCACTTAGCACCTTATCTCTTGAATATTTTGAATCTCAATCTGCCTCACCCAGCATAAATAAAGGTGTCCAAAATAGTTAAATCTTATTCTGTTGGAGCGGGCATTAGCCATACTGCATATGCACTGGGCAAGGACTCGGTGGCCATATTTACAGCCGTTGAGTGTTCTGCTTGAAACAGATGAATATTATTAATGCGACTTTCTGATAACGGATGGGTACTAAAAAACTCCGGCATTTGTAGTGAGGCATCCTCACTCACTCGCGCTAAAACCTCGAATAATGTATCCGCCCCCTCAACATGCCCATAGAGCCGGTAGAGTGACTCCAATGCTGTTTGATCCGCCTCACGCTCCTGATCACGGCTAAATTTCAGCACCGTAAGCCCTCCCGTATTGGCCAAGACTTGATCTGTCATCGCACTGCCCAAGGTACTGCTGACCATGCCAATGGCTAATCCAAAGAGGATGCCACGCCCCATGCTGCGAATCGGGTGGCGATGTTTAATATGTGCAACTTCATGAGCCAGCACCATTGCCACGGCATTCTCATGTGGCAACTTCTCAAGCAGACCACGAAACATAAAGAGATGCCCGCCCAAGGTTGCAAAGGCATTGACCAGCTCATCATCCACATAATGCACCCTAATTTGCATTTCTGCTGGCAGGGCTTGCTCAACGGCTATTTTAGCTGCCAACCGGTTCAGATAATCCTCAATGGGGGGAGGTTTAATATCCGCACCCTCTTCATCCATCACTCGGGTTGCCAGCTCCATCTCCAATTCAAAGGGGATATATATCGCCAAACGGTCTGCCAGCAACGTCAATATCACAATAACAATCAGCAGCCCGCCTAATATGCCCCCTGTCAGCAGAAAAAACTCCTTCAGTGGATGCTGAACGCTGGTATTTATACCTTCAGGAATTTCAGGGTTGCTGTACTTCATGGTTGACTAAAACATCATGACTGCTTAATTAAAACCGTTCCATAAGCCATAACCTCAACGGCACCAATGCCATTTTTTCGACCTTTATGGATACTTGAAGTCTCAAGCTTAACATTGAATATGATGTAGCCATCAAAGGCTCTGGCCTCCTCCTTCATTCGCAGAATGGCCTCACGACGCGCCCTATCTAACAGCGACTCATAAGCCGTAACTCGGCCACCAATCAGGTTACGCAGCCCCGCAATAAAACGCTTAAAGTAATCAACCGATATCACCACACTGCCCGTAACCAGCTCTACATCAGACGGCGGTTTCGTCAGGGGTGGAAATTTACTGGTAACAGCTGGAATATCTCGAAACTCGGCTTCACGCTGGATAATTGACTGGTAATGCTTCGATTCAGCATATCGACCAAAACCATAACCCAGCGCCAGCAGCAGCAAAAAAATAATTAAATCTGTCATCTTTTTACTCCAGCACAACAGCCGTGCCATAGGCAAACAGCTCGGCTGCACCTGCTGCAATGCTGGATGTTGAAAAGCGCACATTAAGTACCGCATTAGCCCCCACGGCCTCTGCCTGTTGAATCATGCGCTCCATCGCCTCTTCACGTGACTCTTGCAGCAACTCTGTATAACCCTTCAGCTCACCTCCAAAGATGTTTTTCAGTCCCGCCATAATATCCCGTCCCAAATGCTTTGCTCGGACAGAGCTACCCTGTACCAATCCCAGGTGTTTTGTTACGCGCTTGCCAGGAATGATCTCTATATTGGTCACTAACATTCACTTATCCTCACTTTTTGTAATGATTGTTTCCTGGTTGATTTTTTATAAAACACAGATCCAGAGCTATCTTCTTCTATCGACCGCCCTCTAGAAAGGCTTAAATTTTCCACTTAATCTAATCCCAACCCATCTCAAAAATGGCAACTTTAATCCACAAAAGGCATACTGGAATAGCGATCACTACTTTTTCACTCAAGTGATTGCGATAACTGCCGCTGAATCGTTACCATATACCGAATACTGTACAGAAGCATGTAAGGAAATTCTGATGACTGACCTCAACTTTGATGATGAAGAGCAGATGCCATTATGGGATGTTGCCCTGGCCGCTCTAGTAACTGAAAAATACCAAAATAAAAATAAACCGCTACATATTGCTGATTTTCAACAACTATCAACAAAATATGCCATCCGTTTTGATGACATTATGGATACGGTGCTGCGCATGGTTATTCACGATAAGTGGCACTACACAGAAACCGATGGAACTGTACGACATATCTCAGAGGATGAATTTGAGAGCATGCATAAAGGTGGTCGACTGGTAAATGATGACCTTAAAGAGTTGGATGGAAACTGGAGCCCCGTATCAGAGTAACTGGTTTTATCGCAATCTTTGCAGATAAGCCTGCGCCTGTTGGCGAGCTTCATCAAAACCAGCAGGCGCATACCTAATAAAGCGCTGAAATAGAGGCACAGCGTCTGAATACTCTCCTCTCATATAATATTGTGTCGCCAGATTAAACACCGCTTCAAAATTATCTGGATCAAACTGCACGGCAGATCTGTACTGCTGGTACGCCTCTGCTGGTCGCTGCATCATTAAATAGACATTACCCAGTTGATTACGCGCCAATGAATGAGCTGGCTTTATTTTCAGTGCATGCCGTAAAGCAGACTCCGCCTGACTGAAATTACCGATCATACCTAATTCACTCCCCAGGTTATACCAGGGACGAAATTTATTGGGTGATTTTATCGCGCAATCTCTTAAAAAAACCAACGGATCAGACCACACTTTATTACGCATGTAGGTAGCCGTCGAAAGCGGAACCAATAGCAGAGAGAGTAGCAGCAACGTAAGCCATCGACTTATCCGTGCAAAATCTACTAATAGATTGGTCACAAGCAGCACTAAAAAGGTCATCGGCAGATACATTCGATGCTCAAATACCAACTCCAGATTAATCGGGCCTGACTCTAATAGATGGAATACGGCATAACCTGCAAGCGGAAAACCATACCGAGGCGAACGACGGCACAGCCAAACTGTAACAGTCAAAAACAACAAACACCCCACAACGGCCAAAGCTGTTGTCCACGGCTGAAATAGCGAGGTTGATATGACAAAATCATGCTCTAAATTTAACCGAGAAGGATCAGGCCATATCAATAGGCTCAGATAAAAAAACTGCACCGATGCCTCTGTTAGCAGGCGCTGCGCACCACTAAAATCCCGTCCAATAAATAGCTCATCCCATCGAATAAGGTGGGGGGCATAGTAGAGTTGACTCAGACCCATTGCTAAAAGAACAATAACAAGCAATCCCAGCATAAACAGCCGAATCATGCCTATTCGTTGGGTAAGTAGTATTATCCTGTCTCGCCAATATGCAGGGTAATAACACGCTTCCAACAACACCAAAACCACAGGTAGCAGCACCACAATTTCCTTATTTCCCAGCGCCAATAAAAAAAATACCGCACTGAATAAAAACCAAACGCCTATCCGTACATTTTCACATAATCGAGCCGTAAGATAGCAACCAAAAGAGAGCAAGGTAAACAGGGTTGCCAATGAGGTCATCCGCTGCACCACATAGGTGACTGATTGAATATTCAGTGGATGTAATAAAAAAAGAGCCGTTGCTAAAATAGCAAAAAAAAGTTTTTTCTCTAATTTAAGTAGGCGAGATGTCCCTGCTTCAGTAAACAGAACAGCTACCCAAACCAGGGTTACACCCACTAACAGGTGAATAATCAGATTCACCCAGTGGTATCCTGCTGGATCTAATCCACCATAGAGATGGTTAAGTGCAAAGCTTAAATTGGATAGTACTCGCCCACGCAGAAGTGCATCATCAATTACCTGCCATACAGCATCCATTGAAAATGCAACCCAATGCAACGCAGGAATTTCAACAATATTATTTAGATCATCAAAATAGAATCCAGCCTGCATGCCAGGCCAATAAACCAGAATAGTAAGCGCCAACAGCAAGCCACCCAGCAGCACAGTTAACCACCATGATGCCTGCTTATTAATGCGTTGAATTTCTATGCTCAATGCGCTGCCATCCACCCTCTGC
>JAJRWL010000130.1 GCA_024276875.1 Gammaproteobacteria bacterium
CTCAATTGGCCTTGTTGACCTGTTTCTCAATGTATCTTCCGTCCGCGAATTTGTGCAAGATACTAACTATGAATGTTTGGTATGGAATACCTTCCAGCATAGCCAGCTTTTGAATTGTAGAAAGATCTCGACTTGCAATACGAATGTTTATTCTTTTATCTTTCCTGAAGGTCTCAGCGGCATATTTCTTATGCTTTTCGATCTCTTCCTTTGCATTCGGAATTGGTTGCATTTTTCCTGATTCAAATGCATCCAGGATTTCTTGCTCCTCTTGGTCTAATTTGTACTTGCCCACAACTATTCTCCAATATACCTTTTTGTCGTTCTGCGACTAGGTATAATCGTTTTCAGAAAAACACCTTCTTTTGATTCAACATACGAAACCAAATAAGCGTAGTTATTCACAGCAACGACAGAAATTAATTGGTTTGGGTAACGTTCTTGATTTGGATGTGGATATACGTCCAACTCATCACCATTTCCAATATGGAAGACGACTTCCTCGAAAGATATGCCTCTATCGTTCTTTAGGATTTCGTTTTTCTCTCGATTCCAGTCGTAGCTCTTCATTCGCCGATTATAGCACAACGCATGCCTTTTGCATTCATGGGCTAATTTTACACTATATCGGAATAGGTGCCTGAACGATATAGGGTATATCCTTCAAACTTAACTCATAAGCCAAGCATTTCTCGTAGATATTTTCTAACAACCCGGCACCCACTTAAAAGGGGGAGGGAACTTTTGTTTAGCCTATTTTTTACTCAACCTGGCATAAACCCCTTAAGTAACTACTTTATGCGTTTTGGTGGAGTGAGTAGTCACATCAACTTTTTACAAACGACGGATTAAACTCTGGCTTGCTCTTCTGCGCTATAACCTTGCCAATGACAATTAACGAGATAATATGCCAGGGAAGATCATAGTATGAAAGGCTCAGAAAAGCACCGCCCGTACAATATGCCACCAGGCTTACCTGTAGCATCCTTGCTAATTGTGCAAGCCATTCCATATCACTATTGCCTTTTACCTCTCGAATAATTCCCGATGCGGTGCGCCATGCTATCCAAAGAATCAATAGAAATAATATCAGCCCTCCCCATCCATGTTCACCCAACACACTAAAATAGATGCTGTGCGCGGCATGTGCCGTCTTTGATGAGGGCATATAAATAGCAAACATCTCAGGACTCCATGGCTCAAAACCTGCCCCCAGAAAGCGGTCATTAGCCACGTTATATGCAAACAACCAGGAATTAATTCGCCCCATTGCCGATGCATCTTCCTCATAGGTCTGAATCGTCCCCATGCGTTCATGCCAGCTATCCGGCATAAAGGCCGCAAGTAATGCAATGCTCCCGACAATAGCAATGCCAGCAACAATTTTACGCATACCACTTACCCCTTTAAGCCAGAGGAAAAATGCCATTGAAAGCCCTGCCAGCAGGGCGCCACGCGAATGGGAGCCAAATGCCGATACTGCACTGAGAACAATGGAGAGCAGCAGCCCATGACGAACCCATTTATTCGTGTTCACACCTCGCAGGTACCACATAAGAGGCAGCACCATAAGCGTAGCCAGAGCCAGCTCATTATTACCTTCAACATAACTGCCTGTTGGCCCCCAGACTCTAAAAGCACCTCCTGTGACCAGCGTAAAAACGCCACCCTTTATGCTGAAATAGCCAATTGAGACTACGATCACCCAAAGTAGTAGTTCAATGCGCTGTCGATTAACCATGACCATCATGGTGATCCATATAATCAGCTGTATCTTGAATACTTTTACCAGCATGGTCTGCGCCCCATCAGGGTAGACTGCCTGCAGGGTTGAGAGGCACATCCAACCAAGAAACAGCCCCCAAAGAACCGTAAGGCCCGTGACAGGTATCCGCTTTACTTCCCGGTTGAACGCCAAACTGATAAATAGAGTAACGGCAACAATTTGAGCAAATGGCATATCATAGGCAAACCCCCATGCCAGCCTGTGGGGATTCATATAACCAAGCCATGACCAAACCAGAACGCCAATATAAGGCTTACTCAGGATATAGGGAAGCGAGCCAAAGACAATAAGGGTGATAACAATGTCCCGCATCCTATGAGGAACCTTTATTAAACACTTGCTTATAGGCAGCAAAAAGAACCGGCATCACACTTGCCCATTTAAATCTTTGCACATAGAGTGCAGCATTTTTTTGCAGTGAATTAGCAAGTGATGCATCATGCAATAGCCTTAGAATCGCTTTTGCCATGGCATCAGGGTCTCCAGGTGGCACAAGCAAACCCGTACACTCATCCTCCAATAGATAGGGAACTCCGCCAACATTTGTACTGACAACAGGAACACCACTTGCCAGTGACTCTAAAACAGAGATGGGCGTATTGTCTATCAAGCTAGGGTTCAATGAAATATCTGTTGTTTGATAAAGCGCCGGAAGCTCTGCATTGTCCAGTTTACCTGTAAATCTTACAGCATTACTCAGCCCCAGTTCACTTACCAGCTTTTTCAGGGAATTCCGCTCAGGGCCATCCCCCACAATTGTAAGCTGTGCCTCGGTATACTCATTTCTTACAATATGAAAAGCTCTAATAGCCGTAGCGTTGTCATATAGCGCCTCTAAATTGCGCGCAACAAGCAAGCGAGGATATGCCCTTTGCACGTCACTGCTTTTATTTTTCAAAGAAGAGAAACAGGAGAGATCAATAATATTTGGCACAACAACCGCAGTCACCCCTCTGCGGCTAAATACATCTTCTAAAAAACCGGAAGGCACTGTAATCAGAGAAGCTCGCTTCAAGCTGGGGTAGACAAATCGCCAGGAACGATTAAAAAATGCATCTGCTCCGCCTCCCCGATAATTCACAATTACTGGAATACCACGCAACCAGCCAATCCAGATAGCAGGTACAGCAAAGAGATGCCATGACCAGCCAGAGTTAGCGAGGACATGGAACAGCGACACCCTTCCTGCAGTCTGCCATAGATTAAGCATGTAAGGGATCAAGCGGAATAGCGCCCTCAATCCCCAAAGATGCTTGATCAAACCAGGTGAGTATGGGCGATTTATTTGAACCGCCTCTACTTGCACGCCTTCTGCCTGCAACAAGCGCAATAGCTGCTGGGCCTGATTGGCCATTCCACCAGGAGGTGGCGGCAGTGGAGCAACCAGACCAACATGTAGA
Organism: Gammaproteobacteria bacterium; assembly: GCA_024276875.1. GTDB lineage: Bacteria > Pseudomonadota > Gammaproteobacteria > Chromatiales > Chromatiaceae > WFXD01. The sequence continues at coordinate 3,187 of JAJRWL010000130.1, forward strand.
TCTGCATGCTCAAATTGTTGTGCTGATGCCGTCAATTACTGTACCTAATCAATAACCATGGATTAGATAATTTATATTTCAGAAGTTTCATTGGGGCGATTCCTTTACCTCAGAAACAAGGGTTACATACTTGCCTGATTTACCCGGTGGGATAAAATCAACAAAAGAAAAACGCACCGGAATTTCCATATGTAGCATCTGCTGCATTTTACGCCGTATCCCTTTTAGCTGTTCCTCTTGATAGGGGGGGCTCCGAACCAGCATGACATCAATCGATAAATCTTCACGCTGAATGATCTTGAACTGTTTAAGATCCGACAGCTCACGCAATACATATACCGCAGCAGCACTGTGTATAAGTGTGCCATCTTTGCCGATAATGAAGTCTGTCATTCGCCCAGTGATCTGCCCCAGGGTTGGCAATGCCATGCCGCAAGGGCAAGGATCATCAAGTAACTTTACCAAATCACCAACGCGGTAGCGCAATAAGGGCATTCCATAACCATCCAGATTGGTCACCAGCAGTTCACCAACTCCCTCTTCATCTGGCTTATCTATCTCCAGTAGAACATGCTCGGCCGGGATGTGCCGCCTTCCAGCAGGGCATTCATGAGCCAGATGACCACCATCACGTGACCCATACTCATCTCCAACTGGGCAGCCAAAAACCTCTTCTATTTTGCGCCGCTGATTAGGGTACAACACCTCAGATGTGCAGGTAATCAGTTCGGGGCGCCACCCTTCAAAGGCTTCAGGCTGACGTTCCATAAAAAGGGCAACATGATATAAAACAGTTGGATAGCCATATACTAAACGAGGGCAAAACTGACGCAGCAGCATAGCATCACGGGCAAGCCCATCATCTGTCAAATCAAAGGCAGATAAGACAATATGATTTAATAACCAGCGGTCTTTAAAAACACGGAATGCATCAAGTTTATCCAATTCAACTGGTGACCCCCAGAAATCAACCTGTCGACTCCCCGGCTCTACGCCATACCAGGCACGTCCGCGCAGCTTGGCTGCATTGTGCCAGGACTCCTTATCCATATCTGTATAAAATACCAGTGGCTCACCCGTTGATCCACCTGTCGTGTGCCGAATGAGCCGTCCCTTGTATCCTCTGGCAACCATATCATTCAGCTGCTCTCGCACATCCACCCTTTCTACTGGCGGCAAACGCTGGAACAGACCCAACGTGATCTGCTCTTCTTTCTCAATGCCAAGCTCTTGAAACCGATGCTGGTAAAACGGTACTTTAGCCCAACAATAACGCATAAGCATTAGCAGCTTATGCTCCTGTAATAACTTGAGGTCAGTAGAATTTAACCTCTCTGATTGCCGTAACGATTGGTAACAGGCCATGGTTCGACGGCCACGTAATCTTTCATGGATGGGTAACGCTACATATTGAGCTATCCATTCATTCATAGGGCATGCTCTTGCTCAGGATAGAGTGTACGCCAACAGATATCTTCAAACTGTCTGGCCACTGCGCATGAGGAGCAGTGATCTTCAACATACTGACGGGCTCGCTCGGCATATTGGCGTGCAAGATCAGGAGCAGACAGCAATTTCACAACTGCCTCAGCCATCTCTTCTGCTGTTTCAGCCCGCATATAATGTTTTCCTGCCTCAATGGACAGACCCTCTACGCCAAGCCCGGTGGAAACAACAGGAATACCCATAGCCATCGCCTCAAACACTTTGATCCGGGTTCCACCTCCGACCCTCAGCGGCACTATATAGGCAGCAGCCTCCCAAACATGAGGGCGTACATCATCAACAAAGCCGGTAAAGTCCCAGGAAAACCCCTTCTCTTGCGCCTGATCTATCAATGATTGAGGCGGATTTCTTCCAACTACCGTCATACTGGCATTTGGAGCTGCCCGTTCAATAAGAGGCCAAACCTCGGGCATGAAATAACGAATTCCATCTATATTGGCCAGCCAATCCATTGATCCAGTAAAAACAACTCGCGGCTCACCATTTGGTGGGCGGTATGAAAAATAGTCCAGATCAACACCTGTCGAAATCACTTCTGTTCTATGCTTGCCTGAGGTCTTTTTGAAAACATCTCCATCTCGTTCAGAAACGGCGACCACTGTGTCAAATAAGGGGATGCTTTCCATTTCGAATCGATGCATCTTTTGATACTGAGACTGCCAAACCATCTTCATTAGTGGATTGCTTACAACTTCTGCATGTCGCTTGAATATTTCTGTTTCTACATTATGGGTGAAAAGCAGTGAATGACAATAAATCCTGGAAGGAGCAAATACAGCAGCATGCAGGAAATCAAAAATAACCAGATCCGGTTTCTTTTCTAACAATTGATTTATTAATACCTCACCCGTCTTTGTTCTATCAGTAGCCACTGGAAAAGGGAGTCTGGATAGTAGATGCCGATACCGTAGAATACGATCCAGCCATGTTTTAGGTTCACTTTCTGGCCAATAGAAAAAATGATCCGCAACAGACTCCAGCTCTTCTTCAAACCTATCTTCAACTCCAGGCAATGCAGGAGAGACGAGAGTAATATCAAAACGCCCACCTTTCATACCACGCAGAATTTGCGTGGTACGAATCTTCCCTCCAGAGTCATTGGGGAAAAGAAATCGTGGCGAGATAAAAACCAGGCGCGGCTTTGATGTCACCAGCAAATGCCCCAATATTTGCCTTTAATTCGCTCTCGTTCCGTCAGACTCACCAAATCTACAATAAGCTGATCAGGCCGATTACGTTCATATAGTTTTTCCAACAGCGCTGGATCTCTCAGCCCAACCACTACAATATCAACATTATCAATAAGCTCATCACATGTATCAGTCATAGTGCTTGCAATATGCGGTATTGATTCTTCAATATAACGTCGATTTGCTCCGATAAGATGGGATAAGCTCACATTTGGATCATGAATCTTGAGGTCAATGCCTTTACCAATAAAACGTTCAGCCACCGTCACCAGCGGACTCTCACGAAGATCATCAGTCCCACTTTTGAAGCTCAGGCCGATCATGCCGACTCGACGACTCCCAGCTGCAAGCACATAATCCACAACATTATCAATGTGCAGCTGGTTACTAGGCGCAACACCCTGCAACATAGGCAGTGAAATATCCCTGTTTTTTGCCATATACAATAGCGCCCGAAGGTCTTTGGGTAGGCACGACCCACCATAGGCAAAGCCTGGACTAAGGTATGCAGATGAAATATTTAACTGTTTATCCTTACAGATAAGATGCATCACTTCACGCCCATCTATTCCCATTGATTTGGAAAAACGTCCAATTTCATTTGCAAATACAATTTTCAGCGCATGAAAAATATTACACGCGTATTTTAATGTCTCTGCAATCTTAATGTCAGTTGCAATAAATTCACATGGAAGGTGTCTAAAAAGGGAAGCCACAACATCGGCAGAGCGCTTTGAGTCTGTTCCTACAACCGTAAATGGAGGGTTGTCATAGTCTTTGATTGATGACCCTTCTCGCAGGAACTCAGGTTGAAAACCCAAACCAAAATCTTTGCCCACTTTTTTTCCAGATGATCTTTCCAGAATAGGCTTTACTACCTGATCAATTGTTCCCGGCTCAATGGTAGAGCGTACTATTACAACATGGTAGTTCTGTTTTTCTGCCAATGCGGTGCCAATATCTTCTGAGACCTTGCGCACTGCATCAAGATTTTGCCCGCCATTTGATAATGAGGGAGTTCCTACGCAGACAAAAGATATATCAGTTTCCAACACACCAGCATGAGGATCATTACTGACAGTAAAACGCCCGTTTTCAACGACTTTACTGGTCAGCTCCTGTATCCCTTCCTCCACAATAGGAGAACGGCCGCTGCGAATTATTTTTAGCTTATCAGGATTTGGGTCAATACCTGTTACCTGATGCCCGTCTCTAGCAAGGCATGCGGCAGAAACAGCACCGACATAGCCCAATCCAAAAATGCTGATCCTCATATTTTGTTTCCTCGTCTTTTATATTTTGTGGTATATGCTGCCAGCTACTTGCCTGTATTTTATATAGGTATAACCATGTTTCAATAATCCTAGATCCCGCAATTGACCGCTTTGAGGATGTATCAACATATTGATGTACTTAATATTTTTCACTTTTATCCAGCACCCAAAGCACTCGCTACGCTCATGGGGCAGACTCTTCACCTGCTGGGTGAACCCTGCTACGAGGCGGATTGCACGCTTGTGGCGGTGCATGGCTGCGTTGCAACTCCTTGGAATAGATCAACTATTCTACGTCGTTGCGCCTTGCCCTGCACCCCACAAGCGCACACTCCACCCCGTCCAACTGCGGATTCCAGGATAATGCAGTGTTCAAGTGCAGAAATGCACATTAAAAAAACCACATGCCTAATGTCTATTTGATTTTGTACAAAATGCACTAAACATCAATAATGACCAAATTGGGCCACTATAATCACGCAGGCCTGATAGATGTTGATCAACTAAGTGTTCGAGGTATTTTTTATTAAAGATACCCGTATCCATAATTTCTGAACCAAGCAAGGCATCATGAACCTGTTGCTTTAGCGGCCCTCTAAACCACCCTGCCAGTGGAACCGCAAAGCCCATCTTTGGCCGGTAGAGGATGCTGTTGGGCAGCAGCGGCTCCAGCCCTTTTTTGAAGATGTATTTCCCTTCTCGACCCTTTAGTTTTAAGCCTGGTGGCAAGCTGGAGATCCATTCAACCAGTTCGTGATCCAGCAGTGGTACTCGCACTTCAAGCGAATGCGCCATGCTTGCCCGGTCTACCTTGGTCAGGATATCGCCAACCAGGTAGGTCTTCATATCCA
>JAJRWL010000131.1 GCA_024276875.1 Gammaproteobacteria bacterium
CGCCAGTGAGCTGGCACAGGTGGAGGTTCCCAACCCTTCAGCAACCGTCTTAAAATATGTTGGAACCCCCTCCGTGGGTGAAGCCGCTGCACTGCTGCTGGCAGGCGCAACAATGGGGCAACTGATTGTTGAGAAACACAAATACCGCGGGGTGGATGGCCGCAATGCCACTATCTCCATTGTCCCTACCGAGATAACCGACTAATCACCCATGAATAAAACAGGAAAGATCCTCCTCATTGGCATCGGCCCCGGTGCTGAAGAGCAGATGACACTGCGCGCCAAAGCTGCCATAGAGGAGTCAGATGTTGTCATCGGCTATTCGACCTATATTAAGCTGCTGGAGCCTATGCTAGCGGGTAAAGAGGTCGTATCTAAAGGCATGACAGAGGAGATTGACCGCTGCAAAGAGGCGTGGGAACGGGCAAAAATGGGGAAGATAGTCGCACTGGTCTCCTCCGGTGATATTGGTGTCTACGGCATGGCCGGCCCTACTTACGAGGTGCTGCTACAGTCAGGTTGGTCGCCCGAGAGTGAGATCCAGGTTGAAGGAATCCCCGGCACCAGCGCGCTCAATGCTGCCGCCTCGCTGGTGGGCGCACCGTTGACCCACGACTTCTGCGCCATCTCACTCTCTGATCTGCTCACCCCCTGGCCACAGATTGCCCAGCGGTTGAAGGCAGCCGGTCGAGGCAATTTCGTCATTGCCCTCTACAACCCCAAGAGTGGCCGCCGCACTGGGCAGATCATTGAGGCGCAACGCATCTTGTTACAACACCGCGCACCAACAACTCCCGTGGCTATTGTCAAATCAGCCTATCGAAAACGGCAGCATATTATCCGCACACAGCTGGATCAGATGGCACAATCTGACCTTGGCATGCTCAGTACGGTGCTCATCGGTAACGCTGACAGTTATTGGCAGCAGGGGCTAATGATCACTCCCAGGGGCTACAGCAACAAATACCAGGGGCTGACCGGAGAGGCACATGAGGGTGAGCAAGCCGGACACTCACTAAGCCTAGGATTAGAGGGCTGGCAAAATGCCCTGCATAAACACCTGCTGGCACACCCGCAAGAGAGCCTGCTGGAAGCGGCTCATCTGTTTGATGTATCTTTGGGGACTGTACTCCGTGCATTGGCAGATAGCCCTGATGATAAAAAACGCCTTCCATTCCAAGTAGCGCCAATGGCCATGAATAGACTGCCAGAACTGTTAGAGGGCTGCAAAAGCTGGGGAACATTGTGCGCCACTGTGCAAAATCAGAATGCTGTGACTGCCCAGCTCTCTTTCAATAGCGCCAACTTACATACTGATAGCAATCAACTCATTCTAAACAGTGGAAATAGCCGATTTCAGATTGACCTCTCTGCGGTAGATTCTGTCTGGTTTGTCACTCAGGGGGATAAAGAGCAAAACATCCAGTTTATGGATCAACAGGGGAATAGCCTATTCCAGTTATCTCAAGATAGTCGTGACCGTTCACTGTACCAAGAAACACGACAACAACTCTGTCATCCAACCAAATGAACATCTATCGCGTCGGCGGTGCTGTACGTGATCAACGATTGGGACTGCCAGTCGATGAACAGGATTGGCTCGTTGTAGGGGCAACAGCGCAGGAGATGTTGGATGCAGGCTATCGCCGCGCAGATGCTGACTTCCCCGTGTTTTTGCACCCTGAAACAGGGGAGGAGTATGCGCTGGCTCGCACCGAAACCAAAACAGGCGGCGGTTACAAAGGGTTTGCCGTGGATGCCTCTCCAACCATTACATTAAAAGAGGATCTGGCGCGGCGCGACCTCACCATCAATGCACTGGTGGAGGATGAATCTGGCCAGCTTATTGATTATTATCAGGGAGCGCGTGACTTAAATGCGCGACAACTGCGTCATATCACCCCTGCTTTTGTGGAAGACCCTGTGCGGCTGCTCCGCATCGCCCGCTTTGCTGCTCATCTGGGTTCACTGGGTTTTAAGGTTGCACCAGAAACCCAAGCATTGCTGACACAAATGGTTCAATCAGGCGAGCTACAAAGCCTGAAGCCCGAACGTGTCTGGAAGGAAATGCGCAAGGCACTACTTGAACCTCAACCCTGGCGCTTTTTTGAGGTACTGCTGCGATGTGGTGCACTGGCTCAGCTGATCCCTGAATGGACAGCCACAACCAAAAGCTCAACACCCTTTGATGCACTGCGCAACATTGCTGCACAGAGCAACACCCTTGCTGTTCGTTTTGCTGTAACCCTCTATCCCGCTGCAAAAACAGTCGATTCAACAACCCTGTTTTGCAATGAACTACGTGCAGAGAAAAGCTGTTGTGATCTATTGAATATGGTCATCCACTTAGCGCCAACCTTCGTCAGTTCGATAGATGCAGATGCTGAAAAATTACTCGCTTTTTTGGAGACGAGTAAGGCACAGCAACAAGCAAAACGTTTCCAAAACTTCTTACTGGTTTGTAAAATATTGTGGCCAGGTGTAGCTAAAATGGCCATTCCACGGCTAAAATCAGCCCTGATCGGCATGGGTGATATTGCGGCAAAAGAGCTGATCGCTGAGGGCTACCAAGGCTCAGAGTTGGGAGCCGAGCTTACCCAACGCCGCATCCAGGCGATTAAAAAGAGAGTAACGAACACTGCCCATGATTGATTTTGATGAAGAGTTAGATCTCTGCGGCCTCAGCTGCCCCCTGCCCACACTGCGTGCCAGCAAGGCATTGGCCAGTATGACATCAGGTCAGGTGCTACATGTTATTGCTACAGATCCTGGCACAGCCAAAGACCTTCCCGCCTTTATTAAAAATAGTGGCAATGAACTGCTGGAATCTCGGGAGGATGAAGGTAAGTTCTATTACCTACTGCGTAAGGTCTAGAATTTATACTCAAGTCCCAACGTGACAAAATAAGCAGATGCATCTCTGAATTTACCTGTAATACCACCGCTATTGATGTTTCTATCACTGGCATCCAGCTTCAACTCTTTTTTGCGGTCGTAGAGAAAGGCTCCGCCAATAGTGAGCACATCAGTGCATTTATATTTGGCTCCCACAGAGAACATCATGGCATCGGAATCAGGTAACTCAAAGCCAATGTATCGTTTCTGAATGGGGGTTTTATCATAAGCAAACCCTGCCATCAGAGACCATCGACTATCTAGCTGATGCGTCATACCTAGTCGGTAAGAATTACTGTTATTCCAATTCTTTACCCCAGCTTTATCAAACGAATTAAAGGGATGCCCCACATTGAATGCTCGACTGTAATCAAAATCCAGTTCGTTATAGATAGACCAGAAGGTGCGCTCAAATACAGCCTCAACCGTGGTTTTGTCATCAAATGTATAGGCCACCGCCAGATTTAAGGATGCCGGCATAGGCACATCAACTTTAGCATTTCCCGAGTATAAGATTGCGCCCGCAACATCCAAATCAGCATCGCCTTTTATCGTAAGCCAAACCTTTGAACGATAGGTTGCCGCCAAAGAGAGGTTTTTAATCGGTCGAATCAATAGTGCCAGGTTATAACCGTAATCAATGGAATCACCTTTTAGATCCCGACCAATAGGCACTGCTGCTGTAGCCGAAGAGGAGCTTTTTACAATGCCGCTGCTATAGACAACTCGGAAGCCAGCAGCAATAGAAAATGACTCATGCAGTTGGAAGGCAATGGTAGGGTTGGCTTCATAGGTTCTAAGCGTAAACTCTTCTGCTGCGGCCTCGGCAGTGCCGCCCCAACGCTTAGTCAACCCAGCTGGAGCCACTAACGAAAGGCCAAAGCGCATTTTTCCAACCGCTGGGCTCGTGTAATGGAAAGTAGGAACCAGAAAATGCTCATTATTAGTATCATCATGAAACGATGAACCAAATGCCGTGCCATCAAAATTGATACTGGTCAACTGGATATAGGAAAGATCAGCCTCTAGCATGCTACGATCTTCATTGAACACCATAGCCGCCGGATTATAATATGCGGCATCCGAGCCATGCGCATTGGCCACATAGGCAGCAGACAGCGCGGTTGCATTAACCGACTGCTCGGGGATTTTATACCCCCCTGCCATTAATGATGATGATAGAATCAAAGATGCCATGGGGAGGAGTGTGTGTTTTTTCATTTCAACCTTCCTTGTATAACTATCAAAAAGAAGTCATTTCATTGCCAGGCATTTTGCTATTATTGATTTTTACACCGATGGCAAAAACTAACATGTTAAGTATCGTTCTACAAGTCGTCAGATTTATCTGATTGATAAATCTGGCGAACGCAGGTATAGGCGTAATCAAAACCACCGACAAACCAATCAAGCAGATCTCTGAAGAGGCTATTTAATGCAGTTTTTGACTCAATGGTTTAAGCGCCACCTTTCCGACTCTGGGGTCGTGTTCCTCGCACTATTCCTGATGATTGCCTTTGCTGTCGTCATCACAATGGGCGACATGCTGATGCCTGTGCTGGCAAGCGCTGTCATTGCTTATCTGTTGGATGGCAGTGTTGAACGTATAAAAAGCCGAGGCATACCGCATATCATCGCCGTCTCAATTGTCTTCTGTGCCTTCTTTCTATTTGTCTCTATTGTGGTATTTGGTCTGGTTCCTACCCTATCCCGCCAAGGTACTCAGCTATTCCAACAACTTCCCTTAATGATCTCAAAGGGTCAGACAGTTTTAATGCAGTTGCCTGAGCGCTACCCAGATGTCATCACCGCTACTCAACTGAAAGATATTACAGGGGTTATCAGCCAACGCATTGCCGAACTTGGGCAGACTATCGTCTCAATCTCACTCTCATCTGTTGTTGGAATAATCACCGTTCTTGTCTACGCCGTGCTGATGCCCATGTTGGTTTTCTTTTTTATGAAGGATAAACGGTTGATTATCAACTGGGCATTGGGATTTATGCCTCAAGACCGCAAGTTAGCTACTACAGTGTGGAAGGATGTGGATATTCAAGTTGCCAACTATGTGCGCGGTAAATTTATTGAAATTATTGTTTTATGGGCCGCTTGCTTTGTCACATTCACACTATTTGGCCTAGAGTACGCCATGTTGCTGGGCGCATTGGTGGGGCTATCTGTGATTATCCCTTATATTGGCGCAACAGTAGTCACTATCCCCGTACTATTAGTTGCTTGGTTTCAATGGGGGTGGGGCAGTGATTTCATGGCGCTCACCGTAACGTTTTTTATTATCCAAGCATTAGACGGCAATGTGCTGGTACCTCTACTCTTCTCCGAAGTGGTCAACCTGCACCCTGTTGCCATTATTGTGGCCATTCTTGTATTTGGAGGGTTTTGGGGGTTTTGGGGGGTCTTTTTTGCTATTCCATTAGCAACGCTAGTACAGGCCGTTATCAGTGCCTGGCCCAAGCCCATTGAGATGGAATAGAACAGCCTCCTTGCGCACTAAGCCATTTTTAATCTTTGAATATACCTGTTGGTTTACCATTTAGGCTTTGGCTGTTTTTATCTTCCCAATATTGAGCAATGCCATCCTCACCTTTTTTCTCTATCCAGTTGCTCAAGGTATCACGCTGACCGGTGTAACGGTAAAGAGGCACGCCAAAACCACATGAGGTATGCACCAGTTCAACTTCCATCTCGATGAGTTGACGCGTTCCTGCAGTATCAGGGAAGTGGCTCAATCGTTTTTTCCAGTCATTGTTGCGTGGATGGATGGCTCGAGCATGGCCATAAAGACGCAGAATTTTAGGATCGCCCTCAAACGCGCAGAACATCATGGTCATGCGCTGATCTTCAAGCAGATGCGCAGCCGTTTCATTGCTGCTGCCGGTATAGTTCAACCAAAGCACTCGATTACTATTGAGAATACGGAAGCTATCCATGCCTTTGGGGGAGAGGTTGAGATGACCATCTTTAGGTGCTGTGGCAACAAAAAACATCTGTTGTGCTTGGATAAATTCCTGATGTTTTTTGCTTATCTCTGAATATGTTTTACCCACAGGCCTCTATTTCCTCAGTTTCATCATTTAGCGGTGAACCACCGTTTCAATCACATGATCGTGCTCAAAATAGACAGTGAATTTCTCATATATCCAACGGCTAATTGGCGGCTGACCCACCGCAGGCATCTCCTGCTGCGCTTGACCATACTTATGGTACACCTGCACCATGCTTTGACCTCGTGTGGGGCGTAAAATGCCAACCTCTGTATTACCAGGTGTCTCGGCAATAGCATCTAACAACAGCGTATCCCCCATCACCAAAGGTGGCATGGCAAATAGAACCGTCATTAGAACTAGCGGTGAAATGCATTTCATGAGAGATACTCTCTAATCTGTATAACCTAGGGGTAAATATAGCATTTCAATCTAACCAACGGAACGGGCTGATGTTTTTATGTTGTCTATAATAACAAACCTTCAGCCTTGTAAATTATAAGGTTGTAATAACTAGCCCACATCTCATTTTTTGATTAAGCTGTATTCAGAGCCAATAACCCGCAATTGCACATAACCATGAATAAATTACATCAGAACCTTAGCGTAGGTACCTTGTTGCACTTGCAGACCGCTGCTCAAAGCCCTGATAGCGGCTTTGATGTACAGTTGATCGGATACATGCCAGGTGAGAGCCTGCTGGTATCACAACCTATTAATAATACAACGGCGGTTAAACTGATTGCAGGGATGGCCTATCAGGCTCGCATTATATCCGGCGATTCCACCTATGCCTTTGAGACAGAAATTGTGCGCGTTTGTGAACAGCCCTATCAATATATGCATCTGCGGTTTCCAAAAGGTGTACAAGGCGTTACACTGCGCCGTGCCCAGCGCACTCAGATAAAGGAGTCACTGCTGGTTCTCAATATGCAGGACGGCTCAAAAACACTCTCTGTAACCATGCGTGATATCAGTCCATTAGGGGCTTGTTTAGTCTCAGCACAGCCTTTAGGCAAGACAGGGGATTTTTTCTATATTGATGTGCAACATAAATCAACAGCCGATTCACTAACATTCCCTTGCACCATTCGTCATATCAATAAAGCAGCAGCAAGAGATACCCGTAAACCCACCTATTATCATGGTGTTGAATTTTCGCAGTTAGATACAAAGGCGCTTAATTTCATTGCCCATTTTATTCGAGACAACGTCACCAAACAGAGAATCGCATCGTAGATTATTCCACTAATAACCATTAGCTAAGGCAAACATACATGGATAACCCGAACACTAAAAAACAGATGGTCATACAAAAACTAATGTCGCCATGGGTACTGGGCATTGTCTCTATGATACTGATTGGAGGTGCTGGCGCACTTTCAGCATTGGTAGCAGTAGGCATGATAAAGCCTTAACTGCCCCTTACCTAAATAAATATACCCATATAACCCACCCCCCATCCCTCGCCCAATGGTTCTACTCTTCACCTCTGGCCGGTAACTCTACAACAGAGGTGGTTATACTTGGCTTTTGCGCACCAGGCTCTACCACTGATCCAGCTGTAACGGTCTCACTTAAGGCGCTAGCTGGCGCCCTCTTTGCGGGGGTATCCGGTTCTGTTTTGGCGTTATCTATCACCGCTGTTTCCACAGGCTTAATGGGGAGCACTTCAAGTGATTTATAGGGTGTAATCTTTATCAGCACCCCCATCAAAGGATGATCAATGTAGTGCAGTTCACCACTGCGCATACGCCGCGTATCCCGCATACGATATAACCTATACGCCTGGGGTTGCGGCGCAAGGCTGTCCCCAAAAGATTGCTCATAGGGTAGTAAATAAGGCGCACTTTGCTTTATTCTTCTTAGTAGATCAAATTCCACATGCAGATAACGATTAACACTGACACGGATTGTACCTTCCAGATTGATGGGTTCTGTTGTAGCAAATCTTTCAAAACCCCTTATTGCCTCTGTTATTGCAGGGGGTTCAGGCGTTCGCAGATAGAATAGTTTTGCCTTCTTCAACCCTGTAACAGGCTGTCTCCATGCCTGATGTATAACGGGCTGTATGGCACGGCTTCGTTGTAAGCGTTTAAATTCAGTTTTTAATCTGTACTCATCTGCTGGAATCAGCATATTGGCTACAGATACCTGTTGCCCGGCAGGTGCTGGCCACTTTAACGGCTGTGCATTGGCAAAGTCAGGTAATCCAGGGACACTAGGCCACACCTCATTAACACGGGCAGCATTGAGATCACGGGTAAAAATAATGATCTCCACCTCATACCAAGGAAACGCAGTCTCACTTTGTTCCTCCGCCAAGGATGGCGTAACAAACAGTACAGCACTGAGCAGTGCGGGTATCCAATGATGAAGTTTCATATCATGACCTGTATAAATATGGCGGGCAGTTTACTGCCTGCCTGTGATCTGGTCGAGTAGAGTGGCTATCTGTTCAATCCGTCTGTTGCGGTCAGAGAGATCTTTATAAAACCTAAGCTTATTATTGCCATCCAGCTTAAACTCTTTAGGACGTGATTGAATCAGCTGAATCAGGTGCATGGGATCAATCTTTGGCTCCTCATCGAAAACAATGCGGCCGCTCTCTGATCCCGCTTCAATCTTGCGTATACCCAGCGGCTGTGCCTTGAGTTTCAGCTCTGTGATACCGAATAGGAATTTGGTCTGCTCTGGCAGCAGTCCAAAGCGATCGATCATCTCAACCTGTAGCTCACGCAACGCCTCTTTTGATCGAGCGCTGGCAATACGTTTGTATAACACCAGACGTGAATGCACATCCGGCAGATAGTCTTCCGGTAGCAGCGCTGGCAGTTGCAGATCAATCTCAGCGCCATGATCCAAGGGTCGATCCAGCTCAGGCTGGCGACCTGCCTTTAGCGCTTCAACTGCACGCTCCAACAGATCTGTGTAGAGGCTGTATCCAATCTCATTGATCTGGCCACTCTGACCATCACCCAACAGCTCACCTGCCCCACGAATCTCCAAATCATGGGTAGCCAGGGTAAAACCAGCACCCAACTCTTCCAGTGATTCAATGGCCTCCAGCCGCTTTTTTGCATCCGGTGTCATGCTTTTAGCGGGCGGGGTGAGCATATAAGCATAAGCACGATGGTGTGAACGCCCAACTCGCCCCCGCAATTGATGCAGCTGAGCCAATCCCAGTTTATCGGCTCGATTAATAATAATCGTATTGGCACTAGGAACATCAATACCACTCTCAACAATAGTCGTGCAGACCAGTATACTGAAACGCTGATGATAGAAATCACGCATGATCTGCTCCAGTTGTCGCTCCCGCATCTGCCCATGCGCTGCCTGTACTCGCGCCCCTGGCAGCAGATTTTCCAACCGAACCACCATATTTTCAATGGTCTGCACCTCGTTGTGCAGAAAATAGACTTGGCCGCCACGTTTGATTTCTCGCTGACAGGCCTCGGTGATCAAGGTGTCGTCCCATTGACTGACAAAGGTTTTAATGGGATGCCGAGCAGCAGGCGGCGTGGCAATAATTGAGAGGTCACGCAGCCCAGACATGGACATATTGAGGGTACGGGGGATCGGCGTAGCGGTGAGGGTAAGCAGATCCACTTCACTGCGCAGTGATTTAAGCTGCTCTTTATGGCGCACACCAAAACGGTGCTCTTCATCAATAATGGCCAGCCCCAGTCGCTTAAATTTTACATCTGCCTGCAACAGTTTATGCGTGCCAATGATGATGTCCACACGGCCTGATTCCAGCCCTGCAATCACCTCTTTCTGCTGCTTTGCAGAACGAAAGCAGGAGAGGCTCTCTACTCGCACCGGCCAGTCTGCAAAGCGATCAGCAAAATTTTGATGATGCTGCTGGGCTAGCAGTGTGGTGGGAACCAGGCAAGCCACCTGCTTACCACCCTGAACCGCACTAAAGGCGGCACGCATAGCGACCTCAGTTTTACCAAAGCCCACATCGCCACAGACCACCCGATCCATCGGTTGGGATGATTCCATATCAGCCAACACGCTACAGATGGTTTGCGCTTGATCGGGGGTCTCTTCAAACTCAAAGGCGGCGGCAAAAGAGGCGTACTCTTCGCCCCGTTTTGGGTAGGCAAAACCAGGGCTGGCGGCACGTCGCGCATAGATTTCCAGTAGTTCTGCGGCCACATCATGTATCTTTTCTGTCGCCTTGCGCTTAAGACGCTCCCACTGTTCACCACCCAGCTTATGCAGGGGGGCTTTATCCGGCGAGGCTCCGGAGTAGCGGCTGATTAGATGCAAGGAAGAGACGGGCACATAAAGCTTGTCACCTTTGGCATATTCCAACGCCAGAAATTCTGTCTCCATACCCCCTGCATTCAGTGATTGAAGCCCTAAATAACGCCCCACGCCATGATCTTCATGTACGACTGGCGCACCAATATGCA
>JAJRWL010000132.1 GCA_024276875.1 Gammaproteobacteria bacterium
CCCTGGGGCTTGACTGGAATCCCTACACCACCCAAATCGAACCTCACGATTACATCGCTGAGCTATTTGATGCCATGGCGCGTTTTAATACCATTCTGATCGACTTTAGCCGCGATATCTGGAGCTATATCTCCATTGGCTATTTCAAACAAAAAAGCATTGCCGGTGAGATTGGCTCATCCACCATGCCACATAAAGTAAATCCCATTGATTTTGAGAATGCAGAAGGCAACCTCGGAATTGCCAATGCCATACTTGGCCATCTGGCCACAAAACTACCCATCTCCCGCTGGCAACGTGATCTGACTGACTCTACCGTATTGCGCAACCTGGGTGTTGGCTTTGCTCACACCAGCATTGCATTTCAATCTCTTCAACGCGGCATCTCCAAGCTTGAAGTAAATGAGGCGCGACTAGCAGACGATTTAAATAGCAACTGGGAAGTGCTGGCAGAACCGATTCAAACCGTGATGCGCCGTTACGGTATCGAAAAACCTTACGAAAAACTCAAAGAACTGACCCGCGGCCAGCGCATTACCCAAGATGATCTACGTGCCTTTATTGGTGGACTGGATATACCTGAAGCCGCCAAATAAGCCCTGCACGAACTCACACCGGCAACCTATATTGGCAATGCAGTGGATCAAGCAAAAAACCTATAACTCAACACAACCCTTTTGGACACCTCTATTAATTCTAGGTGAGGCATGAATTAATAGAGGTGTCCTTTAATCTATTTTGTGACTGAGTTCACAGTCGCCAACCGACATCCCTGCCATTCTTAAAGCTAAGAGGTTGGTTTAAAGCGTTTGTCCCGCTAGGTATTTATGCTTTAGCCCACTTTTTAAACACTCTCTCTTTAATTAGTCTACCTGTCTGTCTCGGTAGACTTTTTTTTTGCGTCTTCTAAAATTATCAACGCTAGTAGCCAACAACTAATCCAAGTATTAAAACCACGCGCAACAAGCCGCTATTTATATTTAAAGAACAACAGCCGCATTAATGTATTTCATGTTTCTGACGCTACAGACAGAAATAGACGATAAGAAGTGAGATCTCTTGCATGGACTTCAAAGACTACCTAAAAATCCTGGCTGTAAAAGATGGTTCTGATATCTATCTGAGCACAGGTGCTCCACCCTGCGCTAAATTTCACGGTGTACTTCGCCCCCTGGAAAAAGAACCACTCAAACCAGGAAAGATCAAAGAGATAGCCAATGAGGTGATGAGTGAAGATCAGCGTAAGGAGTTTGATACGGCACTAGAGATGAATCTTGCCATCTCTGAGTTGGGTGTTGGGCGATTCAGGGTCAATATATTCAAGCAGCGCAATGAAGTTTCAATGGTCATCCGTAATATCAAAACGGAGATACCCACCGTCAAAGACCTTGGCCTCCCTAAAGTGCTGACCGATGTCATTATGGCAAAGCGTGGGCTGGTACTCTTTGTTGGGGGGACAGGCTCTGGCAAATCTACCTCACTCGCCGCCCTTATTGATCACCGAAATGCTAATAGTGGCGATCACATCATTACCATCGAAGATCCCATAGAATTTGTACATCGACATAAACGCTCTATCGTGAATCAACGTGAAGTGGGTGTTGATACCCTGACCTATGCCGATGCCTTAAAAAACACTCTTCGCCAAGCACCTGATGTCATTTTGATTGGTGAGATTCGTGACCGCGAAACAATGGAACACGCCCTGGCCTTTGCCGAAACCGGCCACCTGGCCATCTCTACCTTGCACGCCAATAATTCTAATCAAGCGCTTGATCGCATTATTAATTTCTTTCCAGAAGAGCGCAGGGCACAGCTTTTTCAAGACCTTTCAACCAATCTACAAGCCTTTATTTCACAGCGACTCGTGCCCACTGTAGATGGCAAACGCGTTGCTGCTATTGAGATTCTACTGGGCAGCCCTACCATTCAAGATATGATTAAAAAAGGTGACTTCACCACCATTAAAGAGATTATGGCAAAATCAGAAGCCATGGGCATGCGAACCTTTGATGGCGCACTCTTTAATCTCTATAAAGAGAATAAAATCACCTTGGAAGAGGCCTTAAAAAATTCTGACTCCCCAAACAACCTAAGATTAAGAATTAGCTTATCAGAATCAGGAGAGACCAATTCTGATACCTCTGGATTGAGCCTGGAATAGATTAAAAAACCCAAAACAGAAGAGGCAGAAGAAGGCATTGAAGAAAACACCATGGGCAGCCTGAAGATGGATTAAATATCAGGTACTCTTTACATTGCTGGGTTAACTATTTCAGGAGATTAAATGCCCCATTCCATACGCCAAATAACCCAAACCTTGCTCCTTCTGCCTCTAGTGCTATTTATAAGCACCAGCTGGGCCGAAACGATTGGCCACAATGCGTGTACCGATTGCCATCTAACCCCCAAACCCACACCAGATAATAGTGAGCTGGTAAAACCTGTTACAGAACTCTGTACCGAATGCCACAAAAAAGACCAGCGAAATGATCATGCTATCGGCATACCACCAGGCGTAAATGGCACAAATGGGCTACCACTTATTGCGGGTAAAATTGCATGCATCACCTGTCACGATATGCATGTTAAAACAAGAATGCTACTACGCCTTAATACAGAGGGGCTTTGCTTAGCCTGCCACCCAAAACACTAATTTTAGGGCATCTAATCGAATAGATACCTCTGCATACAAGACCGTTCATGGCCTCTTTAGCCATTAACAATAGATGCCTCTATTTTAACCTGGGCACTGAAACGATATACTCTGCCTCCTCCAGTTAAAGCAGCATGTAATCAATGAGCAAAATGCCCACCATTACCGAATTTCTTGAAAACAACAGCACTAAAATGCGCCTGTTTGATATGGGGCGACGGGTAACCAAAATCTCACACGAGCAATTTCTAAAATTTGAACATTGCAAAGTCAGCTACCCTTTCCCCCTCCAACAGAAGGCCTGGTTTGGGGTTCTTTTTCAAGATCAGAAGCGTGAACCCTTCATCTGGTTTTTGCATCTACCATTGGATGAACTTGGCCAAATAATGCCCGCGGCAAGAGATGACTTCCTGCACCGGCTGTTAGAGCGAATGAACAATAATCTTCAAGCTGAAAAAGAGGGACGACAACTGGAGAGTGCACTCAAAGACAACCCCTACTGTTTCAAACCCAAAGACGACCGACTGGCTATCTTTCATGCCAAAGCATCACTGGCATTCAAGCAACAATCCTCCAAGTTCTACACGCATGCTCATCAATATTTTTCTGGTGATTTAGGTTGGGATCAATGGTCATTTGTCGGTTATCAAGGCATAGCGGATATCGCAGTACGCCTAAATAAAGACAATAACAGCCAACATTTGAGCCAGGCCATTCCTCAGCTACCCGCTGCTCCCTTTGAAGCACTATGCCACTGCCTAGAAAATGAAGAGATCACGCTAGAGATTACCCAGGCATTATTGGATCGGGTCAAACAAGTGCTATCTGAAAAAACACCCACTCCAGCCATTATTAGCAGTGCTATTCGAGGCGTTTCTCAATCCTGCTCAGCCAATCTACGCAGAGAGCTGCTACACAATATTTTAAATCGCCCTGATATTTGTACGCCAGATGTGCTTATTGCCATCAGCGGACGTGCGTGGGAATCACTAAAAGAAGCAGAGACAGGACAACTCTATCTTAACCGACTAGCTGAAAGCAGCGCTGGGCAACCATTTTTTAGCCAATGCCTGGCTGACCTACTCTATCTACCTGGGATGCGTGAACCACTATTGAAGATTATTCGCAACCCTGTGCGCTCCGAAAGATTATCGCAAGCGGTTGGAGAGATGTTTGGCACTAAAGAAAATTAAACGCGGGGATCATAAGCGGCACTGCCATCAATCCACTCTATAAATAATTCTGCCGGTAATGGAGCACTGATAAAGTATCCTTGAATGGTATCGCAACCCAACGCCTGTAAATATCCCCAGGCATCTTCTGTTTCCACACCTTCAGCTACAACAGATAGGCCAAGGCTATGCGCTAAAGCCACCGTTGAAGAGACGATCATGGCATCATTATCATTTCCTAACATCTCAAATATAAAACCCTGATCAATTTTTAACTCATGCACCGGTAGTTTTTTAAGATACGCAAGTGAAGAGTAGCCTGTTCCATAATCATCAATTGATAAAGCAATCCCTAATGATTTTAGCTCATCCAATATAACCAATGATCTATCTGGATCAAGCATAAAAACAGATTCTGTTACCTCTAATACCAGCTTTTCTGGGGCTAACTGATGTTCTTTTAATAGCTCAGCCACTTTGGATGGAAGTGAAAGATCCATCAAATTATGGGCAGATATATTTATTGATATTTTTATATCCAGCCCTCCTTTCATCCATACGGCACACTGACTCAATGCCGTTTTCATCACCCACTGCGTTAAAGAGCCAATTAGCCCCGTTCTCTCTGCAAGGGGAATAAATTCATCAGGACCGATAAAACCTTGTTCTGGATGACACCAACGTGCAAGTGCTTCTACACCTTCCAACCGACCACTTTTAACATTGATCTGCGGCTGGTAGTAGACCATCAATTCACCCGCATCTATAGCCTTTCGCAGTTCACTTACTAATGTCAGTCTATGTACACTATAGTTGTCCATATCACTGTCATACAGCTCACAACCTTTATTAAATATTTTAGCTTGGCGCATAGCCACATCTGCGCGGCGAATTAAAACAGATGCCTCATCTCCATGCTCAGGAAATTTAGCAACACCAATAGTTAATTCAACTGATAATGCAACTTTATCTACCGTAATGGGTTCTTCAAAAAGCTGCTTAACTCGCTTAACAGAAATCCCCATTAATGCGGGTGGAGGCGTGGGAAGCAACACAGCAAACTCATTACCTCCCAAACACGCCACAATTTCAGCATCTGCCATTCCAATTTCCAGACGTTGTCCAGCTTCCTGTAATACACGGTCACCCACATCATGCCCAAGGGTATCATTGATCTCACGCATTCGATCAACATCCATTAGCATCAATACATAACCATTCTCTTCTTCTTTTGAATCTTTAATAAGTACATTTAACCGTTGATCAAGAACCTTACGATTAGGTAACCCTGATAAAGCATCATGCAAGGATTGATATTCCATTTCCAACATATGCGCTTGCTGCATATCCAGTTTAGCTTCCGTTGCTGCAACGACTCTTTGCTGTCGTCGCTCCAACTGCTTCTCTGCTCGATCAAGTACAAAATAAAACAAC
>JAJRWL010000133.1 GCA_024276875.1 Gammaproteobacteria bacterium
CCATGTTTTGTGAGCCAAGGTTGGTACTCTTTAACCGTCTGTATGAGATCGGCTTTCCACAGCTTATATGCGTGCAGTTGTTGTTTTAGCTGGTTGGTTTCCATAAGCTTTATTGTTATATGTAACGGTGGATCCGTCCAAATTTAGAGGAATTAAGATCAGTTTAAAATAAGTTTAGCACTGCTAGTAGGGTAATAGGATGCTTTTTAACAATAGTCCTCGTTAAAATGCAAGATTCCAAGTTAAAGTATATGGTTGCTGTTTATCTAAACGGGCTGCCTGTCAGCATGATTAATGGTGGAAGCAGCAGCATCTTGAGTAAGTAGAGCCCCATTATGACCAGCATGGGTGATAGATCCAGCCCAGAAATAGGGGGGAGCAGCCGACGTGCAGGCCGCATCAGAGGGTCAGTCAGGCTGTTGATGAGCCCTAAAATGGGGTTGTATGTGCTGGGGCTTACCCAGCTGATAATGACCTGGATTAGAATGGCAAACAAAAAGACATTGATGGCAAGATCCACCAGCTGAGGTATGGCCCACAGCATGGGTCCGATGGGGTTGAGTATGCCGTTTGTGATGAAAATAACCAAGCCGAGCTCTACTGTTTTGAGTGACCACATTAACACGATAGAGGCAAAGTCCACGCCGCCAAGCCCTGGAATAACCCGTCGTAAAGGGCGCAGTACCGGTGTTGTTACTTTGACAATGAACTGGGAGAGTGGGTTGTAAAAATCCGCTCTCGCCCATTGCAGAAGAAAGCGCAGCATAACGACCATGATGTAGAGGCCAAAGAGTGTCTGAATGATAAAGGTGAGCGGGGTTGTGTAGTAAGAGCTGTCCATTATTTACTTTCCCTCAATATGTCTGATAACGCGATAGAGCGGTCACGGGCATCGGTTAATGCCTGTTTGAACAGCGGTAGCAGATCACCTTCATTGAGTGTTTTTAATGCGCTCTCGGTTGTGCCGCCGGGTGAGGTGACGCGTTGGCGTAAAATAGCGGGGCTGTCTGAACTCTCCATGGCCATTTTGGCCGCCCCCAGTGCTGTTTGTAAGGTGAGTAGCCTGGCCGTGTCTGCGGGTATGCCCAATTCAATGCCAGCGGCCTCCATCGCTTCCATAACCAGAAAGAAATAAGCGGGTCCACTGCCTGATAGTGCGGTAACAGCATCCATTATCGCCTCATCGTCGACCCAGCGAGTGAGCCCTACGGATCGCATGATGGATTCTGCTAAGTTGCACTGTTTAGTGGAGACATGTGAACTGGCGTGCAGCACAATAGCTCCCGTTTGAATCATGGCTGGGGTGTTTGGCATGGTGCGTACTAAAGGGATTTCTCCCCCCATCCAATTTTGTAGATCCGCTTCGCGGATACCTGCAGCAATGGAGATAACCAACGGCTTGTTCTGTTGGAGTCTGTCAGCAAGCGGGCGAGTTGCACCCTCCATCGCTTGAGGTTTGACAGCGAGCATGACGATATCAGCATCGGCTATAGCCTGGTTATTATCGGGTATGGGTTTGATTCTAAAATGGGCGGCTAATGATGTGAGCTTTTCTGCATCAGGATCACTGACCAGAATATACTGTGGGTCGTAACCATCATTGATCAGTCCGCTGATAAGACTGGTCGCCATATTGCCGCCACCGATAAAGGCTAGAGTATTTGTTGTCATAATTAGGTGTTATGGATAGTAGTGATAGTAGATTCTAACGTATTTTTAAAAAGGGTATAGGCTCTATTTAGGGGTATTTCTTGCACCAAAAATAGCGGTACCAACGCGTATAATTGTTGCCCCTTCAGCGATTGCGGCTTCAAGGTCGGCAGACATCCCCATAGATAAGGTATCCAGCGTCAGCTCATCGGTTTTTATTTTATCGCGTAGTTGTCGTAATGCCTGGAAGGGCAGGCGTTGTTGTTCAAGTGTTTCAGCCGGTGCAGGAAGTGTCATCAGCCCCTGAAGTTGCAACCTGGGTAGATGATGAATCATCTCTGCCAGTTCAGCGATCTCTTCAGGGCTAACTCCTGCCTTTGATAGCTCTTGTGAGAGGTTGATCTGGAGGCAGACGTTTAATGGTGGTCGTCCCTCAGGTCGTTGGTCATTGAGACGCTGCGCATGTTTAAGGCTGCACAGGCCATGCACCCAGTCAAAATACTCAGCAATGATCTTGGTTTTGTTACTTTGGATGCGGCCAATAAAGTGCCATTGTGCCGGTATGTCTGAAAGTTGCTGAATCTTCTCGACCGCTTCTTGTAGGTAGCTTTCACCAAAGCAGTATTGGCCTGCCTCAAAGGCGGATCTGATATCGTCAGCCGGACGGGTCTTGCTGACGGCCAGTAGTTGGATGCTGTCGTCTGGGCGGCCATATTTTGTGGCAGCACACTGGATGCGTTGATGAACATCTGCTAATCGGGTGGCAATGGCATTCATGTTTAATAGGGGTTAGTTGTCTATACTGACAATATTAAAACAGATTCGTGGTACGTTTCTCATCTATTCATTTTAAAATGATAAAAACAGGCGTTATGGCTGGTATATCCCGCTGGTGAATAACGGTATCTAAAATTAAATAGAGGCTGCGGGGATGGTAATGGTGTGCAGCCTGTTGATTTGGAGATGTTGTATGGATATTGCTGAGTTGCTGGCGTTCAGTGTGAAGCATGATGCATCAGATTTGCATCTGTCTGCGGGGTTGCCACCGATGATACGTGTGGATGGTGACATACGTCGTGTCAATATTCCTGCGCTGGATCACAAGGCTGTGCATGCACTTGTTTATGACATCATGAATGATAAGCAGCGAAAGGATTATGAAGAGTTCTTGGAGACGGATTTCTCCTTTGAAATTCCAGGATTGGCGCGCTTTCGTGTGAATGCCTTCAATCAGGATCGCGGCGCCAGTGCTGTTTTTAGGACGATTCCATCCAAGGTGCTAACGCTAGAGGAGCTGGGTGCGCCAGAGTCATTTAAAGAGATTATCAATGTACCTCGTGGCATGGTGCTGGTGACGGGGCCGACAGGTTCAGGCAAATCCACCACCCTGGCCGCATTGGTTGATTACATCAATGATAATGATTATGGCCATATTCTCACCATTGAAGATCCCATCGAATTTGTTCACCAAAGCAAAAAATGTTTAATAAACCAACGTGAAGTACATCGGGACACGCTGGGATTTTCCGAGGCGTTGCGTTCGGCACTGCGTGAAGATCCTGATATCATCCTGGTGGGTGAAATGCGGGATCTGGAAACCATCCGTTTGGCTATGTCCGCTGCTGAAACGGGGCATTTGGTTTTTGGCACCTTGCATACCAGTTCTGCGGCTAAGACAGTTGATCGTATTATTGATGTCTTTCCCGCCGCAGAAAAAAGCATGGTGCGCTCTATGCTCTCAGAATCTCTTCGTGCCGTTATATCACAAACGCTACTGAAGAAAATTGGGGGAGGGCGTGTGGCCGCGCATGAGATTATGGTGGGTACACCGGCTATCAGAAACCTGATTCGAGAAGATAAAGTGGCGCAGATGTACTCGGCTATCCAGACGGGTTCGGCAATAGGCATGCAGACATTGGATCAAAATCTAAAAGAGCTCGTTGACCGAAAGATTATTAGCCGCGCTGATGCCAAGGCAAAGGCGATGAATAAAGATCAGTTTATGTGATGCTGTGATTTGTGGCAGATTTTGGGATAATTTCTTGAACTGAGTTTGTATTCAGGACAGTATGTGACTTTAAGTTCTCTAAGCGAGTATCCGCATGGATTTTAATGAACTGATTCACCTGATGGTGAAGAAAAAGGCCTCTGACCTCTTTATAACAGCAGGTGCAGCACCGGCACTTAAAATAGATGGCATTATTAAGCCAATCGCAAAAAACAGACTGACAGATAAGCTTTCTAGAGAGATGGTGCTGAGTGTGATGACTCCCGCACAACGCGGAGAGTTCTCTCGCACCCATGAGTGTAACTTTGCTATTAGTCTAAAGGGGGTTGGCCGTTTTCGGGTCAGTGCCTTTATCCAACGCGATGCAGCCGGCATGGTGCTGCGCCGCATTGAAACCAGTGTTCCATCACTTGAGGCGCTGGGCATGCCACTGATCCTCAAGGATTTGGTGATGGCAACACGGGGTATTGTCTTCTTTGTGGGCGCGACGGGCACAGGTAAATCGACCTCACTGGCATCCATGATTGACTATCGGAATCAGCATGGTTCGGGGCATATTGTCAGCATTGAAGATCCCATTGAATTCATCCACCAACATGCGGGCTGTATTATTACACAGCGTGAAATAGGGATTGATACAGAGTCCTACGGAGTGGCATTGAAAAACACCCTCCGGCAGGCACCGGATGTCATTATGATTGGCGAAATTCGCTCTAGAGAGACGATGGAGCATGCGATTGCCTTTGCTGAAACAGGCCATTTATGCCTGAGTACACTGCATGCCAATAATGCCAACCAAGCATTGGATCGTATGATCAACTTCTTCCCTGAAGATCGTCGAGATCAGTTGTTAATGGATCTGTCACTGAACCTGCGCGGCATCATTGCGCAGCAGTTAATACAAAAAGCAGATGGTAGTGGGCGGCAGGCAGTGGTTGAGGTATTACTCAATACGCCATTGGCGGCCGATCATATTAGAAAAGGGGCGGTAGAGAAGCTGAAGGAGCTTATGAAACGCTCGACAGAGCAGGGCATGATGACCTTTGATCAAGCGCTTTATGAGCAGTATAAAAAGGGTAACATCACCTATGATGATGCTGTTTTATATGCCGATTCAGCTAATGAGGTGCGGCTTATGGTTAAGCTGGGCAGCGCTATTGGATTGGATCGATATGCGAACAACATGGAGTATGTCGATATATCTGAAGGGAGCCTTTGTTAGCCGGCCACTGCACGAATTTGTCCGCAAAAATGGTATCTCCGTGTGGCAGGTGTTATTGATCAAAAGACCTGTTGCGCATCAAATACGGGGCCATCCACACAGACTCGTTGCATGACTTGGCCTGATTCCGTCTCTACGGGTACAACACAACCAGCACAACCTCCCACACCGCAAGCCATAAACTCCTCTAAAGAGACTTGGCAGGGTAGATCGAATTCAGCGGCTAAAGCGGCTACAGCCTCTAACATCGGGTGGGGGCCGCAACTGAAAATAGCAACCTCTGCGCGGGTTGTGTCATTCAGTGATGTTAACCAGTGGCGAGCCAGATCCGTTACATAACCTTCAAAGCAACCAGGGTAACCTTGCAGGCTGGCCAGGCGGCTGGGGATATTCCAGCTATCCAGCAGGGGTTGTGCTGCAATCACTTCATTGGGTACGCCAGGCACCAGGATCTGTGAAGGTTCAGCTCTAAAGGGAAAAGGCACTTCAGAGCCAAGGATAACAAAGGGCTGCACCGCTTTTTGATGGCGCAGATGCTCGGCCAGAAAAATCATTGGTGGCATGCCAACGCCGCCGCCAATCAAAAGAGGGCGGTTGCACTCAACCTTAAAGGGTTTGCCAATTGGCCCCAGCAGATTAAGACACTCTCCAGGTTTGCGCTGTGCCAGCAGCTGGGTTCCTTTGCCAACCGCTTTATAGAGAATATCCACCCAGCCGCCAGTGGGTGAGGCCCGCATGATAGAAAGTGGTCGACGCAGTGGGTATTGTGGATCGCATTGCAGATGAACAAAGGTGCCGGGCTGGGCATGCGTTGCACAGGCTTGCGCTTGTAGCCGGATGATGTGTTGATCACCCTCAAATGATTGGTTAGAGAGGATCTCGGCCTCTTCTAAGAAGATGGTATCGCGGTGTGACTTGCTCATATTGATTGGGCTTCAGGGTTAATTTGTGATGGGGTATTGCTGTAGGTTAGCCGACCTTCAAGCAGTGTGTGGGTGACTTTCCCTCTGAATTCATAGCCAAGAAACGGTGTGTTATGGCCATGACTTAGCATCTCGTCTGTGGTTAATTGCCAGTGCTTTTGGGGGTCAAACAGGCAGAGATCGGCGCTGCTGCCGACGCTTAATTGCCCTAAAGGCAGTTTTAAAATAGAAGCCGGTCCACAGGTAATGCGTGATATGGCGTCTGATAGATTAAGTAGACCTTCATCAACTAACTTTAGCGTGAGCGGTAGCAGTGTTTCTAAGCCGGATATTCCAGGGGCAGTGGAGGGAAAAGGGGCTTTTTTTGCATCAGGTTCATGAGGTTGATGGCTGGAACAGATCGCGCTGATTGTGCTGTCGGCAACGCCTTGGCGCAGTGCTTCTTTATCGTTATGGCTGCGCAGGGGCGGAATGACGTGGCAGTTGCTATTGAAACCCACCAAGTTATCCTCTGTTAGAAAGAGCTGGTAAGCCGCGACATCAGCAGTGACGGGAAGATTGCTTTGGCGGATTTTGGATACTGCGGTGCCGCCCGAAAGATTACAAAAGTGGACGTGGCAACCGGTCTGCTCAGCGAGTGCCAGATCGCGAGCAATAGCAACGGTTTCAGCGGCCTCAGGAATGCCTGGCAATCCTAGTCGGGCAGCGACGGGGCCTTCGTGTGCGCAGCCTTGGTTGTTTAGATAGGGGTCTTCTGGCCTTAAAAAGGCGGTGATCCCAAAGGTGGCAGCGTACTCCAGTATTCGGCGTTCGACCAGGGTGTTGCTGATGGGCGTTAGCGCATTGCTGAGTGCGACACAGCCTGCCTTTTGTAGGGCAGCCATCTCACTGAGATGCTCGCCTTGAAGCCCTTTGGTGAGCGCTCCGATAGGCAGTACACGACAGAACCCACTCTGTCGCGCCTTGTGCTGAATCATCTCTGCTACAGCAGGTGTGTCGATAATAGGGTTGGTATCAGGTGGGCAGCAGAGGGTTGTGATGCCGCCTTTTGCCGCAGCGGCGGTCTCACTGGCGATGGTGGCTTTGTGCTCATCGCCAGGCTCGCGCAGGCGGGCGCTGAGGTCTATTAACCCAGGGCATACAATCTGGCCGCTGGCATCTATTGTCTGCTCGGCATTGAACCCCTCTGGCGTATGACCAATGGCCAGGATTTTTCCATGAGCGATGTGCAGATCTTTGGCTTCATCAATCTGATTAGCAGGATCAATCAAGTGGCCATTGATGATGCTGATGGTGGCTGGATGGCTCATTGTGCGCTCCCTTGTCCTTGTGTCTGCATGGCCATGGCCATGACGGCCATGCGTACCGCGATGCCGTAGCTGACCTGCTGTAGGATGACCGAACGGGGGCCATCGGCAACCTGAGAGTTCATCTCTACCCCGCGATTGATCGGGCCTGGGTGCATGACGATGGCATCAGACTTTGCGGCTTCCAGGCGTTCATCGGTTAACCCGTAGAGCTGAAAATACTCGTGCTCGCTTGGCAGCAGCGCGCCACTCATTCGTTCACGCTGCAGACGCAGCATGATGACGACATCCACATCTTGGATGCCCTCTTCAAGTTTGTGAAATACCTTTACGCCTAATGTTTCGGCATGATCTGGCATCAGTGTGGCTGGGCTGATGATGCGCACCTCTTTGGCTCCCAGGGTGTTGAGCGCCAAAATCTGCGAGCGCGCCACGCGGGAGTGTTGAATATCACCCACAATGGCCATTTTTAGTTGACTAAAGTCCCCTTTGTGGCGGCGGATGGTGAACATGTCGAGCATGGCTTGTGTCGGGTGTGCGTGGCGGCCATCCCCCGCGTTGATAACGCTGATGTGGGGGGCGGCATGTTGGGCAATAAAATGGGCAGCACCGCTGTCGGCATGGCGCACAACAAACATATCGCAGTGCATGGCTTCGAGGTTGCGCAGGGTATCCAGCAGGGTCTCGCCCTTGGAGGCAGAGGAGGCGCTAATGTTGAGGCTAAGCACATCGGCTGAGAGCCGTTTGGCGGCGAGCTCAAAGGTGGTGCGGGTGCGGGTGCTGGTTTCAAAGAAGAGGTTGGTGATGATCTTGCCCCGCAACAGTGGCACCTTTTTAACGGTACGCTCTGATACGCCCGCAAAAGATTCTGCGGTATCCAGAATTTCGGTTAATAACCCTCGGCTGAGTCCCTCGATGGTCAGAAAGTGTTTAAGTCTTCCCTGTGGGTCGAGTTGAATATTGGGTTCGTTAGGGCTAATCATGGGTTAGGCTCTGATTTTAAGAGGGAGCGTGTTTGCTCTCTTTGATGATGAGGCCAAGTGGGTCGGGACCCGTTAGTGTGATGTGGTTTTCTGGCGTCAGATTTGGGCAGATGCCAACCACGTCGGGTTCAATCGGCAGCTCTCGGCCACTGCGTTCGACCAAGGTTGCCAGTATCACAGAGGCAGGACGACCGTAGTCGAAGATCTCATTTAGTGCAGCGCGGATGGTGCGCCCCGTCTGAAGCACATCATCAACCAGGATAATATGGCGATCTTCAACGGTGACGGGCAGGTGGGATGGTTTTACCTGTGGATTCATGCCGATGCGGGTAAAATCATCCCGATAGAAGGCGATATCCAGTGTGCCCAGTGGGTCTTTGAGTTGCATCTGTCTGTGCAGGCGTTCTGCCAACCATACGCCACCGGTGTGGATGCCGATCATGATGGGGGTGCTGATGTGACTTGCTGCCAGGTGGTGGTTTAATTTATCTACCATTTGGTTGATCAGATGATCGACTTCTGCGGCTGATTTGTAATTATTGCGAGTGTTAACTGAGCCATGTTTCCAGTATGAGTTTTGCAGCGATGGCATCGGCATCGCCGTAGTGTCTTTTTTTGCCCTTGAGTTCTTGAAGCGCCACCATGGAGGTGAGTTTTTCATCTGCCATGTGTACGGGTAGATGGTAGCGCCCCCCTAATTGTCGGGCAAAGCGTTGGGCACGAGGGACAGTTTCGGTTTCAGAGTCGTCCAGGTCAAGTGGCATACCCACCACCAGTGCCTCGGGTTGCCAGGTTGTAATCAATTGGCTGATCTCATCCCAGTTTGGTTTATCCTGTTTGGCCAGTAGTGTGGTTAAGGGTGAAGCTGTTGCGGTAATGGTCTGGCCGACAGCAATGCCAATCTTTTTTGTGCCGTAATCAAATCCGAGGAGTGTGCCCATTAATATGCAGGTGTTAAGCGTGTCCAACCTGACCCGATATGAGGTTTAGGTCTACCCCCAAGAGTTGAGCTGCCGCTTGCCAGCGTTGCTCTGCTGGGTGTGAAAAGATGATTTGGGTATCGGCAGGGCCACTTAACCAGGTATTTTCAGCCAGCTCCTTTTCTAGCTGACCCGCTCCCCAACCTGCGTAGCCAAGCGCGACGAGGCTCTGTTCTGGTCCTGCACCTGCTGCGATGGCGTGTAAAATATCTTTTGAGGTTGTAATGCTGATATTGGGGGTGATCTTATTGGTTGCATCCCATGATTTATCCGATGGGTGCAGCACAAAGCCTCGCTCAGTTTGCACGGGTCCACCAGAATAAATAGCTTGGTGGATGACCTCTGGCGTATCGGGGCTGATATCCATCTGTTCTAAAATGTCGGTCAGTTCCAGATCCAGTGGGCGGTTGATAATGATCCCCATGGCACCTTGCTCGTCATGCTCACAGATGTAGGTCACGGTGTGATAGAAATCAGCATCTTGCAGACTTGGCATGGCAATTAAAAAGTGATTTTTTAGATTTGTTTCGCTGTTCATGCCTCATAGTATCAGGGGCAGCTGGCGCTACTGCAAGTAGGTTTTGTTATTTTTTCCAGCCCAGACGGTTGCTGCTGAGAAAACGCCAGGTGCGGGTAATATCAAGGATGTCGGTATCTTTTATAATGCCAGATGGAAAAGGGGCAAAAGGCGCGGCGAGCTTAACAATGCGAATGGCGGCATCGTCCAGCAATTTGTGCCCAGATGAGTGCAGTATGCGTATGTTATTAATGCTGCCATCGGCACGCACCGCTACGTGCAGTATCAGGTTGCCATACAGTTTTTTTCGTTTAGCTTCATCAGGGTAATTTAGGTTGCCTACACGTTCAACTTTACGCTGCCAGGCATCGAGATAGGTGGCGTATTTGTACTCTTTAGTGCTGGCGTTTATGGCCTTGCGCCGTGGTCGCTTGGCATAGTTTCTGGTTTTACGATCTAAGGCGGCAGAGATACGTTTGATCTCTTGATTGCTGCTGGCAAGTAGCTGTGAGATAGAGAGGCGTTTTCTTTTTTTAGGTTTGCTCGCCTCTTTATTATCGAGTGATGACAGCGGGCTAGTAACTTTTCGGGACGCTTTTTGTGCGACCAGTTTTTTACTGGGTTGGGAGGTGGATTGTTCAGATGCTGTATTAAGTTCGGGTGTCGGCGCTGCGGATGTCACGGCATCTGTGATTGGCAGCTTAGCAGGGTGTGGCTTTGGTGATGGTGCGGCTGGTTGCGCTGGTATGGGTTCAATGGTTGGTTTTGTGACCTGCTCTTGATTTCCGCCGCCTTGTTGATGGGTTTGGGCGAGAAAATCAGCCTCTTTTGGCTCTTTTGGTTGGCGTGCATTGTGTACCACTATCACCTCTAGTGTGCGTGCGGCTGTTTGAGGTTTTGGGTGGGCAGCATCAAAGCCAACGCCGAGTATAAAAGCAATATGCAGACAGGCAGCGAAGAAGAGTGTAAGCCCCATGCGGTCGAAAGAGCTGATGATGGCGGGACGGCTCATGGGGGCTAGCGTAGCTTCTCTTCAATGCAGTCCATCAATGTGGCACTGATATTAAGGTTGAATTGTTTATCAAGCTCTCTGATGCAGGTTGGGCTGGTGACGTTGATCTCAGTAAGGTAGTCACCAATAACATCCAATCCCGCAAACAGGATGCCGTATTCACGCAGGGTTGGCCCCACTTCACGGGCAATTCTAAAATCATTTTCTGATAGGGGTTGTCCTCTGCCTGAACCTCCTGCTGCCAGGTTGCCCCGGGTCTCACCGGGTTTGGGAATGCGCGCCAGTGCGTAGGGAATGGGCTCGCCATTGACCATTAGGATGCGCTTGTCACCTTTGTTAATTTCGGGTACGAACCGTTGAGCCATGGTGAATTGAGTGCCGTGGCGGGTGAGTGTTTCAAGGATGACATTGGTGTTGGGATCTCCCTGGCGAATGCGGAAGATAGATGCTCCCCCCATGCCTCCCAGGGGCTTTAGGATAATGTCGCCATGTTTTTTAAGAAATTTGAGGATGTGGTGATGGCGGCGCGCTACTATCGTGGGTGTGCAGCATTGAGGGAATCGGGCGGTAAAGAGTTTTTCGTTGGCATCGCGTAGGCTTTGTGGTCGGTTGATAATAAGGGTTCCGTGCTGCTCAGCCTGTTCCAGCAGATAGGTTGTATAGATGTACTCCATGTCAAAAGGAGGGTCGATGCGCATTAAAATCACATCCAGCTCATCCAGTGGGGCTGTGCGCTCTGAGAGCAGGTCATGCCAGTGTGAAGGGTTATCCTCGACCTTAAGCTGCTGCATTTGGCTGTAGGTTCTGTCACCTTCAAGAAAAAGGTCGCTTTGTTCTATGTACCAGATATTCCAATCGCGCTTTTGCGCCTCCAGTAACATGGCGAAGGTACTGTCTTTTTGTATGGTAATGTTTTGGATTGGATCCATTACAACGCCAAGGGAAATAGTCATGATCGGACGGCCATTATTTTCATAAAATGTGATTTGGTTGTGGTTTTCTGTTCACTTAAAATACGGTTGCAGAGTGTTTTGGCTGCTAATATTATGGCGGCTGTTGCACAGACTCGGAGAGGATAAGTGATTCTCTCTGTATTTCAATCAGTTTTTATATCCGACTATTTTTATCAACTATAATGCCTGACTAATCTGCTATGTTGCAGTTGGCAACGTCAGTTGATATGGTCTGTGCGCTGGCTTGGCGTGGTTCTTTTATTGTTGATTTTTGAATCATAACTAAATTATTTGTGTATCTGTTAAGAGGGTGATCAGTGACGATCGAATATAATGATATTATTGGCCTAAAAATCATGGTCATTGATGATAGTAAAACTATTCGGCGCACGGCTGAAACCCTTTTAAAAAAAGCAGGCTGTGAGGTATTGACGGCAATAGATGGTTTCGATGCGCTGGCTAAGATAGCTGACAGTCATCCGGATGTTATATTTGTAGATATTATGATGCCACGTTTAGATGGCTACCAAACTTGTTCCTTAATCAAACATAATGAAGAGTTTAAAAGAACACCTGTCATTATGCTGTCGAGTAAAGATGGGTTGTTTGATCGGGCGCGAGGAAGAATTGTAGGTTCAGAACAATATCTCACTAAACCATTCACCCGTGAAGAGCTGCTGGGTGCTATTAGAAATCATGCGGGACATATAAATTAATAAACTGATTAACCGTCAGTGAGATGGATTTACATTAGGTAATTAACGATGACTACAATCCTTATTGTCGATGACTCCCCAACTGAAACGTATGTTATGAAAAGCCTGCTTGAGAAGGAAGGCTATACGATATTGCTTGCTGATAATGGCGAGAAAGGGGTGGCGGAAGCTAAGCGGGTGCAACCTGATCTAATCTTAATGGATGTTGTGATGCCTGGTTTGAATGGTTTTCAGGCGACTCGGCAATTGAGTCGTGATCCAGAAACCAAAGAGATACCGGTTATTATGGTCACAACCAAAGATCAAGAGACGGATAAAGCATGGGGAAAACGACAAGGTGCAAAAGAGTATGTTGTCAAACCGGTGGCGGTAAAAGAGCTGCTGGCAAAGATTCAAGCGGTACTGACTGAATAAAAAATTTCATAATAATGTGTTATATGTTTTGCCTCCTTCTAAAATCCAAACGGACAAAATGATGACGGCCAAGTCGCCTCATGAACTCATCCAGCTGTTAAGTGAGATAGAGCAGCGAAGCCTTGCTCGGCAAGCCGCCTTACCTGAACTGGAAGAGGCGCACCAGTATTGGGAGGGCATGATCTTTTCATTGGGTGAGATGCGTTTAATTGCGCCGCTAAATGAAGTGGCCGAAATATTGCACTTTCCCTCAGATGTAACCTTCGTGCCTGGCACGCACGCATGGGTAAAAGGGGTGGCTAATGTTCGCGGTAGCCTGTTGCCTATCATTGACTTGCAGCTGTTTTTAGGTGGTAAACCCGTGATGACAGGGCGGGAGTGTCGGGTGTTGGTTGTTAAACATCAAGGGCTTTTCAGTGGCTTATTGGTAAAAAGCGTACTAGGGATGCGACATTTTTCGCAAGAGAATCAACTGGATTACTCAATTAGTGGTGGTGGCTTGTTGGAGAAATTTGTAAAAACGGCGTTTGAATATGAAGGTGAAAAGTGCCCCGTATTTAGCATGTTTGCGTTAGCTGAAAGCACCGAGTTTCAAATGGCCGCACTGTAGTTTTAATGCTGTGGTTATGAATTATCGTAAGTGGATTAGGGTCTGAATTAAAATTTATACAGCAATTGAACACGCTGAAAGTAAAAATAATACTCTTTCGGGAGAAAGATGAATGAAAGTATCGCCAAAAAATAGCACCACTGGATCTAACGCATCCATTATTCTGTTAACGGTGCTTCTAATATCTGCAATTATCTTTTCATTGTTAGCATTTATCCATGTGACAACCTGGGATTCCCATGATAGGCAATATCTGCTGCGTTCAATGGAGCAGCGGGTGCTCTCTCAACGCGTGGCCAAATACACCTTGGCTGCGACCAGTGGCGATAAAAAAGCCTATGTATGGTTGCGAGAGACACGTGATCGCTTTGATCAGATTTTGCTGGAATTAAAGCAAGGCTCAAAGCCAGATGGAGTGCCGGCACACCCGCCTGAAGTAACGCCTGAAATAGAGGTGTTAGAGCAGGCATGGATGAAGTTGCGCCTGAATACAGATGCTGTTTTGGCGGGTAAAGACGCTATCTTACTGGTAAGAGAGTATGTAAATGTCATCACAGAGACCATCCCTAA
>JAJRWL010000134.1 GCA_024276875.1 Gammaproteobacteria bacterium
ATAATATTGGCAATGATCTATTAGTGCGTGGTGAGGAATCTATTGCTAATGCCAAGTCAGCAATGTTTTTTGCAATTGCAGTGGCCGTATGCGCCATTCTTTTTACCAGCATCATTATGATTATGGTGCTTCGCGGTATAACAAGTTCTGTTCGTGATATGTACAACACCATTATTTATGCAGACAAAGAGCATGATTTAACGGCAAGGGTTGAGTTATCCACGCAGGATGAGATAGGCCAAATGGCCGATAGTTTCAACCGGATGTTTGAATCGTTCCGCCAAATATTTGTAAATGTTAATCAATCAACCCATCAGCTTGCTGGAGCATCAGCTCATTTGGTTAATATTACTGAACGCGCCAATGATGGGGTTCAAAAACAACTGATGGAAACGGATCTTGTTGCTACGGCCATGAATGAGATGATGGCAACAGTAAAAGAGGTAGCCTCTAATGCTACACAAACAGCGACAGCCGCTAATGAAGCAAATACAGAAGCAAACAAAGGTAGTAAAGTTGTATTGACTGCAGTCTCTTCTATCCATGATTTAGCAAGTAAGCTAGAAGATTCAGCACGTATAATTCAGAAACTAGAAGAAGGCAGCATTCAGATAGGCACTATATCGGATGTTATACGAGGAATAGCAGAGCAAACCAATTTGCTGGCACTAAATGCAGCAATTGAGGCAGCTAGAGCCGGTGAGCAAGGTCGAGGTTTTGCTGTTGTGGCAGATGAAGTTCGCACGCTGGCTAGTAGAACTCAGGAATCTACACAAGAGATACAGTCAATGATAGAAAAGCTGCAAACCTATTCAAAGGAGGCCGTTATTTCGATGGAGCAGAGTCAAGAACAGGCCAAAGAAAGTGTTGAGCAGGCTGAACTAGCTGGCCAATCACTGGATACAATTACAGCATCTATTGCAACCATTAATAACATGAATATGCAGATTGCAAACGCAGCAAAAGAGCAGGACGCTGTGGCAGAAGAGATAAATCGAAACACGATAAACATTAACCAAGTGACGAACGAGACTGCGGAGAGTACAGGGCAAATTGCAACGGCAAGTGAAGAGCTTGCGCAGCTTTCATCGCAACTTGAGAGTATGGTATGTCGATTTAAGGTTTAGTCGCTGTTCTTCCCAATTGCATTATAAGCTGCGGCAACATAGTGCGGTTAAGTTGAATGGTGGTATTTGGCCGCAAGACATTTGTGGTTGGCTCAGTGGTTGGCTTAGTGGTTGTGCAGAGATGCTTCAGGGTAAACTTTGGAAATCACTTCGGGAGCATTAATACCTCCTAGTCTAGAGCCTTAAGTATTGTCTCCCCCCAGAACCCTCAGAATATTTTACACTCTGCTTTTAGTCGGTAAAGTTGATGTTTTTTAGATTAAGATGTTGTTTTTATTGTGGTTTATAAAAAGTCTGCGTATAGATTGCAAATTATGTGCAATCAAAAGAGTGGTGTTATCCATGTTGAAGCGTTAGGGTTTTTTACACTGGGTAAAACTGAAGAGAATCTTTTTTCGTGTCAAGAGTAATATCCCCTGAATTACTTGCGTATAAAATATCGATATTTTTCACTTACAATAGCAGCAACTGAAAAATGCATGGCTGCAATAAGCTATGTAACATATTGAATATTAATGATTTATTAGGGTTATATTGGTTTTGATATAAGGCGGTTAAAAAATATAAAGTGTCAATTCTGTACCTGCGCGCCTGTTTTTCCAGTTTGATGTGGCATGCATTATGCTAACGGCATTAAGGAGCCCTATAAAAATAGAGTGAATTGCTGCTGTTGCGCGGTTATTTCCAGTAGCAGCGGTAGATAAACA
The DNA here is from genome assembly GCA_024276875.1 of Gammaproteobacteria bacterium. GTDB lineage: Bacteria > Pseudomonadota > Gammaproteobacteria > Chromatiales > Chromatiaceae > WFXD01. The sequence continues at coordinate 1,835 of JAJRWL010000134.1, forward strand.
TAAACGAATACAGGAAAAACATGACTAATAAAACAAAACTAACCATTCTTTCTTTGGGTATGCTGGTGGGTGTGCTGCCAGCGCTGAGTAGTGCAACGATGTTTGACTATGGAGCGAATGAGACTGCGTTTAGTGCTCAGAACTCTGGCATCTCATATGGTGATGTAGTGGATTCATTTGGGTTGACGATGGATGGTATATCCGTCACGACCACTGCATACACTATTGTGAGCGATGGGCATGGCGTTATCGATAGCATGAGCCAGATTACTAATCCTGCCGGCATATGGGTTGGCAGTGATGACCTGGGGGTAACCACTTCTGGCAATGGCACTCTGATAGACGGTGATGGTTTGGATGAAGGCCTGCTCTTTTCGTTTGATCAATTTGTTACTCTGGATTACCTCAATCTGGATAACTGGAGCAGCAATGATGACTTCAATCTGACCGTTGATGGTGTATCTCTATTTCATGATTGCCATAGTTGTTCAGGTTCATCCTATGTGACATCTGTTCACGATGATGTGTTTCACTTTACCGGCATTACAGGTAAGGACTTCCTCATTTGGGCTGATGGTTCTAATGATGACTTTCGTGTCGACCGAATGAGGGTGACGGCTGTGCCTGAGCCCACATCAATCCTGCTGTTAGGCCTTGGCTTGGCTGGGCTTAGATTTTCAAGACGCAGGATATAAATGCTAAACAAAAAGGGCTGATATCTATCAGCCCTTTTTATGGGTTTCCTAGTTGCAGGCTATTTTTTAGTAACGGGTGATCCCATCACCTCCATTCAGCGTTTTTTTACTACTCAAACCATGAAATATTTAAAGCAGGACAACAATCATGAAACAATTAACAAGGCTCTAAACTAGGAGATCAGTTGTATATTTATATTTGTGGTTGGCTCAGTGGTTGTGCAGAGGCTTCAGTGTAATTTGATTTTTTAAACTAATTATCTATCAGATTAAACTGAAGTTAATTGCGTGTGTTTATTTAAGTAAGGAGCTTGTTATTGAGTGAAGCTGGCTCGCATATAAGCAATGAGTTGCCAGAGTTGTTCTTCTGAAAGACTAACGTCAGTGCCTGGCCCATATGCTTCCATATCAGTGCCTTCGCTACCATTTATTAATACCCAGAAAAATTGACCATCTTTTCTGCTTGCCATGTAGCCAGAGGCGTTGAATTTTGGAGGTTTTACTTCCAGATCGGCAGCAGCAGAACCTTTCCCATTTCCTTTGCTACCATGGCATTTTTTACATTTTCTTTTGTAAAGTTTCCCTGCTTTTTTAATAAAGGTTTTGTCGATATCATCCTCTGTGTATGGGCTCTCTTTTACCAGCCAATCATCAGGGGCGGTTGGCGTTTCATGTGCGGAGGCTGTGGATAAGGTTGTTAGTGTAAGGATGGGGATGATAAGAAGTGATTGCACTGTTTTTATAGACATATTTGCTGCCTCGTAAATAATAGAGTGGGCTATTCTGGCTTGCTGAATTTTTTGTATCAGCCTGCGTCAGATTGGTTTCTTGAATAATAACCACACTATAATAGATGCTAGGTCGTGCTATTGGTTCAATCATGAGTTATGAGGCATGAATATGCTCATATCAATGGCAGTTTTAGTGATTGGATTGCTTTTGTACATCGGATAATCCACCTTCATTAATGATGGATTTATATCCCATGCGTTCAAGTGTTGCTTTGGCAATGCCTGCCCGCACGCCGGCGGCACAGTAGAGGTGTATTTTTGCCGTTTTGTCTTTTGTAATGTTCGCAATGCGCTGGCCAATAGCGGTATGAGGAATATTGATTGCGCCTTTCTTATGTCCGTGTTGGTATTCGGCAACTGTGCGCACATCAATCCAGATTTCATCTGTTGTGCTATTAGCTTGCGTGGTTGTTGTAAGCAAAATAAGGGTGATAAAAATAAAGAGTAGTTTTTTCATTTAAGAACCTTCTGTTGTCTTTTCAGGTGTGTAAAAAATGGTCGGGTGTTTATGTTGCTTGGGTTGTTGAAGCCGCTGTATTTATGCTTACCACATTAAGTCATCAGGCACTTTATAATCAGCGTAGCCATCATTCTCATCATCTTGCTGAGGTGCTTTGCATTGAATTATATATTGTTCGTCACGCAGACTTATTTTTTCTGCCACGGCGATTGGTATGAGCTTATAGGTGCTGTTTGATTTTACAATGGCAAGCTTTCCTTGGTTGATCTGTTTAAGGATATTTTCTGATAGGTGTATGTTCTTAATGATATTGTTGTCAGTGAAGTTGTAATTAATTTCACCGTCATAGTCAGTAATTTGATTGAGTTCGATGAGCTGCTTAATTTGTGCCTGGATGGCTTTTTTGTCGGCTTCTTTTTTGCGTTGTAAATTAAGCTCACGATCATGCTTCGCTTTTTCGACCTGCTGCTGCTGTAGTTGTAATTTGTTGGCATCAATAGTTTGACATTGGCGCTGTTTTTTAGCTTGTTTATGTTGCGCTTTTTGTGCTTTGTTGGCTTTTTTTTCATCAACTAAGCCGCTTTTCTTGAGTTGATCGAGTAGTGAATTTCCCATGTTTAAGATGACCTCTTGTGCAAGATTAAATAATGTATCAGTGTGTTTTTAATCAATGTTATCAGTGAGGCTTTTTTGATTTAGGTTCTGGTACGGGGTCAAAGCCGCCAGGGTGAAATGGGTGGCAACGTAACACACGTTTTATTCCAAGCCAAAGGCCGGAAGCAGAACCATGTAGTTCAATGGCCTCTTGAGTGTAATGTGAGCAGCTGGGATAGTAACGGCAGTTGTTACCTAGTAGTGGGCTAATGATGTACATATAGCCTTTAATAAAGAAGAGTATGATTTTTTTCATAATAAACTAGAGTGTAGGGTGTTGTAATCTATTTTGCATCTAAGAAGTGGGTGATGCGGATATGAGCAAACAAGGAAGCCCCATTTGCTGTGGATGGCTGTTCTAAAAAAAGAAACCCCACAGAGTGGGGTTAGTTATTAACGCATTATTTTTATTTTTATTTGTTATTGGTCACATCACATCCAGTGAATATTCCCAATAGGTGATCCATTAATCAGGGTAATAATGGAATCATATTCAAATTAGCAATATTGATGCCAACAACTTGCGTGCGTTGTTATTAGGCACTTATAGACTATTTTTATGGGGCGTTTATAACGCGAAGTGTAAAAAATACTGACACTCTTTAAAAAGGGTGTTTATTTCCTAAACAAGCAGCAAATCAAAGACTTGAAGCTTGTAGGACTATCATGTCGCCATATAACGGTCATTTTTAGGTGTAAAAAAATCTGACGAAACCTTTGTTTAAGTGGTTATTTAAAACCCTGCCGTAAAGGCTTGTTTTTATTGTTGTTATTTTGCTATGTTGTGTCGCCAACAAAGGGGTTGTTTCTGCGTTCTTCACCAAAGGTGGAGGTTGCGCCATGGCCAGAGATAAACTCTACTTCATTGCCCAGTGGCCAGAGTTTGCTGTGTATGGATTCGATAAGCGTTGCGTAATCTCCCCGAGGGAAGTCTGTGCGGCCTATGGAGCCTTGAAAGAGCACATCGCCAACAAGTGCAAGCTTCTCACCAGGGTGATAAAAGACAACGTGCCCAGGTGTGTGCCCTGGGCAGTGGAGTACATCCAGCTCCACATTGCCAAAGGTGACCTTGTCGCCATCTTTTAGCCAGCGAGCAGGCGTGAATACGCGTGCCTTTTCGGGTAGACCGTAGGCGATGCTCTGCTCGGGTAGGCCATCAATCCAGAATTGATCCTCTTTATGTGGCCCTTCAATCGGGATGTTTAGCTTTTCTGACAAGGCGGCTGCGCCACCCGCATGGTCAATATGGGCATGAGTGATGAGGATTTTTTCAATCTTCACGCCCATTTTGTTGGCCTCTTCTATAATGAGGTCGATTTCGCCACCTGGATCGACTACGGCGGCCTGATGGGTCTCTTCACAGCAGAGTATGGAGCAGTTCTGTTGTAAGGGTGTTACGGGGATGATGGTTATTTTCATGGTGAGACAGCTCGTGCAGCATGTTAATAGAGGGGCTATAGTTTAATTGAATAATGGATGATAGGTAAGTGATTCGCGCTTTTTAACCGATAATACTGGCAGTAGATATAGGGCAAATATTATGAATAATAGGGTGTGGCGCTGGCTATTGGCTGGCGCTGTGTTTGGTTTTATGGGGATGACACAAGCTTCTGAATTTAAGCAAGCGGCTGAGTTTAAAGAGGATGTTAAGCAGGTGATGCGGGAGATTAAAGCGGCTATTGATGCGATTGATCTCTATCGTGCTCCCCAGGCTCCCCGGGCGGCTGATGAGGAGTTGGCGCTTACCTGTCGCGAGTTGGAGTGGTCGATGACGGTTGCTGTGTCAAAAAGTCATAGTTATACCCCCTCATTTTATGATGATCCTATTCAAGGGGCGGGCGTTTGGATTGGAACAATAGGGGGGCTTTATTATTATGCCTACGCTACGGTGCTTTATGGTGTCTATGTGGACTATAAAGAAGATCGGCGCATTATTTCAGCAGAAGATCGCATTGCGGTACTTCGTCATCTTAAGGCGCAAAAACGTTGTTTTGAAAGTTAATGTTGCAACCTAGCTAATGATCTCCTCAAATTTAATAATATCTTTACGCAGGGCAAAGATGATCGTATCGAGTGCATTGCGTTCTGAATAGTTGTAACGTTTCGTCATGTTACTCAGCACGGTTTGGGCAAAGGTTTTTAGCTCAGCGGGGTACTCTTCATATTCATCGGGCATGTTGCGTTTTTGAACAAATGCCTCTTTTAGTCGCTCGGGGTCAATGCCTTCTACGGTTCGACGGTGCGACAGAAGATGTGTGTATTCATTACCAAAGCAGCTAAGCAGGTTGTCTTTGCGTGAAGCAACAGCTGACTTCCCATCTTCCAGTGACAGCTCGCCGCTGTTTTGCAGCTCTAAGAAGCGTTGAGCTATCTCTCGTCGATAGATGGCATAGGTGCCTGGGCGGGCAAGAATCTGTTCCATAGATTTCATGAATCGCTCGTCAGATTTGTCAATTTTTTCGCCTGTGCTGGGGTCAACATAGGTGAATTTGGGGATCATAATATGAGCAAAGGCACGGTTTTCTGCGGCAGTCGTCAGCAGTGTGTGCTGTAGGTAGCGGCGCAGATCCGCAGCGATCTCTTCTGGATTGCGGTCAACGGTGCAGACCGTGATCTCTTTGCGGATAATGGTGAAGTAAACGGCTTGCAGTACCTTGACTAGGTTTTTGTAATCACCGTAGTCGCCCTCTCCCTCTTCCAATATCACACTACCAATAGCGCGAGGTGTAATGGACTCTCGTTTCTTGGTCGTTTGTGCATCAATTCTCAGCCAGTGGTGAATGGTGGCCCCTTGTATAAAAACTTTTTTTAACTGGCTGAGGAAAGTGCCCACATGAATCTTGCTGCCATCTGAGGCGACAATCGTATTGCGCATGATGTTTTGCAGCTGACGCACTGAGATGCCATTCTTCCCCTCGTTGGGGTAGTGTTGATTCCATAGCTCGCGCATAAAGCTATCATCAATTAATTTTAATTGCTCATCGGTAAAGAGATTACACTGTTCAAGTGGTACACAATCATCACGCTGTTTGATTAAGTAAGCATAGGTGGAGGGGACTTTTACATTAATTCCAAGTTTTGCCGCCTCATTATGAAATGGATGCCAGAAGGGTAAATTACGAATAGTGCTGATAGGATCTTCTGACTGAGCGGCATAGATGAAAAGCTTTTGTTCAGGCGTAATAGTAAGAAAAAGTGCTCTCTTCTCTTTGCTCCAATCCTCTGGCAGCCTCTCGTCCAGTGGTGGCAGCAGCCGAGTCATAACAGAGTAGTAGGCGGCAATGCGTAACAGGTTGGGGTCAACATCATATTGTTTGCGCATGTTTGCCATATCACGGCGCAGAATATCCATCTCTGAATTGGCATCCAGCAGATAGTTGACGGGGATTTTCTCAATGCGATCCAATAGTTTGGATGATGTAAGCTGGCGCTCCAGTAGCTGCATCTCTTCAATATTTGTGGTGATAATTACAGTGGTATCAATAGCGGCTTGGGTTGACTCGATGGATGCCTTGCCACTGCCGAGTAACATCAGTAGAGGTTTATACTCTTCTTGAGTCGTGCCTTCTTTAGAGCCGGTTGTGAAGGCATCATGAATATGAAGTATGCCTCGATTGGCGCTCACTAAAGCGCCTTCATATTGTGCCATATTCATGCCGGGTAGATGCTCGGCCAGCATGGCACTGAGTTTGCTTCCCATCTGCATTTGTGTAGTGCAAACCTTAAGTTGATTCATGTCGTCGATATTGGCAACGCCTCGTGCCAGGGCATTTGAGAATTCAATCTCTTCTACGCGTACATATTCGTCAATGATTTTCGATAGAGATTTGCCGTGGTTGCGTGGATTTTCCAAAAGCACTTGTAGAATATGCATGCTGCGTTTGTCTAATGCGGCATGCTGAAAATAGGTGGGTATACGGATGCTGCTTTTATCTTTTTCTTGTGTGTGGGTTAGAAATTCAAAGAACTCCTGGCGAGGGTGGATAAGCTGCCCCTTTTGCTCCAATACTGTAGGAAATAACAGTATTGGATTTTGGGCAAAGGCAGGGCGTATCTCAAGGCGCTGATCTTTTCCATCACTAAAGCAAAAATAGAAGGAGTAGAGTTTTACTGAGGGTAGTTTGCTGTACTCTTCGAGCGCTTGGCAGATCAGGTCAACAATGTTGGTTTTGCCTGAGGCAGGCGGCCCCACCAAAATGATACCTCGGCTGGGGCCGGACTCTTTGCCTACAGATTCAATAACGTCAATGATCTGCTTGGTGCAGAACTCCTGGCCGCAGACTTCATTGATGCCATTTGAAAATGGGTCTTCAAATACCTGATAATTTATAGTGGGTTCACCGGAGCGTACAACGATCTCATAGCCAAAATGTTTAACGGCTTCAGCAATAAGGGAGGAGCTGGTGTAGAGGCATTGTTGTGGGTTGTTGGCGGTTTCTTCAACAAATTCACGAAAGCTTAGGCTATTTTTTTTAGAGTGGCCAAGTATGCGTTCAAAATTAAAGTTATTCATGTCGCAAGCCTAAAGTCAGTTATGCTGCTTTAAATGGTTTTTGCTGTTTGCTTAGTCGCTCTGCAACCTCTTCAAATGTGACGACTCCTTTTATTGTGCTCTCTTTGTAGCCATTTGCGCTGGCTGCGTAGAGTTTATCTTTAGAGAGTAGGTATACGGGGGCTTTCCAAATACGGTTAAGGTTGTTGAGTGTGGGGCGAATCCACTCTGCCCTTAGGTTTCGACCATCATCTCTATGCATGAGTAACAATCCACCATCCATAAAGTCAGAATCAATAAGGTAGATTCTGGGGCGATAGAAGTGAGCAAAAAAACCGAGCATTTCGTTCTTTATGGGTTCAGGACGCAGCCATACCCATTGTCTGTCTGCTTTAATAATATCTTCATTTTTTATGCCTAGTTTCTGTGCGGTACGTTGATCTATTCGATTAAGGTGAAATTTTTCAACTAACTCTGGGGTGAGAAAACGGCGCAGAAATTCGTAGTCGGTCGTGCTTTTAACCAGATGGCGCATACAGGCGTGTGGGTTGAGTTTCTCTGCTGGTTTTTTCCACTCTTGCTTGGTATTGAGATCCGTCTCTTCGTAGTAGTCCAAGCTCATCTTGCCTTCGTTGTATAGTTCTTCAATGTGTAACCACATGTGGTAGCCAAGATGGTAGGGATTGCGCTGGTAATAAGGGCGAGGATAGCAGACACCGGAAAAGACCTTGGCATAATCGATGGCTCCACGCACGGCATCTTCTGCAAATAGCTCCATCATGATCTTCTTTTCCCAATACATGGCCCAGCCTTCGTTCATGATTTGTGTGCGAACAACGAAATCCTGATGCATATGGGCGGTGTAGAGGTAGTCCAGAATGGCGTGTTCAGCCTGACTGGTGGGGGCGTATTGGCGCAAAAAGCCCAATATATCTTGGCAGGGCGCACGCAGGCTATAGCCTCGGCGACTGAGTGTTTCATGTCGTTCGCGCTTCTTCTCCATTTCGACAAAGGGTTTTGCAGCACTGGGTTTGAGTAGGGTATCAAGCGTATTGTCTACCAAGCTAAAGGGGCGTTTGTTTGACTCGGGTGTGCCACTTGGCGCTGTCGTACTGGCGGTGATAGTGGATTCTCTATCGATGCTGTTTTCCAGATTGTACTGGGAGTTAGGTGCGATAAAGGGCAGTGCGGACTCGCAGGCATTCCAGTAGTCGATGTAGCGTCGTTCGCACATCTGATGCCGACCTAGATCAACCTTGCGTACCAGGTGCATCACATATTCAGTGCGATTCATGTCTGAGTCGTGCAGTACATTTAACTCAGAAAACTCACAGTGTCCGGCCACATGTGCCATCACTGAGGCTTGAGTTAGCGCTGAGTTGGTTTCGTTCAGGTAGGCGTAGGAGGGGTTGCCGGTCTGCACGACCTCATAGTAGAGGGCTGACTCTTGGCCGCTCTCTATGCGGTGTTTTTTATTGGCAATTTTTTTACCTTCCCAGATATTGATGGGGCTGGTGGGGTAGACATTTTTTTCCAGTAGGGCAGCAAATTCCATGGGGTTGAGAATGAAGAAGCGCATCTCGGGTAGTGTCATGCTAAATTTTTCTTTGGCGAAATACGCTACCCGTTGCGCCAGTTCAAACAGTTTTGGGTCTGATTTTAGGCTAAGCATGGCGCGCCTCGAACATCTGTTTGATGACTTTGATAATCTCTTTTTTCCCTTTTAGCTCACAGGTGCGTATCACGCGGTCAGAAGCGAAGGCTTTGGTGACCTCTGCATTGAGACAGCTCATACGGCTGGGTTGGATTTCGACCAGTGCTAAACGATTGAACATGGGGTGGAGTTGTTCTTTGATGATCTCAACAATCTCTTTGGCATCATTACCAAAAAGCTCGCCATCGCCTACATAGAAACCGTAGAAATTGGTTGTGGCAGGATCATATTCGTTAAAAGCAATATTTGAGATGAGGTCAAATACCAGCGAGGCGCGAGTGCCGCCAATATTGCTAACCTGATAGAACTGTTCGGGGGTTACTTCGTAGGCTTCCACATCGTGAACAAAGAAGCGATGTTCAACATTATTTTTGCCGTAATTGAAATCAAGCCAGTGGTGGGTAAAGTTAAGCAGGCGTTTCTCTAGTTCCAACCGTTCGCCAAAGGTGGAGTATGAGATGTCCCCCATATAAAAAACAACAGCTTTGTATTTGGGGGTCTCTTCGCGTTGTGGCACTTTATAGCGGCGATCTTTGCGTCGAATCTCTACATCGAAGCGCCCTTCATTGGGGTTGTAAACTCCGGTGCTGATGCTGCTGCGTAGTGCGCGTTTAAAGGTGCGTTTTTTATCTAAAAGTACGCCGACAGGGCCAAAGGTTTTAAAGTGATAAGAGACCTCTTTAATTTTACCTTTGCCCTCTTTCAATAGATTGGGGAGGCGGAGCTTATTGGCGACCAATTCCATAAATCGCTCAAAGGGTATCTCAAATTTTAGTTTGCCTTTTTCATCGCCTGGTTCACCGCCACCCTGACCTGTGCCACCCCCACTCTTTTGGTCGCCATAGACCAGGGTAGGGGGTTCAATATCATCCATCTCTACAATCAGATCACTGCCGCTGGCATCGGTTCGATCAAGATCGCCCTCATTGATAATGTCTTCAACAAGATCGTTTAGCTGCTCCTCAATAAAATCATTGAAGAAGCCCTCGGATTCGTCAGATGTAATGCGATCGGCATCCATAAATTTTGGCTCGTCAGGTTATTGGAATGGCCATCCTAGATATCAATGCTGGAGGCGTTGGCGGTGATGGTCAGTGCCTGAAATGCGCATTTGCCACAGTAACCCTGGTGTTCCATCAAGTATTTAACCGTTTCGTTGAGTTGCTCCTGCTCTTTGGAATCGACACCCGCAGCGCTACTACCGCTTTTGATCCAGCCTAGTAGTTTGATGTTTTCACCTGATTTGAACTCATTCTCAAATACAAAGCGTTTGATGGCGGCTTGGTAGGAGGGTTCGTCGGCTAATAAAACCTTGCCACTGACACTGGCGATGGCGTCGGATAGCTCTTTACGAAAGACATCTTTTTCTGGAATGCCGAGATATTGCTCAATGGTCTGCATGAATTTTTCGTCCGGCTGTACGTCCATTTGGGTCACTTCATGTTTGCCCTTGGTGTTATGAGCATAGGCGCGCACATGGTCGGTATATTTTTTCCAGGTGCTTTCAACAATGGTGGTATCGCGCAGTACCGCTGTGTAAACATCACTGGCGATCTGGCTAAATATCCAGCTCTTGGCTTGCGGCAGAATCTTTGTCAGATAATGATTAAGCGTATTTTTGTGGGTGGCAAAGGCATCTTTGATGGCGTTTTCCATGCGGATGTAGAGATCCAATGGTGATACGCAGGGGTTGTTCAGTGCAATGGAGGTGAGCATGGTTGGCTCACTCTTCTCATCTTCAAGACGTTGGATATTGGCTGCAAATTCATTGATTTGAAAATGCTCAGTATTTTCAAAGATGTTTTGGATAAAGCGAGGATCAAGTCCAAAGGTGCCTTCTGAAGGTTTGATGAATTCAAACTCATCAAGAATAGCCTTGGACATGTTGTTATCGACACCACTGTCTGCCCGTCCAGCATAGATCAGCGCCTTCTGTAATAGCGAGAGATTAGGGTTCTGTTTGGATTGATAGAGCCGCGTCATAACGGCGACCAAACTCAACATCTCAATGCTGTGGGGTGCAACATGGGCAGTGTGCTTCTTTTTATCACTCCATTTGCGATGCTCATTGGAGTAGGTGATGTCGTAGATCTTTTGCTCTTCTTTAAAGGTGACGGAGAGTGGCATCTCAATAAAGGTGGTGCGTGAGCGCAGTGCTTCAAAGCTTTCATTGCCAATGAACATATTAAATTCATGGAAATTAGTATGACCGATAATGACCCCGTTGAAGGGGACAGGCGGTTGGCCTTCAGGCTTAAAGAAGCGATCTTGTGTGGCAAACAGTAGCTCGTAGAGGAATTTATCGGATAGCTTAAGGATTTCGTGGATTTCGACCAAGCCGTTGGCTCCGGCGCAGAGTTCACCTTGATAATCGTGTACCAAGGGGTGTGATTCACTGCCAAAACGGGGCAGCAGGCTATAGTCGATATTGCCCACCAGTGAGCCTGCTTCTTGGCTCTTCTCGTCGCGGGGCGTATAGGAGCCGATGCCGGTTTTGGTGCGTGCATCAAAGACCATGCGCTTCACTTTTAGATAGGGGAGTAGCTCCCACAGATCCAGCCCTTTGGTCTTCATGAAATCCTTTAAAATATGGTCAGAGTAGGGTGACATGAGGCCATCAATCTGGATGTTGAAGCTGTCATCGTAATGGGTGTGTTTCTCTAAAAATGCCTTTAGCTCATCACTGCTGATCTCTGAATTGAGCTTTTCACAGAAATCTTTTCGTAGGGCTTGTGGAATAACCTGGAGTGGGCGTTCAAATATAGGGCTTTGCAGATAGTAGATACCATCTTCTTCAAACAACGCTTTGTCTTTTAGACGTTCATCGACCGTAGGAAGTAGAAGCGTATAGGTGCGCCCTTCGTCGCTGGCCGAATAGAGGTTGAGTGCGCGTTTGATACCATCCATAGAGCGTGATTTTGCAGCGCCAGGAGGCCCCAGCAGAATCCATAGTCGCTTAGATGCCTCTAACCCCCGACTGGCGTTATCAATTTTTTCGACTAGGTTCTCTTTGGCCTTTTGCTGGCCGAA
>JAJRWL010000135.1 GCA_024276875.1 Gammaproteobacteria bacterium
CAATTTATGGGAAGTGTTTGAATTTCATCAAATATCAATACCGTATTGGCCAATTGATGCAGCTTCCTTGCACCCCTGGTTCCTCCTGAAAACAGTACCTCAAGAAACTGCACCATGGTGGTCATCACGATAGGCGCATCCCAGTTTTCACTCACCAGTTTGCTATGCCAGTTCTGCTGCTCTGGTTCCAGGTTCGAGTGCTGCTCTAGCACCCAAGGGTAGATATCCCCGGAAGACTCGATCACCTTTCTGATTGCTGCGGCATTTTGTTCGATAATGGAGGTAAAAGGGACAATGTAGATAATACGATCCAGTTTATGCTGCTGGGCATGGTGCAAGGCGTAACGCAAGCTGGCGTAAGTTTTCCCTCCCCCAGTAGGAACGGTGAGCGTATAGATGCCTTGCCTATCTACTGCTCGTTGACGGCAAGTATCTGAGATATTTCGCCGTAACTCGTCAATGGGCTTATCACCATCGAATTCACTGATTGCTTGCTCAAGACGTTTGATTGATATAGCCCAATCAACCGGCGAACTGCGTCTATGCTGGGTATTTTCTGGTGTTTCAAAATCTGCGCTGTTTATGCGATCGGCATCGATCAGGCAACTGAACAACATACGGCTAAAAAATCCAATATTGAACGACCTGATGGCTTCGTTCGGTGCCTGACCAACTATCCGAAGCTGCCCCCACACATTTTGGATTAACTCTTTATTTGCTAGCGCACCCAGTTTCTCAACATAGTGTTCCGGCGCATTGTTCAGTGCTTCATTTTTATGGGTTTTATCATCTGACTTACCCATTCTGTCTGAAAAACCATTTTCACCCTCTGGTCTTAGGCAGTCGATCAAACCACTATGATGAGATGCAATACACAATGCCAATATTTGACCAACCAACTGCCCTTGAGGCCCCCATTTTTGACAGCTCTCCCACACCCACTGAGCACCAGCACTTGAGTGATCGATCTTTCCCTTCAGCCCGTCAAAATCCACATAAGCGTCTTCACCAGGTTTAATTTTTCCCGTAGCCGAACCTATATAAACCTGAAAATCCTGACTGAATTTCCCCATATCATGCAATAGACCGATCAACGCGCCTGCATTAGGTACTCCAAGTTTGCATGCCAAACGGGCAGATATTTTACCGACTTCGGTTAAATGAGCGTCAAGCAACTGCTCTTTCCCATCTTTTCGCCGATGAGCTATAAATTTATCCATGTTGCGTATTCATGTGTTTATTCACCATGCATTGATATTTTTCACAAAAATTGTTTCGCTACGACCCCACAGACCCCTATGCTCAGTAGAAGCCAAACAGCCCAGAATCTACCATTTGGCAACTGAATAAGTAGAAGCCTCAGCTCGCGAAACAGTCTCCAACCCATTGCATTGCCCCTAGATTTGAAATTCAGACAATGCTAAATTAGTTCAGTGGATGATTATTTACAAGTTACCATCCATTGTTGAGTTTAGTCGCGCCTTCTCGGGCGCGTGGATTGAAACAGTGGCTGATTCTTTAATTTGTGTATATGGCACTGCTTCTCTTTCGAGGCAGTGCCTTTTTTATAGAGAGTAATAAGCTTATCTTTCATAATTCACACCACCACATCAAACGCCACCGCCTGCCTCGGATCATAACCGCCACCCAAACCTGCTATACCCTGAGGGGCACACCGTCCTAGCCTCCAGCCGTTCACCACGACCCATCATCTTTGAGACCACCTGGCTCTCTCGTCGTGACACATACCCAGTTTTTCCCCAGCCAGTAGACCGCGACGGCGCGTTTGTCATGGCTATTCTGCGGCTCACGTTTCAGCGTGAGCGGCTGCCCATAGCATCACCCTTCACGATCACCTTCGTTTAGACGCTGCCGCGCCCGCTGTATCGATTGCTGTAACTTAGCTTGCAGCACTTCACGCGGCGGCAACACGGTAAGATACCGCCACATGGATGCCGCTTCTGTCCAGAGCTCCAACAGCTCGATGGAGTGTTCTTCATCATCTATCTGGATACGGTACTGGCGTGCCACTAAGGTACGGGTAGACCAGCGTTCCTCAGCGACCATGGCGAGATAGAACTCTCTTTTAAGCGAATCATCGATGGCGATTAAAGTCACAAAGTGACTCCAGCTCAATTGTGCAGACACTGTCTGCACAATTTGGAAATCGGGGAAGTTGTCTGAAAATTTAATCATTTGCATTAAATTTCGTTTGGACCAGCCTCGACCAAATCTTACATTCAGATTTGAAGCTAAGCTGGCCACAACGCGCCCTTTGGCTGCCTCTATTAGCTGGCGAACATCACCAAACAGTTGATTACCCACTTCAGGCTTTCCCATCGCAACACTCCTCTTCCAACCCGCATTCCTTGTTGTAAGGTAACAACAGATTTTTATATTGAAAATATCGCAGTTTCAGCTTATTGATAATGACTGCATATATGCTATCATTAAGCTTATGAGCAAGATAGTCGTAGTTGATACAAGCGTCATCATTAGCGCCCTAATCGGCGTGAGAGGCCCTAGCAGGGATGTGCTGAGACGGTGCCTCAAAGGTGAATATAACCCATTGATAAGTAACGCTCTATTTCAAGAGCTTGAAGATGTTAGCCAGCGAAGCAGGATACGCAAGAAGTGCCCTTTGAGTGACACCGGAATAAGAGAGTTACTTAATGCCTTTTACAGTGTTTGCCACTGGATTCCCATTTACTACTTGTGGCGGCCAAATATTACGGATGAGGCGGACAATTTTTTGATTGAACTAGGGTTGGCCGGAAATGCTACACATATTATTACCAACAACATTTCTGACCTGAAAGATTCCGAGCTCAACTTTCCCGAATTAACTATTTTGAAACCTGAACAAATGCTGAGAGGTGAGTGATATGGGTACATTAACCATTAGATTGCCAGATGACAAGCACAGTCGTTTAAAAACGCTAGCTCAATACAGAAATGTGAGCGTTAATAAATTAGTTGAAGAATTCTCAACCCAGGCACTTGCAGAATTCGATAGTGAAATCCGCTTTAGAACTCTTGCTTCTCGTGGCGATATCGGCAAAGGCCTGAACCTATTAGACAAGCTGGATAAACACTTTTCCAAAGGCTAACGTCGCGCAAACCGGGCCGCCGTAGTGGTGTTTAAATTGTGCTGCCGTAGCGCATAGCGCAGCGCAGAGCACAACTCAAATCGGCGGCTATTTTTTGTTTTGCTGTGGTATCAAGAGGTGGTGCAGCATGCGTGTTTCTATCTGGGGATTAGGGCAAAGGCACATCTACCTATTAAAATGAATAACATCACTAACCTAAACAACCCGTTTGGCATTGGCAAACAGCTGGTGTTTGCAACGACGCCGAGTGGGCAGACCGTCATCACCATCAACAATCAACAGGCCTCTGCGACCATTGCGCTACAGGGTGCCCACTTGATGAGCTGGCAACCTGTGGATGCCGAAGCGGTGATCTGGCTCTCTGCCGATGCAAAGCTGGCACCCGGAAAGTCGATTCGCGGCGGCATGCCGATCTGCTGGCCGTGGTTTGGTGCCCATGCAACAGAACCCGCTTTTCCCGCCCACGGTTTTGCCCGCACTGCCGACTGGGATGTAATCGCTAGTGCCAGCCTGCCTGGTGGTACAACAGAAATTATATTTGAGCTGGCCCTCGCCAATAACGCCTTAACACAATGGCCAAACCCAACATCCGTGCGATACCGAATCACCGTTGGCAAAACATTATCGATGGAACTCATCACCCATAACACCGGCCCAACAGCGATCACCATCAGCGAGGCACTGCACACCTACTTTACGGTGAGTGATGTGCGCAAGATCAGCATCGACGGGCTGGATGGCTGTCACTACCTCGACAAGGTAGATGAGATGAAAGAGAGACAACAATCAGGGGCAGTCACTTTTGCCGGCGAGGTTGATCGCATCTATATTGACAGTGAAGATGATTGCATCATTCACGACCCCGCCCTGTCACGCCAGATTCGTATTAGTAAAACAGGCAGCCGTTCAACCGTGGTATGGAATCCCTGGATCGAAAAATCTATCCAGATGGGAGACATGGGCGAAGTGGGTTACCTAAATATGGTCTGCATTGAAAGCGCCAATGCGGCAGATAACAGTATCACCATTCCAGCGGGCGGAGAACATCGCCTCACGGTCAATTACAGTGTTGAACGGGCATAGGCAACCGCCCCCTCCAGCCCGGGTGCAGCGTTAGTCACCAGCTTTACCGACAACCTCTGTAGACCCTCACGTCGCGGCCCTTTATTGCAAAAGGCCTCGCTAAAGTCACTTGATACCAGCAGGCCCTCTATCTTTGCGGCAATGCCCCCCACCAGATAAACGGCATTGACCGGGTAATAATGGAGGGTGATATTCCCCACCACTGCCGCCAGGATCTCAATAAAACAGGTGAGTGTCTCTCTGCATAGGATGTCATCACTGGCCACCGCATGCTCTCCAATCACCTGCGCTGGATCAATTGTCTGTATCGCCGCGCTGATCACACTGGATTCCGGCAGACCCACTTCATCTCGAAAAAATTGATAAAGGGTATAGATGCCACGCCCGGATAGCAGCACCTCAACACTCACATGGGCATCTCTTTGATGCAGCCACGAAAGCAGGCGCAGCTGAGTGGCGTTGACCGGGGCAAAGCTGGCGTGCCCCGCCTCACTGCTTAAGACCTGGTAACGATTATCCTGCCAAATCAGGTGAGCGGCCCCCAGCCCGGTGCCGATGCCAATCACTGCTGCATTGAGAGGCCGTGTCGCATCACTCCTATTTTCCCCTTGCTGCAAAACAACCACAGCAGCATCACTCAAATCAGGTATCGCATAGGCCGCGGCTACTAGGTCATTAATCAAACAGACACGCGCTGTTTGCAGGCGTGATGCTATTTCAACCTCACTGATCTGCCACGGCAGGTTGGTCAATGAGGCACGGCCGTCAACCACCGGCCCTGCCACCGCAAAACAAACACTATCGAGCGGCGGCTGGATTGTATAAAGCGCAATAAAATCCTCAATAACCGCTATCAGGCTAGCGTAATCTTTACAGGCATAGGTTTTTTCATGGCGCACCGCTGGTACCTGATCATCATCCACATAGGCCAGCCGCGCATGAGTGCCACCGATGTCACCTGCCAGTATTCGCATCAATATTACTCTCTAGCGAGCACCTTTGACGGCGGCCTGCGCTGTTTATAATGATTGATCAAGCCGTTAGTCGAGCTATCATGCGCCTTCACTTTTTCAGCGCCATTCAACTCATCTTCAATGGTCGCTGCCAACTGTTTGCCTAACTCAACCCCCCACTGATCAAACGAGTTGATATTCCAGATCAC
>JAJRWL010000136.1 GCA_024276875.1 Gammaproteobacteria bacterium
AACATCGGCACAGCCGAATCCGTTTTGTTACCCCGATACAGCGTCACCAGGGGGAAGATACAGAAATCTTGGCACGGCGAGATAAGGTTTATGCTCAAGCAAAAGAGAAGCATCCATCCCGTTGGTCAGGGGCAGCACGTAATTGGACCCCCATTGGTTCTGTAGCGCTAAACCCTGAGCGAGAGGAGATAGAGGAAAAGCAAGCCGCGTAAAAAAAGTGATAACTATCTTGAAAAACACCGCTAGTAGCGGCACTACACTAAGGTTATTCAGCAAGAATTTATAAGCGCTGCAAAGATATTACGCGCCAATATACATAAAAAAGGGGGTGGTTTAACAAAAGACACTTGCTATTTAATTATCGCAAGCATATTCAAAATATTGACAGTGAAAAATTAATGCTGATGGCCACTCCCTAGCCATCGGCATATTTATACTAAACTAAGCAGGCTTAGATAGCATCCACAATTGTATTCAAGGTTGCACTAGGACGCATAATAGCGGTCGTCTTTGCTTCATCAGTAGCGTAGTAACCACCAAGATCAGCCGCGGGCCCCTGGACTGAATTTAGCTCTTCAACAATTTTGGCTTCGTTATCAGCAAACTCTTTTGCAATGGGTGCAAATTTTTCCTGAAGCCCCGCATCATCAGTCTGTGCTGCAAGCGCTTCTGCCCAATACATGGCCAGATAAAAATGGCTGCCACGGTTATCCAACTCACCACATTTACGGGAGGGTGATTTATTGTTGTCTAGCAGCGTGCCAATCGCCTGATCCAGTGCTGTAGCCAGAACTTGAGCCTTGGCATTATTGGACTGTTTGCTAACTTGCTCCAGAGATGGCGCCAGTGCCAGAAACTCACCCAACGAATCCCAACGCAGGTGATTCTCTTTTACCAGCTGCTGAACGTGTTTCGGTGCAGAACCACCCGCGCCTGTCTCAAACAGACCACCACCGTTCATTAGAGGAACGATAGAGAGCATTTTTGCGCTGGTGCCCAGCTCAAGGATAGGGTAAAGATCCGTGTTGAAGTCACGCAGTACGTTACCAGTAACAGAGATGGTATTCTCGCCAGCACGCATACGCTCTACAGATAGTTTGGCTGCATCGTAGACAGACATGATGCGAATATCGAGACCATCGGTATCGTAATCCTTCAAATAGGTATTGACCTTCTTCAGAATTTCACGACCGTGGGCACGATCTTCATCAAGCCAGAAAATAGCAGGCCAGCCCGTAGCAGTCGCACGTGTCACAGCCAGCTTCACCCAATCCTGAATCGGTGCATCTTTGACCATTACCATACGCCAGATATCACCCTCTTCTACCGCATTTTCAAGGATGGTATTGCCATTAGAGGCAACAACACGAATGACTCCATTACCAGGAGCCTCGAAGGTTGTAGGGTGTGAACCGTACTCTTCTGCCTTCTTTGCCATCAAGCCAACATTAGGAACAGTACCCATGGTGGTAACATCCAGTGCGCCATTGGCAATACAATTTTCTACGGTTGCAGTGTAGAGGGGTGCATAACTGTGGTCAGGGATGACAAACTTAGTATCTTGCAACTCACCCGTTGCATTCCACATCCGACCAGAAGTACGGATAGCCGCAGGCATGGATGCATCAATAATCACATCGCTTGGCACATGCAGGTTGGTGATTCCTTTGTCGGAATCAACCATGGCAATAGCTGGACTGGTGGCATAAACAGCTTCGATGTCAGCTTTGATAGCTGCTTGTTGATCTTCAGGCAGGCTCTCTATTTTGCTATAGAGATCACCCAGACCGTTGTTGAAGTTAATGCCCAGCTCTTCAATAATTGCTGCATTTTTCTCGATAGCCTCTTTATAGAAGACCTTTACACAGTGACCAAAGATAATAGGGTCAGAGACCTTCATCATGGTTGCTTTCATGTGCAGAGAAAAAAGAACCCCCTGCTCTTTGGCATCTTCAATCTGTTCACCAAAAAATTTAACCAGTGCATTTTTGCTCATGAAGGTAGTGTCAACAATCTCACCCACTTCCAGAGGCACACGGGCTTTCAGCACAGTAACACGGCCATCTTGGGCAACAAACTCAATCTTGGCATCAGTCGCTTCAACCATGGTGGTTGAAATTTCATTAGAACAAAAATCACCACTGCTCATGGTCGCAACATGTGATTTGGAGGTTGGTAGCCATGCACCCATTGAATGCGGATGCTTTTTAGCAAAGTTCTTAACCGCGCCAGGAGCACGACGGTCAGAGTTACCTTCACGCAGCACGGGATTTACTGCACTACCAAGAACCTTTGAGTAGCGCTCTTTAATCTCTGCTTCAGCCGCATTTTGTGGATTTTCAGGATACTCAGGCAAGTTATAACCTTTAGCCTGAAGCTCTTTAATTGCGGCCTTCAGCTGCGGCAGTGATGCACTGACGTTAGGCAGTTTGATGATATTAGCTTCCGGTGTTTTGGCCAGCTTACCCAGACGAGCCAGCTCGTCAGGGATTTTTTGATCATCTGTCAGGTTGTCAGGGAAGTTAGCAATGATGCGACCCGCAAGAGAGATATCTCTTGTCTCAACGTCTACACCTGCCGCTTGTGTGAAGGCATTAACGATTGGCAGCAAAGAGTAGGTCGCTAAAGCAGGTGCTTCATCAATCTTTGTCCAAATAATCTTTGATGTTGTCATGGTTTTTCCTCAGTTTTAAAGATTTCTATGTTAATAACGGTATATGAAAAAATACGGAATAACCTCAATCAGCTTCGCCAAGAGCTTATCGCCTAATCCGGTAAGAAATTCCTCTACAACACGACTACATGCGTGCAGATAGCATCATTTATCTGCTTTTTTAAACTTTAACAGGGTCTTCTACACAACCAGTGGAGACACTCTGCACACCATACACAATAAAACGCACCCTCCCCCGTTAAGGAGAGGGTGCGAAATAATGAAGGTTTACCGCTTGAATGTAAACCCCTACGGATTATCCGACATAGCTCACTTTACTAGCCGCGGTACGGGTATCCATATTACGACCACGGTTGGTGTGATCGTCGATCTCTGCAGCACTACCTATCATGCGCCCAAACAGGAACACGGTAAATGCGGCAGATTCCAACTGACGCTCACTGACTTTGCCTTCCGCATAGGGCTGCCACAGCATCTTCAGCAGAATCACAGCAATAACGGCATCGACATTAACGCAGTAAACATTCTTACTGACACCTGTCTTGGCCAGAGCCTCAACCATGTTGTGGTAGTAATCCAGGAAGATATTGTACTCACCTTTGCCTTTGATCAGGTCATTCACAAAGACCTCACGTGGATCGTAATTGACATCTTTGCCCTTGAAGACGGGGTGATTGATGCACGGGATCTTGGCATAAGATAGCTCACCTGCTGCCTTAGCTTTGGTTTTATATGCCTTGTACTCTTTGGCATAGCTTAGCGCCATAGCTGCAAGATCCAGCCCATGATTGGCATTACCCGGATCCTTCAAGCCGCTCGCTTTAAACTGCTGCATCAAAAATGCCATCGCCTCAAAGCCGTTACCACCATGAGCCAAACCGGTGTGGGTCAGGAAGCCGATGTAGGACTTATTGACCTGCACCCGATCAGGATCCTCAGGGCCATCAGCACTGACAGCACCTTTGGCACCCTGGCCAGAGATGGTGCCGGGGCC
>JAJRWL010000137.1 GCA_024276875.1 Gammaproteobacteria bacterium
TATTAATCGTTGCATAAGTATTCGCAGTAGCAATTATGCATTTAGCACTATTTATCGTGTATTTTGACAAGTGCAGAGCGAGAACTTATGCAGCGATTAATAGATTCATCCTGAATCTGACATCCTCCTAGGAGAATGAAGTCAGGTAGTGGGTTAAATTTAGATTTAAGCTTTTGCTTATCGGTTAAGCCGCCATCGCTGCCAGCCATGGAGAGTGAAACGAAGACTGGTAGTCCGCAGAAGGCGTAGGCCGCTCGTAGCATACTCGTCGTGCCTTGCGGCCAGAGGGGATGCAGCGTAGGCATCCGAAACGCCGTCCAGTCATTTGCTGTAGTGCTGCGTAGCCTGCGCCGAGCTTGCGATGGTGTGGCGAAGCGGCACGTAAGCAGGATGGCTGCGGCAAAAAGGAATTAACCGTCGTGATAAGCGAAGGCAAAAGGGGGACTTGGATGTCCCGTTTTGCATACTGAGCATCACGACTCACTTATTTTTTAATTGTAAATTTCGAAGAATGCAGATTCCGTTTCATCAAATTTCAATAGCTTTCCAGAAACTAGGTTGTAAAACCAACCATGCAATTCAATCTGTCCTTTTAATATACGATCTTCTATCCAAGGAAAAGTCCTTAAATTATCAAGTGATATCTGAATAGATTGTTGCTCACAGGCGCTAATACGCTCCTCCTCAGTCACCAGCAATGGGTCTGCCAGAATCTGTTTACGTGCTTTATCTATTACACGCATCCAAGCGCCAATAAACCCACTGTCTTCAGCTGTTCCACCTTCAGAGCTAAAAAGACTGCGAATGCCTCCACAATTGGCATGCCCAAGAACAATGATATGTTCCACCTCCAAATGGCAGACTGCAAATTGCAGTGCCGCACTCGTACCATGCCAAGAGTTCGTTTTTTTAACATATGGAGGCACTAAATTTGCTACATTTCGGATAACGAATAGATCACCTGGTTTACTGGTTGTGATAATTGCTGGGTCTACTCGTGAATCACAACAGGTAATCATTGCAATTTTAGGTGACTGCCCTTTACGCCCCAATTCTTGTAGATACGCTTGATTTTCATGATAAAAACCATCACGAAACTCAATATGCCCTTTTATTAGTTTATCAATCACATTCATTATTCAAAGATGCCTCTTAATAAATATTGATAAGCGCATATTATGTAAAACACATATTAAATCAACACTAAATTTATACTATTAATAAGCTTATTAAACACACCTAAAAGCTTGAGCCAGCTCATCATAAATTTCAATCGCAATTACTCAATCACCAGCACACCGATTTGTATCGGTATCTATCGCTGCCAAACTTCTCATTAAAAAAGGAAAAGTTGATTTTTTTGTAAGGAAAAGCCTAAACCACTCTTTCTACATGGAACCAATCCTTCCATGGCAGTAGCTTAGTAGCTGGGTTCTGAAAATTTTGGTGGCAACTAGAACATGGCATCCATTTTTTTAGATTCAAGCAATTAATCTTGATCACAATAATAGATTATTTATCTCTTTAAATAGAACAACATAATAGGAGATTACTCATATGATCACTCAACTTAAGGAAAAATATATAATGAAAAAAATATTCTATTTTGCCTATATTCCTATTTTAATTATCTGCACTTTTTCAACAGCAAATGCCACAATTTTGATTAATGAGATTGACTATGATCAAGCAAGTACTGACACAGCTGAATTTATCGAGCTATTTAATTCAGGATTAGAAGACATAAGCCTAGATAGCTATCACTTAGATCTTATCAACGGCAAGTTGGCAGGTGTCCCTACATACCGCTCTTTTGATCTAACCGGCTACACACTTGCTTCTGGTGATTATCTTGTCATTTGTGGTGATGCATCAATGGTTATGAACTGTAATTTTGACACAGGTAAAAGTAGCAATATGATTCAAAATGGATTGTCTGATGGTATCGCTTTGTATAGCGGTAGCGCACTCATTGATGCCATAACTTATGAAGGAGAGATTGAAGGCCTTACAGAAGGGTTAATGGGGGCTTTAGCCGATAATCCCTCAAACACCATGAGTATTGGTCGCTTACTAGGCAGTCAAGATACCAATAATAATGCTACCGACTTTGAACGTGGCTGTATTACCCCTGGTACAGTTAATATCGCTGGTAGTGGTAACTGCTCTACAACCACAGTGCCTTTACCCCCTATTATTTGGCTATTTGCCAGCGGATTAATAGTGATGATAATAAGCAGTAAAAAAAGAGCATGATCCTATAATTTGCTTCATAGCATAGTTTACCCAGTAGGTGAACTGGATAAAAGTGCAAGATGTCAAGCATATCAATGTGTTTGTACATCTTCAACATGGCCAATTGCGGAATCTAGGATGATGGTCATTATTGCAGTAAGTCAATGAACCACCAGCTTAAGCTGGTGGCTTGATTTGGCACTGTAAGCGCCGTTCCAGGCTAAAGCCAGCTACAAGCTAACCGCCACATGGCGGCTGAAGGGCGTGACTGGAAGTCCTACCCAGCATGAAAATCGTCATCTCGTTCCGCATGATTTTCGATGTAATCCTTGAGCATCTCATTCGTTATATTCCCCGTGCTACATGCAAAATATCCTCTTGCCCACATCCTTTGTCCCCAGTATTTTTTATGCAAAGACGCAAAACCCCTTTGCAACTTGTATGATGTCTTGCCCTTCAACTTCTGAACCAGCTTACTAACCGACACTTGGGGTGGAATCGATACAAGCATATGGACATGATCTTTATATCAGTGTGCATCGAGAAGAGATCTATGAGCGCATTAAACGCGAAACCTTACAATCTGAAGAGAACAAGTAGAATAAAATACCCTGCTGCAAGCAGTGGAATATAAAGCTCTAAGCGTTTTGCTCATGAGTAATAACCGATAGCGGCCTCTGCAATAGAGCCGCTATCTCGTAATAGGTTTTATACTACTAAATTACGGGTATGGTGCAGAAACATAAATCTAGCTTCAATGCAAGAAAAGATACTTGCTTATGTGAAGTACCAGGACAAGCGAGAGCGTGAAGCAGAGCAAAAAGACTTTGATTTCTAGGAGACTGTAACAATAACTAGGGGCATCAAACCTTGTCCCCTCAGGGGGCAAGGTATTCTTACCCCCTTATAGGGGTAAACTCAATACCACCCCCTTAGGGGGTGGATTATTTATTGTTCTTGGATATGAATATTTCAGTGTCGACCAAGTACTGTAGGCTTAAATGAGGTGATGATTCATTAAGTATATTAAGAATCAGGAGCTAGAAGAGAAGCGCCAGGAGCAGATGAGACTGGCAGGAGTTTAAAAAATTAAGGGCGTTGATGGTTTGTGTGTCTGGCAGGGATGCGTTTTTTTCCTCAATTATACAATCTTCCCCCTCAGGTTGTAGAAACATGCTGCTTGATGCCGTAATATTAATGAATACACGTAAATATTTTTTTAGAACTAAAAGTTATTGCTGATCGTCTTCTGTTTCTCTAAGTTAGAGGCTACAGAGGGTGGTGTTGTTAGGTTCGGTACTCTAAAGATATTGATTTTAGTATTTTAGAGGTCTTTGTTGGGAAAATGAATAGATAGCCTGTTGCGATGCAGATAACTATTGGGGGCAAGGCTTTGATAATGAGTTGTAAGCAGCTTAGGTGCTATTTAAATGCCATACTTTTTGTTGGGCTTGTTATGCAGGGTGTGGTGGCATCTGCGGCTTCTATTGTCGGTTCAAAGCATGATTTAAGCACATCTGGTGGTGTGGATGAGATCTGCGCTTTTTGCCATACCCCGCATGATGCCAATGCTGATCTTGATAATGATGGCACTATCGACATAGATCATGCCACTCGCCCTGCTGCCCCGCTTTGGAATCGGCGTATAACTGACATGAGTGCTTATAGTATGTATGTCAGTGATACGCTGAATAGCAATTGTGATGCGACACCCAGCCCGCTTTCTCTGGTTTGCCTGAGTTGCCATGACTCTGCGGCTAATATGAGTATGGGAGGCTTGGGGAGTGCTGGTGCGGTCTCTTATGGCGATCAGCATAATGCGGTCAATGAGCCTAATCGAAAACCACTTACTGCCTGTACAAAGGCCTGCCATCAGTATAACTGGAATTCAAAGTTTGCTGTGAATTGGCAGATAGGGCCTGACTTGGCAAATGATCACCCTATCTCCATGAGTTACCCGACCCCGGCAGAGGATCCCGACTTCTTTATTCCGCCAGATTCAGAAAAAGGTTGGAGTGATGTAAGGCTGTTTAAAGGCAGGGTGGAGTGCCCTAGCTGCCATAATCCACATGACCCCGCCAACGTGCCTTTTTTGCGGAAATCAATGCTCAATAGTGGCCTTTGTACCACTTGCCATAACAAGTAGCCCCTCTATTGTATTTTCAACTTAACTGCCCCGTAATGCTGTAGCATTAGCGGTTAGTTAAAGTATCTTCATCATCTCTCTTTCGTAGGTTTCTGACTGGGTTGCAGAGTGGTAGACTGCACCTATCAACATGAGAGAGGGGCGTTATGGCTGGACATAGTAAATGGGCGAATATCAAACACCGTAAAGCGGCTCAAGATCAAAAGCGTGCAAAGGTTTGGACCAAATTAATTCGTGAGATTACAGTGGCTGCACGTGAGGCAGGGGGCGATCCAGATTCCAACCCACGCCTGCGTCTGGCGATTGATAAAGGCATGGGTGCAAATATGCCAAAAGATACCATCGAGCGCGCTATTAAACGAGGTGCGGGCGCAGCGGATGGTGAGAATTATGATGAGATTCGTTACGAAGGCTATGGGCCGGGCGGAACAGCCATCATGGTTGACTGCATGACAGACAATAAAAATCGCACAGCCTCTGAGGTGCGACATGCCTTTTCCAAACACGGCGGCAATCTGGGTACAGATGGTTCTGTAGCCTACCTCTTCAATAAACAAGGGATCATGAGCTATGCGCCAGGTGTAGATGAAGATGCGGTGATGGATGCTGCACTGGAAGCAGGTGCTGAAGATGTAGTGACCCATGAGGATGGCTCCATTGATGTGCTAACAACCCCAGAAGATTTTTCTGACATCAAAGCTGTGATGGAGAGTGCGGGGCTAGCGGCTGCCAATGCTGAAGTAACCTATAACGCCACTACCAAGGCAGAGATGGATCAGAATGGCGCTGAAAAACTGATGCGAATGATTGATGCACTGGAGGATCTAGATGATGTGCAGGAGGTCTACTCCAATGCCGAGATCTCCGATGAACTTTTAAGTGCATTAGAGTAAAAACGATTACAATCCCCATATCTGCCTACCACTCTTAAAATTCTAATTATGCGTCGTATCTTAGGCATTGACCCTGGCTCACGAATAACCGGTTACGGGATTATTGAGAGTGATGGCCACCGCAGTGTGCATATTGCCAGTGGTTGCATTCGTCTAAAACAAGGTGAGTTGCCGCAGCGGCTGGCTATGATTTTCCAAGAGATTTCAGATTTAATTGCAACTTATCGACCTGCCGAAATGGCTATTGAAGATGTGTTCGTCTCTAAAAATGCCAATTCAGCATTAAAGCTGGGGCAGGCGCGAGGAGCCGCCATCTGTGCAGGGGTGATGGGGCAGTTGCCTGTCAGTGAATATGCGCCGCGAACCATCAAACAAGCGGTGGTAGGGAGCGGTGCTGCGGATAAAGATCAGGTGCAGCATATGGTCAAACGGCTGCTCTCCCTCTCTTGTGGTCTCTCTGCTGATCAATCAGATGCCCTAGCAGTTGCTCTGAGCCATGCGCATATGGATACCCCTCTAAATCGTTTGGCAAAAAGTAAAGCAGGTGGATGGCGATGATTGGTCGACTGTGTGGAGAGGTTGTCTATAAACAGGCACCCCGTTTGATGGTAGATGTGAATGGCGTGGGCTATGAGCTGGATGCGCCGATGTCGACCTTTTATGACCTGCCAGAACCAGGTCAACCCGTTGTTCTTTTTACCCATTTGGCGATACGTGATGATGCACATGTGCTTTACGGTTTTATCCGTGAGTCTGAGCGCACCATGTTTCGAGCCTTGCTGAAGGTCAGTGGCGTTGGGGCAAAGATGGCACTGGCCATACTCTCGGGCATGAGTGCCGATGAATTTGCCCGCGCCGTTCAGTCAGATGACACCGCCGCATTGGTTCGCTTGCCTGGCATTGGAAAGAAGACCGCCGAGCGTTTGATCGTTGAAATGCGTGACAGGCTGGACAAATTAGATACTGTTGCCTCTATCTCTTCCGTGGCGGTTAATGCAGATCATCCTGTTTTATCAACCGCTAATCCAGTAAGTGAAGCTGCGGATGCCCTGATGGCATTAGGGTATAAACCA
>JAJRWL010000008.1 GCA_024276875.1 Gammaproteobacteria bacterium
AGGCATAGGTCAGTGCAGATGGTCCGTCAGGGTTCTTTGTATTGTGAGTCAGTACACCAGCAGCATCTGTGATGTGCTGGAAGCCGAAGACAACCTTAATAGATAAAGGAAAGCCCGCTGCATAGCCAATGAAGCTACCGAAGGTCATGACGTAGATAATACTCATGATCCAGGTATGTTTATGGTGAAAGATCTTGAACTGACGTGCCAGGTTCGGCTTGATATCACCCGGCACCATTTTCATCATCATAACTACAAAGAAAAGCACGAAGAGGATCACCGGCCACTTAGCCCAGCTTGGTGCACCTATTCCAACCGGAGCAGGCAGAATGATGTAGAGGCCAGCAGCTGCACCGATAAAACCAAGGGCCAGCAAACCAGTGATTTTACCCATCGCGCCAATTGGTGAACCAATATGCGGAGACACATGCTCGGTGCGGAGATTGTTCATACCGAACCAACCGGCAACAGCCAGTGGAACCAGGAACAGCAACCAGACGAAACCGGCATTATGAAGATAGGTCTCTGTGCCAGCAGGAATCTTACCAATCAGCGTACCAGAGGTGCTTTGCAGCGTCATGGAGTCACCGCCAAACAGACCAAAGGTCATGGCCAGTGGCACCAGAATCTGCATGGTTGTTACACCCGCATTACCCAAACCAGCATTCAGACCCAGCGCCAAACCTTGCTGCTTCTTAGGAAAGAAAAAACTAATGTTGGACATGGAGGAAGCAAAGTTACCACCACCAAAACCAGAAAGGAAAGCCAAGCACTGAAACACCCAAAGCGGGGTGTTTGCGTCTTGCAGCGCGATACCTGCGCCAGCAGCCGGCAACATTAGGAGTGCAGTGGTAAAAAATATAGTATTTCGCCCGCCTGCAATACGGATAAAAAAGCTACTCGGTATACGCAGTGTTGCACCGGTAAAACCCGCAATAGCCATTAAAGTAAACAGTTCTGATTTTGCAAAGGGAAAACCTAAATTAAGCATCTGTACTGTGATGATGCCCCAGTACAACCACACCGCAAAACCACAAAGCAAACTCGGGATTGAAATCCACAGATTGCGATTAGCAACCTTCTTTCCCTCTCGTTCCCAGAATGCTTCATCCTCCACATTCCATTCTTTTATATCAGACATTTATTCAGCCTCGTAAATGTTTAAAATTCCACTCGGTTTGTAACTCAAAAACATCAACACCTAATTTGATGCTCACTCATGCAACAGGGACTCGCCATATTGATGAATGTAATTCCACCAAACCGGGGATCCAACTGCTTAAAACGGTATCGATCTAAATAAATTATTCAGCATGACTTCTTGCTTGGTCAAATCTGTAATAGCACAAAGAGTTAAAACCTTTACGAACTATACAGCTTACAACCTATCTCAAAAAATGATCTAGATCATAAAACTTAACTTAAACCAAAAGCATCACGGGATAATCTAATTATTCCCGACACCTGGTACTTAGAAGATTTTGCTAGCAATTATGTACAAAAGCACTATTTTTAATTAACAGACCAAACCATTTCATGGCCAGCTTTATACCTGCCATGGTCTTTTTATCTTTAAATAAATTAGCTATTTACCTTTTGCACTGCTTACGCCCAAATCATCCCCTAAGAGGAAAAATGTTTAACGTATTCTCCCGCTAAATTCAGCAACGGCTCTGAAAAATCCGAGAGTAGATACAAGCTACTCAACAGCCCAATCAGACCAACCCCTGCAACATACGGAATATATTGCTCTACTTTCACTAAATCTTTATCTGAATCAGACATGATTTAGCTTACAAACATCACAGGGCAAGGCGCTTCACTTACCAAAGTGCGCACACTTATCCTCTGCTGCCCCTTGCCAAAAAATCCACCCATACGCTTAACTCTGCTGCCCAAAGACATCACGATTAGATCAGCGCCTATCTCATTAGCCAGCGCAACAACCTCCGATTCAGTGTCACCTTCTCGAATCTCAAGTTTAATCTCCAGCCCGCGCTCCTTCGCCATAGATTCAAGCGCCGCAAGCGCACTTTTTGCTTTCCCTTGCAAATCCTCTCTGATTGCATCCCAGAGATTATCTGAAGGAACTATTGTCTCAAATGAGAATGAAACGATCTTCAAGCCTACCAGCTCTGCTTTATTCTCTTTAGCCAGCTCCATCGCCTTTTCAGCGGCTCTGTTACAGGCCTGTGACCCATAGTAGGGAATTAGAATCTTTTTAAATGTCGCCATAGTTTTAGATCTCTTTTCCACATCAAATTGATTTCAGCGCATCCACAATGTCTACTTATTTTGAACCAGCTGCCCGCAAACAGTCTTGTAACTGTTTTTCTAGTGCTTGGCACTGCTGACCAACGAGTGTCTGCTCCATCTGCACCCGCTCTGCTTTCGGTTTTTCATGGACCATTTTCTTTTTAAACTGCACTGTTTGCCCAGAAAAACTCATTGAAAGCGAGTAAATGGTTACACCAATTGCAATAGCCGCTTCAAAGAACAGGAAGTAGATCCCGTATTTGTACCATGGCTCATATACATATGACTCATCAGGTTCTGCGTGGCCACCCATAATATTTACCTCTATTTATTCTTCAACGACTGTTAACGCTGATTGCAGTTATATAACGCTAGGATTACTCACCCAACCATTTTTCTTTACTACCAAAACCATGGTCTTCCGGATGAACATCCCAATGCATGGCCCAAATGTAATACAAAATAAATGGGATAAACATGCAAACCGCAACAAGCGCATATCCCATATGGATGCCACCCTCTGGAAACCATCCGGCAGCCTGACCATAGATAAGCGGGTAAATGATACCACCGGCACAAGAGACACCACCAATAAAGCCCGTCGCAGTACCTGGACGCTCTTTAAACATCAACGGCACGATGGCAAACGTCCCACCCGTACCAAAACTTACTGTGATACCGAACATCGCTAAAAAGAGTACAGACCAGATGAGATGACCTGTCATACCTGCAACCGTCAGCAGAATCATAGTGATGGTAATGGATACCAGTGCAAACATCAGAAAGTGAATGCGGGGTGCATAGTAAAGTTTCTTGGACAGCAGTGGAAAAGGTGTCCATCTATTTCTCTGCCAAATATCCGATATCCAGCCTGAGAACGGACGGAAGAGTGAAGCATTGAACGATTGAACCGCAGCAAACGAACCCGCAGCAATCTGCACATCAACCAAACTTTCAAACCCAAGCGATTTAATGGCCTCAGCAAAACCCATCTTATAATACCCTGGCAGCCAAGCATTCATGCCAATTTCAAGACCGAAGCACATGGCGTACGCAAACATCAGCGCAATCGCGGCATGCCGAGTCCAAATAAAGCAGGTGTCTTTGAAGGTTGCCGTTTTTTTAGCCATTGCTGCCTGCTCAATGCTCTTAGCAGCAACACCTCGGAACAAAATCCATGCCGCAATAAAAAATGCCACAATCCCAAGATGAATGAAGGCTGTATGGTAATCCAGCTCATATATTCGCGGCAGCAGCAGCGCACCCACACCTGCACCCACATTACCTGTACCTGCGTAGAGCCCTTCCGCAGCCCCCATCTCTTCAGACTCAAACCATTGCGCTACATGCTGGATACCCACAACGAATGCGATACCCGCGGTAGCAACAACAACCCGCGTCCAAAATAAAAATTGGTACTCTGAAATACCAACAGCCGGCGCTAATGTGTCAGCATACCCCGAAAGAATACTGAACCCACCTGTTACAACTAAAATGAGCACGAAAGCACGAGGAGCGCCAAACTTATCTGCCGCCCAACCGGCCAGCGGCCTAGCAATGGGAGCCGTCCAGATAGCAGAGCTGGCTAGCAGTGCCACACCCTTAATACCAAGACCAAATTCTGACGCGATTGTGGGAACGAATGCAGCACTGGCAAACCACATCAGGAAACACCAGAAAAACCCGACCGCGGCCATAACTAATTGTTCTATTTTATGCGTTTTTACATTTGACATTTCTTTTCTACCCCAAGGGATAAGGGATGGGAATTTTTAAATTTAACAATAATGAAGATGGCTTCCCAGTATTTGTAAATTTTGAAACTAAAAACAACGTTATCGTTATAAATTTCGTGCTTTAAAGTCTACTCTTGGGCAGCAACCATATTCAGTATAAACGGTATCATCGAGGGGTAAATTCAAAAAATGATGCAGATCAATTTCCACTACTTTGTAGGTGAATTATTACGTTATTTTTCTAAAAAAGTATCTTTTGTAATTACTTGATTATTATACTTATATATTTACTTGACCATTGCACTAATGTATATATTTGAGTGCTTTACTCAAGTAATTAACCAAGCGTTTTGCTTGTGTATTTACCTCAGTTTTTATAGCTATTAACTTAGATGCCAGAGAACCAATTTACTTGATTATTTCACTTAAAAATCACTTTCTATTTGCTTGATGGCAAGCCGCTTTATCGCACACGAAAAAGCGGCCATGGCACTTAAATTGTGATTACTAAAAAACAACAGGACGAGCGCGCAAAGCGCTGCAGGAGGCATTTTTTAGCGCTACCTGCATGCAGATTAATTGGTCTGTTTTGAATTTGCAGTACCTCTGCAATAGATATTACTTCGATGAGCTTACAAAAGTGTCACTCATTTTCTGCGGTATTGATATTAAATAGGCCATAGATTGGACAGTGTGAAACAATACCTGACATCACCCCCAACCAACCAATAACGACAAGCCAAAATTCTTGATCCAGGGTAACAAAATCCAGAAAAGAAACTGCAATCAACCCCCCTCCACACAGCAAACGTATTATTCGCTCAGATTTCCCCACATTAACTGGGAAACATTTTTTAAGATAATTTACTACGGTATCAATCATATTTTAAACCTCCTGTCTTACCCTAGTTCACACCAAAACTAAACGCCCTTCCGAATTCTATCAAGCTCCCTGGATTTCAATATTTTAATATCTTTATTAATGATCTGTATAACACCACTTTTATCAAAGTCACTTAATACACGAACAACCGATTCATATGTCGCTCCAACCAAGTAAGAAAAATCCTTCCGGCTTAGTGTATGGCTTAATATTTTTTTTCTTTTTCTATCATATCCAAATGTTTTGAGATTATAAATAAGCGCCTCTGCCATACGCTGCCGCACATCTAAATTTGTGAAGCTCTTTAAGTGTTGCTCAGAAGCGCGCAACTCTTCAGCAAAGAACATCATAAAACGGTAACAAAATAGGTTGTTTGCCAACAAGGCCTTTTGGAAAAGCTCAAGCGGAATATGGGCAACCATTGTATCTTCCAATGCTTTGCAGCTTACAGAGTAATAATGATTTCCACCAAATCCTCTATGGCCGACTATTTGTCCATTTGCGGCAAGACGCACAATCTGTTCTCGACCTGTTTTATAGGTAAGAAATACCTTCGCCTTCCCTTTTATAATAATCTTAATCCGTTTAGCTTCCTGCTCTCCCCTAAATATATATCTACCTTTTAAATATTCAATTATCTCTTTATTTTTCTCTAGCAATGCCCTCCAGTGCGAAGAGCAACACTCTGCAATCAGCTTATCTATTTGTTGAATGTTTGCTTGCTCATTCATCTAATACACTCGCTCCAATTTGATAAATTCATTACACAATATTGAGATAACATCATTACCTATAACACAGCAAGGTATATTATTGAGTAATGGCCAAATGATCAGATGTATTTAGCTTGCGCAGGCAAATCTATTATTTGTTGTCCTTTAATACAACAACTCAATACTATTTTTTAAGCAAGGCGAGCAAAAGAGGGAGATGAGCAACACCACAAATAGTATATTCACTCAGTAATAGAACTGGAAATTATCTGGATAAAAAGCTAGCGAGGAAAATAGCGGCGCAACCCCGCCTCATCATCAGCGGAGTTGCTCCTGTATTTTTTACAACGAGTCTGTTTGTTACGGCTTTTTATTGCGATGAGCCTGCATGGTGCGACATAACATGCGTGCACGCTTCAGCCAGGCATCGGCCTCTTTCATAAGCTCAGGGTAGAGCAGCTCATCCAACTCATCTGACCACGCTACAAACTGCGCATATTGCTCAGCATACGCTTCAGCGGCGGCCTGATCATCAGACAATGCAGCAGCAACGGCAGCGCTCATCTGCCCCTCAGCAGGGCTTGTCTCTTCTGCCCCAGCTGAAATCAACAGCGCACGCCCAATCAGAGAGAAGACATTGTCCATACTCTCTGCGGCCTCTCTGAATTTACGTTTAGCCGCAAAGGCATCCCGTAGATTGCGTTCATAGGCAATATCCAGCAACAGCTTATCCACCGGATCAATCGAGGCACCGGCACACTCACCGACACCGGTAGATTGCACCTTAAATACGGCACTATCACCGTGATCCCGTTGCAGCATGGGCAGCTCAAACTCACGCACCTGGGTGAGGTCTTCCAGCAGCTTACCAAAATAATCTGGCCCTAATCGACGACTCCAGACAGAGAATTTTTCACGCGCTTCTTGCCGTTCAGCAAAGGCATCCGTAATCCGTTTGACCGCAATAGGGACACGTACAGCCGGCACTTCTGGGCCAGCAAAAGCCAGATCACCACCTGCCATCCCACAGCCACCAAGGCGTATAGCGTAAGTGGGTATTAACTGACCAAAATGTCGCCGCCCCTTGCCATAAAAGCCGATATCGGCAAGATCAGAGTGCGCACAGTTGTTTTGGCAACCATTCACACGAATAACGAGATCATCTGCACCGCCATCCAACATCTTTGCCACCACGCGGGATGAGGTAATCCCCAGCTGGCAGGTGGTTGTACCTGGGCAGGCCACGACATCCGTGCCTGGCTCAATCAAGCCAAGACTCAATGCCTTTAACCCATCAACCAGCGCGGGGATGCCTTGTTCAGGCACATTAAAGACGATCAGCTCCTGATCCTGGGTTGCTCGTAGATGTGAATAACCCTGCTCTGTTAAAAGCTTGTGCAAGCCTCGAAGCTGAGCGGCAGTCAGATCTCCACCAGGCACATGCACGGGCACGGCAAATAGATCAGCCTGGTGCTGAGCTGTTACC
>JAJRWL010000138.1 GCA_024276875.1 Gammaproteobacteria bacterium
ACAGGTTAATTTGCCTTATTCACAAGATGGCAGTTAGCCTTAGGCAGTTAAATGACTCTATCCTTAGCAGGAGTATGCGAGCGAAGGCGTTACTCTGCTAGAATCAGTGCAATTAACTGTTTTTTAACTTGGAGTAATGAATGGCGCAAGATCCAAAAAACCTGATCTGGCTTGATTTAGAGATGACGGGGCTGGATACCCAGCATGATGTAATTATTGAGATTGCCACCATTGTGACGGATGCCAATCTTAATATTCTGGCTGAAGGCCCCATGATCGCTATCCATCAGCCAGATAGTGCGTTGGATGCTATGGATGAGTGGAATCAGCGGCAGCATGGCCGCTCTGGGTTGGTTGAGCGGGTTCGTGCCAGTCAATATGATGAGGCTCAGGCTGAGGCGGAAACATTGACCTTTTTGAAAAAACATGTGCCTGAAGGGCTGTCTCCCATGTGTGGCAACAGTATTTGTCAGGATCGACGCTTTATGGCGCGTTGCATGCCGAAGCTAGAGCAGTGGTTTCACTACCGCAACCTGGATGTCAGTACGCTTAAAGAGCTGGCTAATCGCTGGTCGCCTGATATGGCAAAAGGGTACAGAAAAGAGTCTAAACATCTCGCATTGGACGATATTAAAGACTCTATTGATGAGTTGATCTACTATCGTGAAAACTTCCTGCGATTGCCTGATTCAAATTAAATGCCGGGTGAGCGCCCAAGTAACATGTTCCCGCACTAATTCGGATTTATGATCCACTCTGGATTTTAATGCGGTAATAATTTCGTTAGAGGTTGGTGCATTGCCCAATGCGATGGCGATATTTCTTAGCCAGCAGTTGTGCCCAATTCGGCGAATGGCTGAGCCGGCCATCCGATCCAAAAATTCTTGCTCTGTCCAGGCAAACAGATCAATCAGTTGTGCATCATTCAGCCCCTGTCGGGGCATAAAATCGGGTTCGCCACTTTTGGTGGCATATTGGTTCCAGGGGCAGACCAACTGGCAGTCATCGCAGCCAAAGATGCGATTGCCAATGAGTGGGCGCAGTTCAATGGGGATTGATTCCTGTAGCGTGTTGGTGAGATAAGAGATGCAGCGCCGTGCGTCTAATCTATAGGGGGCAATAATGGCCTGTGTCGGGCAGACATCAATACAGCGGCGGCAACTGCCACAGTGGTCATCTGTTGCGTTATCAATAGGTAGCGGGAGATTGGTAAACAGCTCACCAAAGAAGAAGAACGATCCGGCCTCACGATTAACCACAATACAGTGCTTGCCAATCCAGCCGTGTCCTGCCTGAGATGCAATGGGTTTTTCCATGACGGGAGCCGTATCAACAAAGGCTCTTGAGTCAAAAACCCCAATCTCGTCTCGGATCTTATTAGCCAGTTTTACCAGCCGTGAGCGGATGAGCTTGTGGTAATCGCGTCCCAATGCATAACGTGAAACGTAAGCACTGTTTGGGCTCTTTAGTGTTTTTAGTGGATCATCGTCAATATCAGCCAGATAGTCCATGCGAACGGAAATAATGCGCTGTGTACCCGGGATTAATGCCTGTGGCCGGCTGCGCATTGTGCCATGCTCAGCCATGTATTCCATGGTTCCGTTATATCCTTGATCGAGCCATGCTGTTAGCTGTTGTTCTGCTGAGCCAAGATGGGTATGGGTAATGCCCGTTGCTTGAAAACCAAGCTCTTTTGCCCATTGCTTGATGTTCTGTGCAAGGGCGGCATAATCGTGAGGGTCTTTGCTATTCATCTGCGGTAGGAATATATCATTTAATCGCTTGGGATTTTATTATAAAAAGTGAGAGGGGTTGGACATGGATGACCACAATCAAGTAGAATTCGACAGCTTCGCGACGGACTCTAGTCTTGTTGCATCCTAATCGATTGTGTAAGCGGGGCGAGTTCATCGGACTCATCCCGTTTTTTATGCCTGTTCCGGAGTATTTCTTGAGAAAACCTGCGCTTTTGATCCTTGAGGACGGCACCTTTTTTCGGGGTGAATCTATCGGTATTGACGGTCAGACGGTGGGAGAGGTGGTCTTTAATACCGCTATCAGCGGCTATCAGGAGATTCTGACTGATCCATCCTACTGTCGCCAGATTGTCACCCTTACCTATCCTCATATTGGCAACACTGGCACCAATGATGAAGATGAAGAGTCTTCATGCATCAATGCTGCTGGGCTGATTATTCGTGATCTGCCGCTGCTTGCCAGTAGTTGGCGCAATCAACTCCCGCTTGATGAGTATTTGCAGAAAAATGGCATCGTTGCCATTGCGGATATAGATACCCGCCGCCTGACTCGGATTTTGCGTGAGAAAGGGGCGCAAAGCGGCTGCATCTTGGCGGGTGATCATATTGATGAAATCGCTGCTTTGGCGGCTGCCAAGGCCTTTTCAGGGCTGAAAGGCATGGATCTGGCTAAAGAGGTGACAGTTGATTCATCTTATTTATGGAGCCAAGGTTCCTGGTCATTGGAAAATGGCCTGCCAGCCGATGCTTCAGAGCTGCCGTATCATGTGGTGGCTTATGACTTTGGTGCAAAGCGTAATATCCTGCGCATGCTGGTTGATCGAGGATGTCGCTTGACGGTTGTTCCTGCCCAAACACCGGCGAGTGAGGTGTTGGCGCTGAATCCTGACTGTGTTTTTCTCTCCAATGGTCCTGGAGACCCCGAGCCTTGTGATTACGCCATTACGGCAATCCAAGAGATTGTTGATAGCGGTGTACCGACCTTTGGTATCTGCCTGGGTCATCAGTTGCTGGGGTTAGCCAGCGGTGCAAAAACAGTCAAGATGAAGTTTGGCCACCATGGAGCTAATCATCCAGTGCAGGACTTGGCGACAAATGCCGTCATGATCAGCAGCCAAAACCATGGTTTTGCGGTTGATGAAGCGAGTCTGCCTGCTACGCTTAAAGCAACTCATCGCTCCCTGTTTGATGATTCACTGCAAGGGATACATCGTACTGATCGTCCTGCTTTTGGTTTTCAGGGGCATCCAGAGGCAAGCCCTGGCCCACATGATGTGGCTCCGGTTTTTGACCATTTTATTGAATTGATAGAACAGCATCGCTTAGCGGGCTGATTTTGTGCAGGGCTTTAAGCTTCGCCCTCTATGCCATTAAAACTAGGCAACTAGCGACTAGACACTATTTCAAATGCCAAAACGTACAGACATTAAAAGTATCTTAATTATCGGCGCAGGCCCTATTGTTATCGGTCAGGCCTGTGAGTTTGATTATTCAGGTGCTCAAGCCTGCAAGGCGCTGAGAGAAGAGGGTTACCGCGTTATTCTGGTGAACTCCAATCCTGCCACGATTATGACCGACCCAGAGATTGCTGATGCGACCTATATCGAACCCATCACCTGGCAGACAGTCGCACGCATTATTAA
Source organism: Gammaproteobacteria bacterium (assembly GCA_024276875.1). Classification (GTDB taxonomy): domain Bacteria; phylum Pseudomonadota; class Gammaproteobacteria; order Chromatiales; family Chromatiaceae; genus WFXD01. The sequence continues at coordinate 3,401 of JAJRWL010000138.1, forward strand.
AAAAGAGCGCCCAGATGCGCTACTGCCCACGATGGGTGGCCAGACCGCACTGAACTGTGCGCTGGATTTAGGGCGGCATGGTGTGCTGGAAGAGTTTGGCGTAGAGATGGTTGGGGCATCGCGCGAGGCTATTGATAAGGCTGAAGATCGAGATCTGTTCCGTCAGGCGATGACAAAGATTGGCCTGGATATGCCGCGTTCAGCGATTGCGCACAGTATTGAAGAGGCTCGTCAAGTCCAAGCGGGTATTGGGTTTCCTACCATTATTCGTCCTTCGTTCACGATGGGCGGCAGCGGTGGTGGTATCGCTTATAACAAAGAAGAGTTTGATGAGATCTGCACCCGAGGGCTGGATCTTTCACCGACGACAGAGCTGCTGATTGAAGAGTCAGTGCTGGGGTGGAAAGAGTACGAGATGGAGGTGGTGCGTGACCACAAAGATAACTGCATCATTATCTGCTCTATCGAGAATTTTGATGCAATGGGTGTGCATACAGGTGATTCTATAACGGTTGTCCCCGCCCAGACACTAACAGATAAAGAGTATCAAATTATGCGTAATGCCTCGTTGCAAGTGTTGCGCGAGATTGGTGTTGATACTGGCGGCTCTAATGTACAGTTTGGAATAAATCCCAAAGATGGCCGTATGGTCATTATTGAGATGAATCCACGTGTGTCGCGCTCTTCTGCTTTGGCATCGAAGGCAACAGGCTTTCCTATTGCCAAGATTGCAGCGAAACTGGCCGTGGGTTTTACCCTGGATGAGTTGCGCAATGAGATCACAGGCGGGGCAACACCGGCATCTTTTGAGCCAACCATCGATTATGTTGTCACCAAGATCCCTCGTTTTGCCTTTGAGAAATTTCCTCAAGCGGATGATCGTCTGACCACACAGATGAAATCTGTGGGTGAGGTGATGGCGATTGGCCGAACCTTCCAAGAGTCACTGCAAAAAGCACTGCGCGGGTTAGAGACCGGTAAGCACGGGCTTTGTGAGGAGGTTGATCTGGGGTCAGAGAATGCATTGGAGATCATCCGAGATGAAATCCGTCAACCAGGCCCAGAACGGTTGTGGTTTATTGCGGACGCCTTCCGTGCAGGCATGTCGCTAGAGAAAATCTATGGCCACTCCCATGTTGATCCCTGGTTTCTGGTGCAGATTGAAGAGTTGGTAAAGATTGAAGCAGAGGTTAAAGAGCAGGGTTTTGCGGCGCTCAATAAAGCGCGTCTCTTTTATCTAAAGCGCAAGGGCTTCTCTGATAAGCGACTCTCTGTGTTAACAGGTGTACAGGAGAGTGAATTGAGTAATAAGCGTCGTGCCCTGGGGATACGGCCTGTATTTAAACGTGTTGACTCTTGCGCAGCTGAGTTTGCAGCAACCACCGCCTATATGTATTCCACCTACGAGGAGGAGTGCGAGGCAGCACCCACTGAGCGTAAAAAAATCATGGTATTGGGTGGTGGCCCAAACCGCATTGGTCAGGGTATTGAATTTGACTACTGCTGTGTGCATGCAGCCTTTGCCATGCGGGAAGATGGCTATGAAACCATCATGGTCAACTGCAATCCTGAGACCGTCTCCACGGATTATGATACCTCGGATCGCCTCTTTTTTGAGCCATTAACATTAGAAGATGTGATGGAGATCATCCATGTTGAGCAGCCAGTAGGGGTTATTGTTCAGTACGGTGGACAGACCCCCCTCAAATTGGCAGAGGCTTTAGAGGCAGCGGGCGCGCCGATTATTGGAACGACACCTGATTCTATCGATTTGGCAGAAGATCGTGAGCGTTTTCAACAGATGATCCAAAAACTGGGGTTATTACAGCCGCCTAACCGTACTGCTCGAGAGCCGGAAGAGGCGGTGTTGCTAGCGCAGGAGATCGGTTACCCACTTGTGGTGAGACCCTCCTATGTATTGGGTGGTCGTGCAATGGAGATCGTCTTTGATGAATCGGATCTGCGTCGTTACATGCGTGAGGCCGTCAGCGTTTCAAATGACTCGCCAGTGCTGCTTGATTGCTTTCTGGATGATGCGATTGAGGTTGATGTTGATGCCATCTGTGATGGTGAGCAGGTATTGATTGGCGGTATTATGGAGCATATCGAGCAAGCGGGCGTGCATTCAGGGGATTCTGCCTGTTCATTGCCGCCTTATACGCTCTCTAAAGAGATACAGGATCGCATGCGGGAACAGATGCGTCAGATGGCGCTGGAGCTAAAAGTAGTGGGGTTGATGAATGCCCAGTTTGCAATCAAGGGAGATGATATCTATATCTTGGAAGTCAATCCTCGTGCCTCACGTACTGTCCCCTTTGTCTCAAAAGCGACGGGCATACCGTTAGCAAAGGTTGCCGCTCGCTGTATGGCAGGCCGCACCCTGGCTGAGCAGGGTGTTACCGAAGAGGTTATTCCAGAGTACTATTTTGTTAAAGAAGCGGTCTTCCCCTTTGCTAAATTCCCTGGTGTTGATACTGTGCTAAGCCCCGAGATGAAGTCCACGGGTGAGGTGATGGGTGTGGGGCGAACCTTTGGTGAAGCATTCGCCAAATCATTGGAAGGTGCAGGTGATGCACTACCTCAATCAGGTAGAGCACTACTCAGTGTGCGAGAAGCGGATAAAAGGCGCATTGTGAATGTTGCTAAGTCACTGAAAAAACATGGGTTTGAATTGGTCGCTACTTATGGGACGGCGAAAGTTGTGCGGGCTGCGGGTATTGATTGTGAACTTGTTAAT
>JAJRWL010000139.1 GCA_024276875.1 Gammaproteobacteria bacterium
AGGAGGCGGGGATTAAAGGGACAACACCCCCTGTTGATGAAAGCCGCATAGATTACTCACCCACTCTTACAGCCTTGCGAGTAATATCCGAAGGAAGATCAATATTTGCAGCATCAGCCAAGCGCTGATTAACAAAGATATTCCACCGACGATTAGGCACAATGGCGTAATCACTCGCCTTTTTTCCACCCAGAATACCCAACGCTACCAGAGCCGCCCATTCACCTTGCTCCTCTGCAGATTTGGTGATAGACAACACAGCCAAATGAGACATCCAGGCATAGTTGGTTACGGTCATAATCTTGGTATTTGCAAGTATGAAACGATAGGCACGCTGATCATCCCAATCATTAAACCCACCTTCACTGCCTAAGATTATAAAATCGACTTTTTGTGCGGCTTTAAATGCAGTTTCCCAATCGCTCATGGTTTTCACAAAAAGTGGGGTAACCTCAATTCCACCTTTGGCGTAAACCTTTTTACTATGAGCATACTCTCGATGCTCAGTGATAATATCCGGCCCTAAATATATTGCATGTTTAGTCTGCTTTAATATCTTCTTAAGCTCTTTTACCAGCACTTTAACAGGCACAATTTCAACCATGCCTGTTGCATTGCTATAAGGATAACCATAGGGTTCAACCGTCCAATTGATGCCACAAAAAACAAAGGGCAACACCGCATTTTTATAATGGGGCTTAATAAGGTATTTAGAGGCATTGTCATCACATGCAATAACAACATCTGGCTTGGTTTTTTCAATATATGCTTTAGCGACCAATGCCATTTTTTTACCAAAAGCTTCATCCTTATTTCGCTTGGTATCCATATAGAACTTATCTAGTTCACACTTACCTGACAGCACACGATCAATTCCACGCTCTATACCGTCATTCCACTCATAGCCGAGGTGATAAGAAGAGACATATAGACATTTTGCAGCTAGAACAGCTCTGCTTGTAAAAAGGCATATTCCGACAACAAGAAACACCCGAAAGGCATACCGTAATTTATAAAAATAGCTTAAATAAACCCCATGATTAGTAAGGCAAGCTACTCGAACCATAGTTGAACATTTAGAAGCGCAATCCATACCTTTCTACCTTAATATTCAAACCGACTCCAAATTGGTGTGCAATAATGAAGCGAGGTCTCTTGCCTACTATTTTTTATAAAAAAAACCTGAACCTCCTTTAACTAGACTAAAGGCGAGCAGATATTGATAGTCTAGCAGAGAGTCCAATATTGACCATATCAATAGCAGTAATGTAAGGTACTCTGTTTTTTGATATTCTGGACATAAATGTGGCGCGAAAAAAATCATCACCCCCCTCTTTTGAAGAGGCACTCAATGAGCTGGAATCATTAGTTGAAACCATGGAACAGGATGAGCTAACGCTTGAGGAGTCCCTTAAATCCTTTGAACGTGGCGTAGAACTAACCCACGCCTGTCAGCTCGCACTAAAAAATGCTGAACAAAAAATTGAAATCCTCAGCACCAACGCCCTCAAAGCAGACCTGGAACCCTTTGATGCAAGCTAATCCCGAGTTACAAACATTCTTAAAAGAGTGTCAAGATCAAGTTAAAAGAGCATTAGATCACTGGCTGCCCGCCGCCACCATCATCCCTGAACAGCTACATGCAGCCATGCGTTACAGCGTATTGGGCGGTGGAAAACACGTACGCCCCCTGCTGGTCTATGCCACGGGTATGGCGCTAGTAGGCAATACCCAGCAGCTTGATGGCGCTGCCTGCGCCACAGAGCTCATCCACGCCTATTCACTGGTTCATGATGATCTTCCCGCTATGGATGACGATGACCTGCGCCGCGGCCAACCTACCTGCCACAAGCAATACAATGAGGCCACCGCCATACTGGTGGGTGATGCCCTGCAAACGCTTGCCTTTCGAGTGCTATGCAAAGATAAAAGCATGCCAATCAGCGCTGAAACAAGGCTTGAGATGATACAAACCCTGGCAACTGCCAGCGGTTCTCGCGGCATGGCCGGTGGACAAGCACTGGATCTAGCCGCTGAGGGACAAGAACTGAACCTGGCAGAGCGGGAACATCTATACATCCATAAAACGGGCGCACTGATTCGAGCCAGCGTGGCACTGGGCGCACTCGCAACTGAACAGAGCGATGATGCACTGACACAAAAACTGGATCACTATGCAAAGTGCATTGGCCTTGCCTTTCAGGTACGTGACGATATTTTAGATATTGAAGGCAATACAGAAACACTCGGAAAGACCCAAGGTAAAGACCAAGCTCAGCTTAAATCAACCTACCCTGCTCTACTTGGCCTGCAAGGCGCAAGAGATACGGCTGAGCAACTACTGACCGAGGCACTGGATAGTCTCAGTGGAATGGATGCGAAAGCCGATCCCCTCCGCTGGATTGCAAATTACATTGTTGGCCGCAGTTACTAAGCTGCCACCCTCCTGCCAACCCGCGCCAAAAAACCAAGGAATCCTGAATGACTAAACCTATTGCCGACGTTCAAAGCAGAGAAGATCGCCGTTGCATCGCTATCAATAAAGTTGGCATTAAAGATATCCGCCACCCCATCCGCGTTAAAGACCGCAATGAAGGCGAGCAACACACCGTCGCCACCTTTAATATGTACGTCAACCTGCCCCACAATTTTAAAGGCACTCATATGTCGCGCTTTGTAGAGATTCTCAGCGAATATGAGAAAGAGATTAGCGTAGAATCATTTAAAAATATATTGTGCGAAATGACCGAGCGGCTGGAGGCTGAAGAGGGACATATTGAGGTCAACTTTCCCTACTTTGTCAATAAAAAAGCCCCTGTTTCAGACGTAGCCGCACTACTCGATTATGACGTAACCTTATTAGGTGAAATCATTAATGGCACACCCACCATCTATACTCGCGTTGTTGTACCTGTGACCAGCCTCTGCCCCTGCTCTAAGCAGATCGCAGACCGTGGCGCTCACAACCAACGATCTCATGTTACGGTACAGGTTCGCACCCAATCATTTGTCTGGATTGAAGAAATCATTGATTTAGTCGAATCACAGGCATCCTGTGAACTCTTTGGCCTGCTAAAAAGGCCGGATGAAAAACATGTAACGGAGCGCGCCTACGATAACCCTAAATTTGTTGAAGATATGGTGCGTGATGTCGCTGTTGAACTCAATAAGGATGACCGCATTGTCGCTTATATTGTGGAATCAGAGAATTTCGAATCCATTCACAACCACTCAGCCTATGCTCTGATTGAGAAAAATAAGGAGCAGGATCAATAAGCAACCTCAATACCGTGTCTTTAAAAGCAGCACATTGCCTCTATTTTCCATCTGTAGCTGTCCCAGAAAACTCATACCCAGCAAAACCTCGGTAGGACTATCGCCTTCGATGACGGTTCCCTTCACATTGTGCAACAGAACATCCCCCACCCGCACCCGCTCCAAAAGCACCTTGTAGCCTCTTACGTTACCTGAAGAGGCGGTGCTGACCCGTATCACCGTACCGGTCAGCAGATATTGAATGCCCAACCGTTTTGCCTCCACTTCGCTCATCGCCACTGAACTAGCGCCCGTATCGACCAACATATTGACCGTGCGCCCATTGATGCTACCGACGGTGGTGTAGCTTCCATAGGTATTACGCCAAATCTGAACCTCTTGGTTTTTTGGCTTACTGTAAGATGCACTCACGTGCCGCCCAAGCTCATAGGTTTCACGTTTGCCTTCAATTTCTATCACCGCCGTTTTGGCATCCGCAGAGATTAAAAGCAGACCTTCCGGGCTTGTCTTACCTCTCTTCAGTAAGCGATTTTTTCCCTCAATTTCAACCATCGCTTTATCTGAAAACAACGCCACCACACGCAAACGTTCAATGGCCATAGAATATCCAGACCAGCTCAACATCAACGCACACAGCAGCATAATGGCTGAATTACGCGGCACTCGCACACTCGCTTCTTTTAACAAACCATAGTTCGCTGCTCTCATTGCAAAATTCCATATATACCTTAGCTATCTCCATTAGCGTCCAATTAGGCTTTTTTTATAGATGACGGGGAAAAACAGCCCACAAATAGTCGATTTACTGGATGCCATTACTGCTTAACAGGACGCTTTTGAAGCTTACGCTGCAAGGTTCGACGGTGCATACCCAAGCTTCTTGCCGTCGCTGAGATATTACCATCATGCTCGTCCAATATCCGCTGGATATGCTCCCACTCCATTCGCTTTAAAGACATGCCTGGCGTTTCTGTCTGCATAAGCGGCACAATCTCTGTATTGTCAAAAGCAGAGAGAATACCATCAACATCTGTTGGTTTTGCCAGATAGTTCACTGCTCCCTCTTTAATCGCCTGCACAGCCGTAGAGATGCTGCCATAGCCTGTCAACACCACCACTTTAATCTCTTTATTCACATCAAGCAGCGGTCTAATCAAGCGCAGCCCAGAATCATCCCCCAATTTAAGATCAACAACAACATGCGTTGGACGGAATTTTACAACACATTTCAGCGCCTGCTCGGCATTGTGAGCCATCTTCACGTCATGCCCTCTACGCGCCAAAGCACGCCCCAGAATCTCACAAAATGTAGTGTCATCATCAACAATTAGAAAACGTCTATCAGCCATTCGATGGATTCCCTTCAATTATCAACTCATTTAACGGCAGCTTAATCTCAGTTCGCACCCCTTGTTTCGGCCGATTTGACAATGTCACTTCGCCACCAAAGCGCCCAAGGCTGGCGTTTGAGAGCACTAATCCAATCCCAAAACCCGATGCCTTGGTTGAAAAAGGAACCTTTCCAATTTGATCCGCAAGCGCTGGCGTAATGCCTGGCCCCTCATCATCAATCTGAATATTTAGCACCTGCTGGATATTAGATAGGCTAATGAGCACATGCTTATTACCTTTTTCAAGGGTCGCATCAGCGGCATTATTCAACAGGTTTGTGATTGATTGGGCAATGGTTTGTTCTGCTAAAATGACGGGGTTCTGAAATGGCTCATTAAAGGATAGCGTATATTCAATCTCAGGGCGCATAAGCTGCCATTGATCAACAATCCGTTCTATAAACTGACGCAACAATACAGCCGCCCCACCTTCACTTCGCGTATGCCCCGCATGTGTTAGCAGCTCTTTAATACGCTCCTTGCAAATATCAATCTGTTTGCGCATTAAAATCAGATCAGGATGAAGCCGCTGATCTGGATCAGGCACATGCAGCAACTCATCAGCAAGCATCGTCATGGTTGATAATGGGGTGCTTATCTCATGTGCAACACCCGCTGCTAAGGTTCCCATGGCGACAATCTTTTCATTGCCCAACGCATCTTCTCTGGCTTTAGCTAATGATTGGTCTCGCTTATGAATGGCTTGAGATATGCCTGCAACAATAGTGGCCATCAATGCTGCACTCAAAATAAAATTCACCCACATTCCAAAGACATGGGCATTAAAATCACTCCCATAATCGCCGTGCATGGGGGGCAATGGGGTGTAAAAAAGCATCAAAAATGAGTAGTAAAGAATGCAAATGAGGGATGTTGACCAGATATAGCGAGCACTCAAAGCCGCTGATGCAATCGCAATAGGGATCAGATAGAGAGAGACAAAGGGATTCGTTGCACCCCCTGACCAGTAGAGCAGAAAGGTTAACGCCGTAGCATCAATAGCCAGGTTGATGAAGATCTCAAGCTGCGTGGTTTCCCATGGTTTACTTTGCCGCCAGTAAGCAGCCAGGTTCCATAACGCCAGCCCCCCAACCGTTATAAGTATGGGCATTAAAGGCAGCGCCATTGCCAGTTTGGTTTCAACCAAAGCAATAACGGAAAGCTGTCCCAGGATAGTAAATGTACGCAACCAAAACAGCGCCTTCAGACTCTTGGTTGGTGACATTGAGGCAATGCTATTCAAATGTGGCTCTTTAACTCATCTATATTTCAACCACACATAATAAACATTATCGCAACTTACTTGTACACAACTGCGACAAAATGCCACGTAACGACTAATCAGTTTTTTACTTACCTCACCAAACAAGGCCTTCCGCCTCAGATTAACCACATAAAAAAACGATAAGTAGCCGCGCAATATATAGCCGCTTTAGTAACACAGGCAGGAGGCTTTCCTCACTTAATTAATAATTCTCCAGACAGCAAAAACCCCGCTATTGCGGGGTTTTTGCTGTCTTAAACGAAGGCCGAACTATTGCGGTACTACGTTAGTTGCGCTAAGCCCTTTTGCGCCGCGCTCAACTTCAAATGTTACCTGCTGACCTTCAGCCAGAGATTTGAAGCCGCTTGACTGGATTGCTGAATGATGAACAAATACATCATCACTTCCATCGGAAGGAGCAATAAAGCCAAAGCCTTTACTATCGTTGAACCATTTTACTGTGCCTGTAGCCATTCTGGATTACCTCTAATATATTGATTTAGTACAAACATGCAGATTGTAAAGAAATTATGCAAGGTTCTGCTGTATATACTGCAAGGTACTGCCGGAACCACTACTAAACAAAAGCTGCTGATGCGTAACATATACAAATATCACGCAATAATCTACTGTTTTTTCCCACTTTCTAGCAAAAATCCCTTAAAAAATGCTTTACTTTCTTAGCCTTCTCTATTTAACGATCTTTTTTGGCTGAAAAAGCAACGATAAATACGCTCACCAATCAAAGGGGCAGCACCCCTATAAAATAGATTTCTTTAATTTAACCAAGAGTTTATGCTTTCAATATCAACCTGCGACAAACTGCCCGCGGCCGATTTAAGCCGCAAACTATTCAGAATATAATCATATCGCACACGAGAGTAATCACGACGCGCTCGGTAAAGATTGCGCTGCTCTGTCAATACATCCACCATCGTTCTCGTGCCCACTTCAAAGCCCGCTTCTGTTGCCTCTAACGCACTCTTTGCAGAGACTGTTGTCGCTTTCAATGCCTTCACTCGACTAATACTTGAAACGACACCGCGATAGGCATCTCGAACCTGCCGCTTAATAGCTCGACGCTCTTTATCTAGGTTTCGCTGGGCTTTTTCAAAGTCAAAGCGCGCTTGTCGCGTGCGAGAGGTGATACCTCCTCCCAAATAAAGAGGCATATTCAGCTGCAAGCCAATGCTACTGGTATCTGTATCGGCCGCATTTGACGCATTAGTTCGATTAAGCGCATGTGATCCAACAAGTGCCAATGTAGGGTAGTGACCTGATCGCTGAAGTTCAATATTTTGCCGTGCTACCGCTGTAGCACTGCGCCTAGCCACCAGCCTAGGGTTTTGTTGTAGCGCCCTTTCACTCCATTGATCTATTGCCTCTGGCATCGGCATATTTAATGGCAATGCCGCAGTCAATGATGCCAATATATTTTCACTATCACCCACGATTTCATGCAGCGCTTCCCAGGCATCATCTACTTCATTCTCAGCCTGAATCTCATCTGCTCTGGCTTTATCGTATGCTGCCTGTGCCTCATACACGGAGGTAATAGCAATCAATCCCACATCAAATCGTTGCTGAGCCTGATCAAGCTGCCGTAGTATTGCCCTGGTCTCTGCATGTGCAAAACTAAGCGTGTCCTGCGCTGAGAGTATGCCAAAATAAGCCTGGGCAACACGCATCACCAAATCTTGTTGCTCTGCTACATAGTTAGCTTCAGCCTGTGCGATTTGGTTACCTGACTGCTGCAATTGAATCCAATAATCTTTGCGATAGAGAGGCTGACTTAAACTCAATGAGAGCCCTGTTTTATTATAAGTGCTGTCTGCCGCACCACTGGGGGAGGATCTAATATTGCGGTAGGTACGGCTCACATTACCAGTAGCAGACAGTGCAGGGCGTAATTGAGCCAGCGCTTGTGGGCGACGCTCACGCACTGAATCACGCTCAGCACGCGCGCCCTGCAACTGGGGATCATGCTGCAATCCCAATTCATATATTTGAATCAAATCCAATGCATAAACAGGTAAAAAACCAGGCAACATAAAAACAAGCCATAGCATTAAGATCTTTTTCATATATATGATAATCCCGTTATTACTCTAAGACTTAGCCAAGCATAATACGCACAACCATTTTTAACAAAATAACATCAGCTGATTAACTAACCCTGTGGCAAGCTAACTGAACATTGGTATTAATTGCTAAAATTACAGATTTTGTTGCAGTGTTTTTTTATCATCACAAATAGCAGGAGAAGATAAAACCGAAGCTTAAGAAGGGAAAATAATGTTTTTCAGCCGCATGACTTGAATTGGCGGAGAGGCAGGGATTCGAACCCTGGGAGGGCTATAAACCCTCAATGGTTTTCAAGACCATCGCATTCAACCGCTCTGCCACCTCTCCTACATTCTGACATTCGTCGAATGAGCGCGAAGCATACCTGATTTTGATAAGCTTTTGCTAGTATCAATGGAACCTTTTTTTAGTTGAACTTTCAAATTGTTTGGGTATGCTTACCTGCTGATGTCCACCTTCTTTTTATGAAGGCTAACTTTTAACGTATTTCCAATGAGGGAGAATACAAGCTTATGAACCACGTTGACTTCTCAGTTGCTAGTCAGGCTGGCTCTGCACTTGCCACAAACAAGCTGATTAAGAACACTTACATGCTTCTTTCAGCAACCCTGGTCTTCAGTGCCATTATGGCGGCTGTCTCTGTTGTCGTTCAGCCTCCTGGTATGACGTATCTCGCCTGTGTCATCGGCAGCATGCTGCTTGGCATGTTTGTACTACCAAAGACCGCCAATTCATCCGCTGGACTTGGGGTTATCTTCCTTATCACTGGGCTGCTTGGTTTTGGTCTTGGCCCTATCATCAGTCAGTATCTCGCATTACCTAAAGGCGCTCAGATTGTTGGTACAGCCTTTGGCGGCACCGGCATTATCTTTCTGAGTCTTTCAGGCTATGCCCTAACCTCCAAACGCGATTTTAGCTTTATGGGGGGCTTCCTGTTTGCAGGCATGATGGTGGTTATGTTGACCATAATTGCCAATATTTTTCTGGATATTCCTGGCCTGGCACTGGCCATGTCTGCTGCAATCATCCTGCTGATGAGTGGGCTTATCCTGTTTGATACCAGCCGCATGATTAATGGTGGTGAGACCAACTACATCTTTGCTACCTACGGTCTTTATCTGAGTATCTTTAACATCTTCATCAGCCTACTTCACATCCTGGGTGTGATGGGTGATGACTGATCTGAAATAACTCAGTAGCTATACTAAAAACCCCAGCACACTGCTGGGGTTTTTAGCTTTTGGAGAGACAAATGGATATGTGGTTACAGATCATTGTTGCAGCCATCCTGGGGATGATGCTATTTCGCATCTACCCTGTGGCCAAGAACTGGATGGAGAATGGTCCTAAAGCTGAAAAAGGCGACTGGCAGGCTGCCATGCTCCCTTTAGCTGCTGTCGTTGGGTTTGTAATACTGCTGATTGCAATGGTTCGAATGTAGCACCACCAACACAGTTTGAACTTACTCAGACTATTGAGTGGGCTTGCTACAAATGCAGTAGCCCACCCCCTCATCAAACTCAGATAACTTCAATGCCACCCATATAAGGGTGCAGAACCTCAGGTACAGTGATATTACCCTCCGCATCCTGATAGTTTTCTAGCACCGCAACCAAGGTGCGCCCTACCGCCAAACCGGAACCATTAATCGTATGTACCAGCTCAGGTTTACCTGTTTCAGGATTACGCCAGCGCGCTTGCAGGCGACGTGCCTGAAAATCCTGGAAGTTGCTACAGGATGAGATCTCACGATACTGACCCTGCCCTGGCAGCCAGACCTCAAGATCATAGGTTTTAACCGATGAAAATCCCAGATCACCCGTACAGAGAGTAACCACACGATAGGGCAATCCCAGCTTCTGTAAGACCATCTCTGCATGACCTGTAAGTTGCTCCAATGTCTCTTGTGACTCTGATGGCCGCACTACTTGCACCATCTCTACCTTTTCAAATTGATGCTGGCGGATCATGCCTCGGGTATCTCGCCCATAGGAGCCTGCCTCACTACGAAAACAGGGGGTGTGGGCTACCCAGCGTTTTGGCATATCAGCATCTTCAATGATCTCATCACGCACTAGATTGGTGACGGGCACTTCAGCAGTGGGAATCAGGTAGTAGGCCTGCTCACCTTTGAGGGCAAAGAGATCCGCTTCAAATTTAGGGAGTTGCCCAGTCCCTTGCAGGCTCTCAGCATTGACCATAAAAGGGACGTAGGTCTCTGTGTAACCATGCTCTGAGGTGTGCAGATCCAGCATAAATTGAGTCAGGGCACGCTGCAATCGTGCCATTGACCCTTGTAGTGCGACAAAACGGGAGCCGGCAATCTTGGCTCCTGCCTCAAAATCCATTCCTTTATTGGCTCCCAGATCCACATGATCTTTCGGTTCAAACTCAAATTGAGTCGGCTCACCCCAGCGGCGCTCCTCTCGATTATCATCTTCATCTTTGCCGTCTGGCACATCAGCATGCGGTAGATTGGGTAAGCTGAGGCTGATATCCCGCAGTGCTTGTTGCACTGCTTGCAGCTCATCTTCAGCAGCCTTAAGTCGATCACCCAGATCTGAGACCTCAGCCAATAGTGGCTTAATATCTTCACCCGCCACCTTGGCTTTACCGATCCCTTTGGAGCGGCTATTGCGCTCATTTTGCAGCTCTTGAGCGGCCACCTGTAGTGCCTTGCGGCGTGATTCCAATTCTGAGATATGAGCCACATCCAGCTGCATGCCACGGCGGGCAAGCTGCTGAGCAACCGTTTCCAGATCATTTCTAAGTAGACGAGGGTCCAGCATTATTTATTCACCACCATTCACGTGTGCAGGCCAGCTAACGATATGACCTGGTTTCATTAGAGTATTTAGATTTTCCAGCACCTGTTTAACTTTTTCAGGGGAATCAAAGAACTCCACCACTAGCGGAAGATCAAGCGAGAGATCAATCAGGGTGGATGAGTGCATCTTTCCCGATTGCCCAAACCCTGCAATTCCACGAAAAGCGGTAACACCACGCACCTTCGCTTCATCATGCAGGATGCTCATCAGCCGTTTAAAATGATGCTCCCCCTCTGTGAGATAGATACGCACCATGGTTATTTCGCCGCTCTGCGTCATTACATCTGCCTCCCAATAATCAACCCGATCCAAGCTGCACCCACACAGGCCACCACACTGATCAGCACATTAAGCCCCGCTTTTACAAAATCAGCCTGCTCAATCAAATTCAATGTTTCAATGGAGAAGGTAGAGAAGGTGGTAAATGCACCCAAAAGCCCCACTAATAGTGCCGCACGCAACTCAGGGCCGGTTGTCATCCTCTCTAGCAGCAGCACATAGAGAAACCCCATCAACAGGGAACCTGCCACATTGACTGCAAGCGTTCCATAGGGAAAGCCCCGCCCTACCAGGTTATAAACCCCTGTAGAGACCCAATAGCGCATCACAGCACCCACAGCACCGCCCGCAGCAATAGCAAGGATTTGAGTCAACGTTCAGCCTAAAAAATGATTGCAAGAGATGCCGCATTCTACACCGACCAAAAAAACAGCGCGATGTGAAAATCACTGCCTAATCTAAATGCCAATAGCGCTTGGCATCCAGTCGATAGGATTCAGGTTTTAGAATGCCCTCTACTGGATGCAGACGATAACGAATGGCACCCTGCTCTGCTGTATTTAATAGTACGGCATCTACGGCTTGCCAGCGTTGCACAATTTCAGGTCGAGGAAAACGGTATCGGTTTCTATAACCCGCTGAGATCAACGCATAATCAGGGGAAACTGCGGTAACAAAATCAAGGGTTGATGAGGTTTTACTGCCATGATGTGGTACTTGAATAATGTCGACTGCCAGCTGTTCTGGCATATTGTTTAGTAGCCAAGATTCAACCTTTTTTTCAATATCAGCTGCCAGCAGAATTCGCCCTGCTGCATTTTCTACCAACAGCACACAAGAGGCATTATTTCCTTTATTTTGACTGTTTACTGTGGGATACAGAAACCGAAAGGTTATGCCATCCCATTGCCACTCTTCTTGATTTGTGCATGGCTGAACATGATCCAATGGCACACTATCAGATTCACCACTCAGAATTTCATACACCGCCATCTTTTCAACCAGTTTGGATGCACCTCCTGCATGGTCATTATCTGCGTTGCTCAATATTAAACGATCAATGTGAGAGATACCTGCTTGACGCAAAAAAGGAACGACAACCGCAGAACCTGCATCAAAATTATCCGAGAAACGAGCACCTGTATCAAAAACCAGGGTGTGGCGCTGGGTTTGAATAACCGCAGAAAGCCCCTGCCCCACATCCAACAAGGTAAACCAAAGCACTCCCGCTGTTGGGGCATGCGGTCGAATCAGCAGCAGTGGCAATAGAAAGATGCCACCTAACCAGCGGCCAGGCAAGCCAGCTGGAGCCAATAACAAAAGAGTGCCCATTGCAGCTGGAAACCAAGTCCAAGTTGATATTCCACCCTGATCCCAAACAGCATAAGCCTGTGTTGCCACCAGATCAAGCAGGCTGATCACCCTCTCAAGCACCCAAACTAATGGCCATAACATCCATCCTGCCACCCCTTCAGATACCAATAACATCAAACTGCTCAACAGTGCCATGGGAACAATAAACAGACTAAACAATGGGACGGCAATCATATTCACCAAGGGGGCAAACAAGGAGACCTGCATCCCCCAAGCTAGCAACAATGGAGCCAACCCTACCGCCACTACCCACTGTACCTGCCCCCATTTTCGCCATAAACCTTTACTGTGAATACGCCCTGAAAGCCCATACAGGATAATAGCTACCGCAGAAAATGAAAGCCAAAAACCGGCTGACATCACCGCTTGAGGATCAATCACGACAACCAGCAACAGTGCCAGAGATAAAATATGCGATGCCCGTTGCTGTCGACGTAACAATATGCCGCCCATGACCACCGCTAGCATGATCAAGGCTCGCTGGGTCGGTATTGCAAAACCGGCTAAGGCTGCATAAAACAGCGCCACCAACATCGCAGCCACAGCAGCTGCTTGCGGGGCTGGCCAGTAGAGACAGAGCCGTGAGGATCGACTCCATAACCAGCGGAATAGAAAGAACACCAACCCCGCTACAATCCCTATATGCAGCCCAGAGATCGCCATTAGATGATTGGTTCCCGTGTGTGAAAATAGATCCCATTGCTCGCGGCTGAGGCCACTCCGATCACCAATAACCAGCGCAACAATCATCCCTGCTACCGATGGGTCTGTTACCGCATGATTAATCCTGTCACGAAGTGTTTGTCGTAGCGATTGAAGAAGATAGCCAGCATCACTCTCTGCTAATCTTCTATTTTCTGAACTCTCCCGCACATAGCCTGTTACATGAACCCCTGCTCGAAAAAGCCATCCCTCATAATCAAATCCACCCGGGTTCATAAATCCATGGGGTCTACGCAAGCGCACCTGCAACTGCCAGTGTTAACCAACTCTCAACTGTGACGCATTGCGATACCAACTAAGCTGAACCTTTCCTGGTGAAGGATGAGACTCATCCTGGTATTGCAATTTTTTAATCTCAAACTGGAATCGTACCCGCTTTTTCTGCTGCTCCGGTAATGATGTAATAACACCTTCAATATATACATCCTTACCTTCAATCAATGGATCAAGCGGGCGGTCTAATAACCCATGCGCATTGATAAGCGCCCACAAAAAACCCAGACAGACACAGAGCAGCAGTCGCAACCGTGGGAGGCGCAAAGCAAGAAGAATAAAAGGGAGAAGGGCAATCCATAGCAGCGCAGGCAGCTCAGACTGAAACTGGAGAAGAAGAATACCAACAACAAATGCAACAACCTGAATCACGGCTCATCCTTGAATAACATACGGCTGCTGCACTCCAAAACAGATAGAATCCGTACCTAATCATACCCTGACAGATACCAAACAAACAATTTCAGCAACTTATATACAACCACTCCATAAAATCTGCTTTAAAAGATCATCTGTAAATATTAATCGCTGTGCAAGAAGCGCCGCTATACGCCGCGCTATAATAAACCCTGCATCTGAGTTTTTTTCCATATATTCCATCAGTTGATTACCATCAATCTTAATGGCTTCAACATCACCAATAGCACGAATAGTTGCTGTTCTCGGTTGATCTGTAATCCACCCTACTTCACCAAAAATATCTTTATCCTTTTTTGAGAGTACAACCTCACCACATACACTTGTTTTATTAATTGATAAAACTTCTACATTGCCACTTATTAAAATGTAAAGATCACGGTTTTCTTTATCGCTTTCAGATATCAATATCTCACCATCATAAAAACCATGCCGGCCACACATCAGTGATATATCTGCCAGCATGGCATGATCCAAGTCTTCAAACAGCGAGATGCCTTCCAAGATTTCGATCATTTAATGCCTCAAGTGTTTTACAAAAACTCATAAAATACGTTGGGAATAAAGCAATGGCTTGCTAATATCAAGCGACTACCAATAAATCAAAAACATCTAATTAACCATAGGATATCTAGATAAATATTCAACCTGCAAACCTGATACCTTTAGCAAAAAGCAACGTATGTGAGAATCAAAAGTACCATGAAAAATAATTTCAGTTGGACAAAATTTGAAGAGTTACCCATCATTGGCATACTGCGTGGTTATACAGCAAATCAAGTGGAACATATTGTCAGATCATCCGCCAAAGGTGGGCTATGCAATCTTGAAATCACCATGAACAGCCAACATGCTACAGAGCTGATCAAGCTGGCTTTAGAAGTGGCTGATGGAACAATGAATATTGGCGCAGGAACAGTCTGCACCTTAGATGATCTGGATAGTGCGCTTTCTGCTGGCGCTACATTTATTGTTACCCCTATTGTAAATGCAGATGTCATTCAACAATGTAAGCAGGAGCAGGTTCCCGTCATCCCTGGTGGATTCACCCCCACAGAGATCTATAACGCATGGCAGTTAGGGGCAGATATGGTTAAGATTTTCCCTGCCAATCAATTTGGGGCGGGGTATATTAAAGATATCAAAGGACCACTAAATCAGATCAAACTGATACCGACTGGCGGCATCACCATTAAAAATCTGCCGGATTATCATAAAAGCGGAGCCTACGGTTTTGGTGTGGCGACACCACTATTTAACAAACAACGAGTAGAGGCACAAGAGTGGGATTGGGTTCAGCAACAGGCCAGGCAATTCGTTGAAACCTACCAAACCAACCTATCGACATAGCTTTTCATGCGTAACATTACCCATCAGCCGTACCACTTTTGGGTATCAACTGAATGAACGTCTTAATTGATACCTCCTCCCGTTAAACATGCAGCTAAACGTACCATCGCAAGTTCGGCGCTAGCAAATAACTGGACACAGCGTTTCGGGATCTACACCCCTGGCGCAAGGCACGACACAGCTACAAGCCGCCCACGCCTACTGCAGACAACCCGCCTTCATTTCACTTCGTAGCTGGTAGCGAATTTGTATTTTTTGTCGCCTCAATTAAAATCTGCAGTAAATTGCTGCTTCCCCTCTCATAACCAACTGAAGGTGTTTTATAAGCAACGACTAACGGAGGCGGTTCATAACCCATGTTAATATTTTTTAGCGCCAAGTAAAGAATATTTTTTGCACTGTCAAAAGTCCCGCCGATCACTTGATGAAATCCCAAAGAGCCTTGA
>JAJRWL010000140.1 GCA_024276875.1 Gammaproteobacteria bacterium
ATGGAGAAGTTTAAGACCAATATCAGAGGAAACAACCAAATTGGCCCACCAATACCTGTATAGCTCATCACGGATTTAATTTGGTGGATTTATACTGAATTTGGCATTCCAGTAGGGTTAACTGATTTTTCTAGGATAAAGTAACCGCTCTGCCCCATCTCTTTAGCAGAGACAAAATTCATCACCAACACTCCTTGTTTTGAGAGATGCGACAATAGCTGACGTTTCCAATTAGGGGTTGCCACTATTGCTCGTTTTGGCTCCCCCCCTTCGGTCATCTATCGCTGACCGCCATGGAGAGCGCAGCGAATGCGATTAGCCCCCGATAGGCAACGCTGTTTGGTTTTTTCAGGATTAGGAGTGCTAGCGAGTAATGTAGAAGACAATAAACAGCTATAGTTGCCGTAGAGTCATTGAGGTAGTGCTGTGTATTTACGATGGTGTGGCGTAGCGGCACGGACACAGGACGATCGGAGCAAAAGGAATTAGCTGTCACGTAAACGAGGTAATTTTGCACAGGGAAGTGCTAAATCTATCCCGAGATAGCGACACAATCAGACCAGGCTCATGGCAGGTTATTTATCATCACTTAAACCCACAATAGTAAGAAATCTGCATTCTACCCTCTCCGCTACAGGAAAAATGACTACAGAACCGATATAATTTCAAATAACCCATCACTCACAGAGCATATTCTTGCCTAACCCTATCCGAATTGAACTAACCCGCCTGGCTGTCATTCTTAGCACAGCCTTAATTGTCGGTATTTTAAGCAATCAACTTATCTTGATGTTGCTATTGGGGGTTATCTGCTTTCTCTGCTGGCATTTTATTCAGCTGCTAAAACTGCACTACCGATTGAAAGGGAACCGCAGCATCCTCATCAATTCTACTCACACCATTTGGGGACATATTTATGAGCAGATCAGAGGGCTGCAAATAAAAAGCCAAAAGCGCAAACGCCGCCTAAGCCGCTACTTCAGCCGCTTTCGCGAAGCAGCCACCGCCCTGCCTGATGCCACTATTATTCTTGGCCAGCATGGCAACATCACATGGTGTAACCCCGCAAGCCATACACTGCTTGGACTGGAGTGGCCAAAGATTGCTGGGGGCGATTTTACACAACTATTACAACATCCGATATTGACAGACTATCTATCCCATGGTGACCACAGCCGCCCACTGGAGTTCTCATCACATACCGATAAAACCAAGGTACTCAGCCTATTAATTACCCCTTTTGGTAAAACACAGAGCCAGCAACTGGTTGTGGTACGGGACATCACTCGGCTCTACCATCTTGACCATGCTCGGCGAGACTTCATCGCCAATGTCTCACATGAACTACGTACACCATTGACTGTTATTTCTGGTTTTCTTGAGACGATGGAAGAGATGCATACGGAATCAGGCAGTGAATTTATACCTTTAATGCGACAGCAAGCCAAGCGAATGGATGACACCATTAGCGATCTACTCGTGCTCTCTCGTCTAGAGATGGATGATAAAGAACCCGCAGGAGAGTCCGTTGATATAACGGCACTGCTCTCTACTATTAAAGATGAAGCGACCGCATTAAGCGGCAAGGCTCAACATCAAATCAGCCTCTCTTCCGACCCCAGTCTATTCCTGAAAGGTAACAAAAAAGAGCTTCAAAGTGCCTTCTCCAATCTCATATTCAATGCCGTGCGTCATACGCCTAACGGCGCACATATTCAGATCAACTGGTCTACTGAAGGGGATGGAGCTCGATTCTCTGTGACCGATACAGGGGAGGGCATTCCCGCACGTCACATCCCAAGGTTGACCGAACGCTTTTATCGTATTGATGCTGCCCGCTCGCGTGACTCAGGTGGAACAGGGCTCGGCCTAGCCATTGTAAAACATATACTGCAACACCATGACAGTATGCTAGAGATTGCAAGCCAAGAGGGAAAAGGCAGCACCTTTTCCTGTCAATTCCCCGCATTCAGAGCCGTACATCAATGACATTTACTCACCCTGCTGCTTAACCAATGCGGCTCGCAGTTGAGCCAACCTCGCCAAATGGGTTTTCTCTTCCTTAATAATCTCATTAATATTTTTTCGCCCTTCACTCTGCACCTGCTCTCTCAACTCATAGTAAAAAAGGATTGAATCTTTTTCTATCTGAATCGCAATATCTACCGCCTCAACATCACTGGTAATGTTTTGAACAAGCACATCAATATTGACATCTGAATTAAACATACGTGTAGAGATAAAGGCATTCAGATAGTTATGATATTCAGCCTCATCCGTATGACTCATATCAATGGGGTCGAAGTCATCCAGCAGCGCTTGAAAGGTATTTTCATGCTCAGCCTCCTCTTCCGCAAGAAATGAAAAAATATTACGCGCCTGTTTATCCTTGGCTTTGCTTGTCATTGCTTGGTAGAAGGCCAACCCATTTTTTTCTGCCTCAACGGCCATTGTTATAATTTCAGTAGCGGTAAATAGTACACTCATTAAGATTATCCTTTCGCAACATGCATTTTAAAATGATTATTCAACGTCTTAACAGTAAGATCAAGAAACATTTTAAACGCTAAAAATAGATACAAACGCATGACCATCCACTACCATATGCCACTCTACCGCCCACCCAGCGAGGGAAACAACCTCATTATTCAAGCCACGCTGGGGTGCAGCTTTAACCAATGCAGCTTCTGCTGTATGTACAGAGAAAAAACCTATACTCAGCGTCCATTAGAGGCCATCTTTCAAGATATTTACCAAGCAGCAGAGCAATGGCCTAAAGCCCATCGGGTGTTTTTGGCCGATGGCGATGCCCTCAGCCTGCCTACCACATCACTCCTTGCTATTCTGCAAAAATTAAACGCCACACTACCCCAGCTAACCCGTGTTACCTGTTATGCCACACCCAGCAACATCTTAAAAAAAACCGCTAAAGAACTTAAACAGCTGCAGCAGCAGGGGCTAAAACTGCTCTATTTAGGCATTGAATCTGGCGCTGACCTGATACTCAAAAAAACCGCCAAAGGTGCAACTCAAAAAAGCATTGCTGAAGCGATGATAAAGGCACACGATGCAGGGCTAAAGGTCTCTGGCACGGTCATTCTTGGGTTGGGCGGCACAACACATTGGCAGGAGCATATCGACGGCACTATTGCGCTACTCAACCATGCACCTATCACTTACCTGTCAACGCTACAGCTCTATCTGGATAAAGGGGTAAAAGATGAGTTCCAGCATAAATTTGGCGAACCGTTCACTATGCCTAACGACAATGCCATCTTACAGGAGCAAGTCAAACTGATCAGTGGGCTGAACCCGCCCCGCCCCATCATCTTTCGCTCTAACCATGCCTCCAATGCGTTAGACCTGGCCGGCACACTACCCAAAGAGCAGAACAAACTACTCAGGCAGCTGCATGAGGCATTGGATGGACAACGACAACTCCGACCGAAATATCTTAGAGGCTTGTAATATCTATACCTGACAAACCACCCTATTTCAGCCATAATCCCTCTCTTTTTTTTCACGGATACACCTTCAATGTGGTTCAAAAACCTGCGTCTCTATCGTCTTACCAAACCATTTGAACTCTCTCCAGAGGAGTTACACGAGCGGCTTATCAGCAAAACATCCCGTCCCTGTGCCGGACTAGAACCCTCCACCTATGGCTGGAGTGCCCCATTAGGCCGAAACAGTGAACAGCTGACCCATGCCGCCAATGGCTATATCATGATCTGCTCTCGCAAAGAGGAAAAGGTGCTACCCGCTGCCGTAGTGCGCGATATTTTGGCAGAAAAAGTGGCGCAAATTGAAGATGAACAGACACGCACGGTTCGCCGTAACGAAAAAGAGGAGTTACGCCAGGAAATTTTGGTCGATCTCTTACCAAAGGCCTTTAGCAAATCCAGTCGCACCTATGCCTACATTGACCCTAAAGCAGACTGGTTGGTTGTTGATGCCGCCAGCGCCACAAAAGCGGAGGAGCTGGTCTCACTACTACGCGAAACTCTGGGCATGCTGCCTGCTATTCCTGCCACGGTGCTCAGCGCCCCCGCCAGTATATTAACCAACTGGCTCAATGGCCTTAATGTATCTGCAAATTATGTCATTGAAGATCAGTGCGAACTGCGTGACCCCAATGCAGAGGGTGCGGTTATTCGCTGCACCAAACAAGACCTCTTATCAGACGAGATTCAAGTGCACCTCAAAGCGGGTAAACAGGCCACCAAGTTGGCTATAGAATGGAATGAGCACCTGACTTGCGTATTATGTGATGATCTCTCAATCAAGCGCCTACGTTTTATGGATATTCTACAAGAAGCCGCAGCGGATGAAGGTATGGATGAAGCCAGCCGCTTTGATGCTGACTTTGCCTTAATGACTTTAGAGCTATCCCGTTTCATCCCATCAATGATCGATGCCTTTGGCGGTGAAGACAGATCATCTCTAACTTAAAAGACAATAAGGTATTATCGGGGGCATCTGAACGAGTAAATGCACCC
>JAJRWL010000141.1 GCA_024276875.1 Gammaproteobacteria bacterium
GGTCACCGGCCTGATCAAGGCGAGTAAAAACATCGTTAAGGAACCCATCCCGGTGCCTGAAAGTTACGAAACCGTCATGGACCAGCTTGCTGAAGATGGTGAAGAGAGCTACCGCGGGTTGGTAGACAATACGCCGGGCTTCCTCGATTATTTTTATGAAGCAACCCCAGTCACCGAGATTGGCATGATGAATATCGGCTCGCGCCCGAGTCATCGTAAGAAGGGCGATCGTTCAAAGAACTCTGTGCGTGCCATCGCATGGGTCTTTGGCTGGGCACAGTCGCGCCACACCCTGCCCGCCTGGTACGGCATCGGCACCGCGCTTAAACAGTGGTGTGATGGTGATGCGCAGAAGTGCAATCAGCTAAAAGAGATGTATAAAAACTGGCCGTTCTTCCGCGCAGTGATAAGCAATACTCAAATGGCGCTGGCCAAGGCTAACCCGGCCATCCTCAAAGAGTACTCCACACTCTGCCAAAATGAAGGGCTGGCGCGTCAGATTTCAACCATGGTCGATGAAGAATACCAGCGCACCGTTGAGACTATACTGGCCGCTGCAAATGCCGAAGAACTACTCGCCGACAATCCCAGGCTGGCACTCTCATTAAACCGTCGTGACCCTTACCTCGATCCACTCAACTATATTCAGGTGATGTTGCTCAAACGTTATCGTGACCCCGAGCTAAGCGAAGAGGAGCAACAGAAGTGGTTAACCCCGCTGCTACGCTCCATCAACGCAATCGCTGCAGGCATGCGTAACACCGGGTAAATTGCGACAAGGGGTAGCGTGCAAGCCCTCCCCTTCAGTCAAACTCTGAATCATTACTGGCTGGTTTTTGGGCGGCCTTGTGCGCCTCTTTTTCTGCCTCTTGCCTGTCCATAAAAAAGAGATAACAACCACATAAACCAGGAAACAGCAGCACAAACATCACGCCACTGATTTTTTTATTATTGGAAGACCACTTCCAGACAATGGAAAGCCGCTGAATCGCATAGCCCCACATCACAACACCACATAAAACAAGGCCGGCCCACAGCGGTGGTTTTAACATTGCGGAAAACTCTTTACTCACCACGCCATCTTTTTGCAACTCCGGCAAAATAACCGCCGAGACAATCAAAAGCGCAATAAAGAGCGTTACCCCCCAATAGCCGCAGGTGTATATTTTATTATTTAGCACCATACATACAGCTCGTTTCAAAGGCCGTGATATTTAAACAACAGGAAGGGAGAGCATAACAAAAATTTCATGCCCATCTATCAACTGCCCCCAATACCCGTCATTCTGGCGAAGGCCGGAACCCAGAAGCCACTGCAATAGGTACTGATCTGTAACCAGAACCTGTAATCACTGAAGAGTCCATACGTATCCTACGTGCTGCCCAAGTATATTAAGAACAACTGTTCTCTGACCCTGGTTTTCATAGGCTGTGGCCCATGACCACCACGTAGATAGTGACTGTTGCAGGGAGAGTTAAGCTTTGTGCGTCCATTTGACTTGAAACTCAATCTCCTCCTCGCCACCTTCCCTTTCGTGTTCGACATTGAATGTCGCACGAACAGGCACATACACACGCTCACCCGCGATTTGAATCTCAAACCGTTCACCACTTTCCAATGAATCAGCCAGTCGTCTTAGCTTGGCAACAAACTCAGTGGTTGAATATTCTTTCTCGATATCTCTCTCTTTTTTCATCGTCATCCGTTTTATTTTTTCACTCCTTATTACGACAATAAAGCCTCACCCGGTTACACATGCTCCGCTTACAGCTGCCATCAAACCTTCACTTCTTCGTAGCCTGGATTGAGTGTTGTTTACGAAACCCGGGGTTCATTTCATGAAACCCAGGTTACTTGCTGGTAACTAAGGCGGCACAAAAAAGCCCAGCACTAGGCTGGGCTTGACTTTGTTCCGGGTTGCTATGCGGCCGCTGTCTTATCGTCATTATTCGCTTTATGTTCCTGTTCCAGCTCTAGCTCTAGCTCCTGCGCCTGTTTTCTTGCCACTTTTTTAAGCAGCGTTCTTTTCTCACCTTCAGCAAAGCGGTTAAGAATCTGCCGGATTAATGGCTGATAACCACTATGGCCATTAAGTGCTGCAATCATCTTGATGTCTTCGATCAATGATTTTTGCAGGCGAATGGAAATCATCTGAAGTTCTAGCGAGTCATCCAGTGCGCTTTGGTCGATATCGGTTGATACCTTAACAAACTCTTCATCCTGGCCTAATTCTCCGGACTCCCATGCTTCGGTAGCCCCTTCTATTTTCCGAGATTTTTTTGCCATCATTAACTCCTTCACCTTTTCTTTCTTTCTTTATTTGTATATACATCAATTTAATTTCGGCAGTTTTGCATATTTAGCATAAATCCGCTTTTCATTGTCATTAGCCACGTAAGCAGTTTTTATATGAATATCAAGGTTATCGTCCAGTATAAAGACCACCTTGAGCTTTATACCAAAGTCAGTTTCTGCCACAAACCACTTTGTAACGGGGTCTGTTTTATGATTTTCACGGGAATCCTCAAGAAAACAATGCTCTCTACTAGCAAAGCACTGGATAATATCTAACTCGCTAACATTATGTTTAGTATGTAATTTTTGTAGAACTTTGCTAGAAATAATCAGGGCCACGGAGAGAACCCTTCAAACAATCATTAAAATGTATTTCAGGCATGTATATACAACACCTATACGCAAATCATACTAGTTTGTTAGGAAATGGCAAGGTAAAATAGCGAAAACATCAAAGTATTTGATATTTTACGAACTGAACACCAACACTAGGCTAGCCGAATCAGCCTGCGAGAAAAAGCAGAAGGTGAAATCTAGATATTTTGATTGGGCGAGAAGACTTAGTTGAACAACGGAAGTCTTAGATAAAATGGTGGGCCGTGAAGGACTTGAACCTTCGACCAATGGATTAAAAGTCCACTGCTCTACCAACTGAGCTAACGGCCCATCTCGTGAAAACGAGCGCGTAGTCTAACCGTTGACCGGGTTTATGACAATATAATTTTCCACAATAATCATTAAGATAGGTAATGAGTGGGGTCAGAGATCCCAGCCTGCTCAAAACCGCCCCTGCGCAGCTGGCAGGCGTCACAGCGACCGCAGGCGCGCCCTGCATCATCTGCTACGTAACAAGATATTGTGAGGCCGTAATCAACCCCAAGCGCGCTACCGACCTCTATAATCTCTGCCTTGCTCATAGCGATCAATGGGGTGTGGATTGTCACCTGCCGCCCTTCGACCCCGGCACGCGTGGCGAGGTTGGCCATACTGGCAAAGGCCTCGATAAACTCGGGGCGACAATCGGGGTAACCAGAGTAGTCAACCGCATTGACGCCAATGAAAATATCCTGCGCCTCCAGCACCTCGGCCCAGGCGAGCGCGAGCGATAGGAATACGGTATTGCGTGCGGGCACGTAGGTCACCGGAATGCCTTCTGACACTGGCTGTGATTGACCGGCTTGTGGCACATCGATACTTGCGTCGGTCAGCGCCGAACCACCGATGCTACCAAGATCAAGCTGGATGGTTTTATGTGCGACCACTGATGCCTGCACTGCAATCACTGCGGCAGCCTCTAGTTCAAAACCGTGGCGCTGGCCATAGTCAAAACTCAATGCATAACAGTGGTAACCGGCGGCCTTTGCTATGGCCAACACTGTAGTGGAATCAAGTCCACCGGAGAGCAGCAGCACTGCTTTTGGAGAATCTTTCAGCACCTCTTTTATATTTCCTCTTTTACTCTTTAACCCTTACTTCCCCGGCAGGTCGCCCCACAGGTATTTGTGTAGCTGAATCTGCATGCGCACTGGAAGGTAGTCTTCCAGAATCCACTCGGCCAACATTTTCCCATCTAGCTCATCATGTGCAGCCTGGAACAGGATCTCATGTCGCGAGGGCAGATCATATTCGGTAAGTTTCTCCCGTGCCCACTCATAATCTTCACGCGAGCAGATCACAAATTTTACCTGGTCGCTATTTTGTAACCACTGAATGTTGTCGTAACGGTTTTTCTCTGCTTCACCAGAATCTGGTGTTTTAAGATCCATCACTTTGATCACACGTGGATCAACCGTTGACACATCAAGCGCGCCACAGGTCTCCAGCGAGACCTCATAACCCATGTCACACAGACGCGTCAA
>JAJRWL010000142.1 GCA_024276875.1 Gammaproteobacteria bacterium
CTGGTAGTACACCGTGTTGGTGATATGTATCCATCGGACCCGATTGTACTGGTGGCCGTGTGGTCTGCGCATAGGGCCGCGGCATTTGATGCCTGTCGTTATGTGATCAACTATTTGAAAGAGCGCGCGCCGTTCTGGAAATGCGAAGTGACCACTGAGGGCAAGAAACATTGGGTGGAACATAATTCAGAGGACCCCGGGGTTGCTAAGAGCCGCCAGAAACCTGCGTAGCCACGATTAACTAGTTATTAGTAATATTTTAAAGGCCCGAGTGAGATTATCATTCGGGCCTTTTCTTTATGATCTGATTGAGTTTTATTTGATAGGAGTGCTATTTCTGAGTTAGGCCGGCGGGGTTAATCATACTTGTAAGCTAATGATCGTATCCAAAGGGCCGTTATTTGTCAGGCATTAAAAGCAACCATGGAGGGTTGAGTGATGGAACGAATTACGATGTCTCTGGAGTCAGGGCTTGCCGGGCAGTTTGATGACTTTATTAATGGCCACGGTTATACCAATCGTTCGGAGGCGATGCGCGATCTGATACGAGAGCGCCTGGAAAGCGAACGTTTAAAGAAGCGGGAGGATGGCTTCTGTGTAGCGACACTGAGCTATGTCTATAACCACCATGAATGGGAGCTGGCGAGTCGTATTACGCGCGCGCACCACCACAGCCATGAGTTGAATGTTACCAATACACACATCCACCTTGATCACGATAATTGCCTGGAGATTGCCGTGATGCGAGGCTCGGTCAAGGAGGTTCGGAATTTTGCGAGCACGATAATGGCCGAGCGGGGGGTGCGTCATGGTAAACTGAGCATGATCCCGGTGAATATTACGGAAGAGAGGCATAATGGGCAGGCGCAACCGCACCTGCATAGTCATCCTATGACATGACGCTAAGACGGGGCTCTTAGCGGATGTTTTTTGAGATAAGTAGCGTCGAAAATGAGAGAAAAAGAAGCCACTACCCAGATTATATTTGTGCGTCACGGCGAGAC
Organism: Gammaproteobacteria bacterium; assembly: GCA_024276875.1. GTDB lineage: Bacteria > Pseudomonadota > Gammaproteobacteria > Chromatiales > Chromatiaceae > WFXD01. The sequence continues at coordinate 1,005 of JAJRWL010000142.1, forward strand.
CGACTTTCCTCTTGATCGGCTCTATTGTGATGACGTGGAGTCCCCGCCGCTAAATAAGGCCGGACTGGTGCAAGCTGAGTCCGCCGCACTGCGCCTGTCAAATGTTTCGGTTGATGCCATTTATGCAAGCCCTGCCGCGCGTACGCAGATGACAGCAGAGGTAATAGTGAATAAAAATGGCGGCGACGTGATGACCCGTGATGCTTTATTGGAGCGGCGATTTGGCGAGTGGGATGGGCTTTATTTCGATGATGTCGAAAAGAGATACCCTGAGGAATATCGAGCCTGGAAAGAGGATCCGCTAAATTTTGTGCCGAAGGGCGGCGAGACTGTTAATGACCTGCTGATAAGAGTGAGGGGCGTTGTTTCCTGGGTTTTGGAGCAGCACACAGGAGAAACCGTGGTGTTGGTCGCGCATGTTGGCCCTATTCGTGTGATTTTGGCCGATGTGTTGCAAATGCCGCTGGCGGGCTACCGTCAACTCAATATCGATTATGCATCGTCAACGGCAGTCAATTTTGGGGCGCGTCAAAATAATCTTGTCTATTTAAATCGGATTTAGTGATGTAGTTTGCATACTGGGCTGGTTTCTCCTGGGAATAGTTCTGCTCCCTAAAGGTTTTTCCTCTATTTCCGATATACTTACTTGATGGGATTGTTATCTGCGTAAATTTGCTTTTGATAACATCGGTAATTTATAATCCTGTTGTAAATCAACGGGGTTAAGGATGCTGCGGCCAATCGATTAAAGGACCGAGGCTTGACATTAAGCTTGCCTGCTGCTATAAATTACGTAACTTTAAAAGAAGATATTTTAAATGTGCGGATGCATAAGGGAGCTTTGTCCGTGAAACCGCAAATCAATGTGCCTAAGGAACTCAGGCCACTGTTTGCTATGAAGGCAATTGCTTCCAAACAACAGGGGGTTTTATATGAAGATTCGTAATACGATTAAAAGCTTGGCGCTAGTAGGCACGGTTGCTGCGTTGCTTCCAGTAGGCGGTGCTATGGCTACGGGGCCTGGTTTTGATAATATGGTGACAGATGGTGCGGGTGTCATTTCAGGGTGTCCAGCTGATGCTAGTGGTAACTGTGTAATACTAATGTCGGGTGATGGCTTTCTCCAGCAGGAAGTGACCATCGGTACCGAGACCTTTATTCAGACAGTGATCATAGATTCTGGAGCGACAGCTGCTGGTGCGATTACCGACTTGGGATTTTCTGATAACACCTTTATCCAGATGGGCGCGGGTAATGGTATTATGGGGAATCAAACACTGAGCGAAGCTGGGGCTGCTGGAACTGGCAATCTCTTTGAAGCGTCAACCCAGCTGTTAATTGGTTGGGCAGAGACGGCGGGTACTGCTAATCTTACTATTAGCCAAGCGTTCTGGGATAACAACAACACGGGGACGGTGGCTTCTCCTGGTGAGACGGCTTCATTGGACACGGATGATTTTGTGAATACATTTACTCTTGGGGTTAACCTAGATGTGAATGGCAATACGACTGGTAAAAGCATGAGCATGCTGCAGGATGTTGGCATGAGCGATCCTTCTGGCACTGGTAATGATTTCCAGCGTTTTATTATTGAGCAAAGAAGTGGCGACTTGCTGACTTCGGCTAATGTTGCTGGTACTATCTTGGGACAAGTTTCTTCTGGTGATGGCACTGGTGGTACCGCTACGTGGGAGGCTACTGATGATGTAATGGCTGTCTGGTTGGGTCAGAGAGTGGCATTGGGTGAGCTTGGCGCATCTCGTTTCGGCTTTCAGAGCATCACGGTTGACCCTGCTGCAACTCCGGCAGTTGACCCTTCTACTGTTAAGACTTACTCTAGAACCGCCTTGGATCTGTCAGCGGCGCCATTTTCGTGGGGTACGAGTGCAGGGGATGCAATGTTTGATAACTTTGGCACAGCGCCAGTCATGCCACCGCCATAGTCTCAATCTCCATTACAGAGATCTAGTGATTTTAAAGGGGCCTTTGGCCCCTTTTTTGTTTCAGTTATGATCGATTTATGTGGAGTTAGTTTTATGGTGCGCGCTGACTATTGATAAGGCAGTCGCTAAAACAATGGATATATATAGGGTGTGTTGATTCTTTTGAATAAAAATATATTTTCCCAGTTATTAACCAGTGTCTCGCTTCTGAGCGCCCTCTTTTTTTCGCAATCAACCATTGCCGAAGACGCAGTTGCTGGCCTCTCTGCAAAAAAAATCGTCACAAAGTGCGGTATTAAAAATTCAGGGCTAGATCAGCGCTCACGCTTGACGGTGATACTGCAAAATCCACAACAAGGGACAGAGAAAAAGAGCGTCTATCTGCGTTATTGGAAGAGCTATGGTGATGATGACGAGGTCTTTGATAAGATGTTGTTATTCACAGAGTATCCGCCTGACGCGGTAGGTTCCTCTTTTATGCGTGTGGCATATGAGCTTGAGAGTGAGAAAAAGGCAGATCAGTGGATCTACTTGCCACTATTAAAAAAGATACGACGAGTAACCATTCGTGACCCTGGTGATAGCTTTCTGAACTCAGATCTTTCCTATGCAGATGTGGCGCAGAGGTCTGTTGATGCAGATCACCATGACTTTATTGGCATGAAAAAAGTTAATGAAATGGAGTTTTACCAGGTGACGAGCATCCCAGCAGGTGATGATGACTTGTATGATAAGCGTGTGCAGTGGTTTTTAAAGGGAGAGGGCTGGAAAGATTGTGTCACTTCGCGTATTGATTATTTTTCTAAAGAAGGCGCCTTAAAGAAAGTTCAATTTATCAAGTGGCAACAGGTTGACGAGGTATGGGTCTGGGATCGTGTTCTGGTTAGAAATATGCTGAACGGGCGCATCTCAATTTTTGTGGTGAGTGATGTGGAAGTGAATGTTGGCCTCGATGATGGCATTTTTTCTGCGAGAACACTGCGCGCAGGCCCCAGGGGATTGTTGAAGAAGCGCGCTGTAGAGGAAAAGTAGCTTATGTCCGAGTTTTATACGCCACGGTTTTCTTTCGTATCAACGGTGATGGTTAAGGTGGCAAGGTTGCCATTTATACTCGTGTTGCTATTGCCCGTTTTACTGTTCACGCCGCCAGTATGGGCCGGCGATAAAAGTGCTCCCTTTACAATGACGGGAAAAGAACTGCTTACCCAGTGTAGCTATAAATATGCGGGCAAAGACCAAACGTCAAAATTTACTGTCACGCTGGTGGATACCGAAGGAAACAGGAAGAGGAATGTATATCTGCGGTTGTGGAAGGACTATGCCGGTGAAAAGCAAGTCCTGGATAAGATGATGCTGTTTACTGAATTCCCACCAGAGTCTAAAGGTGGGGCATTTATGCGCACATCATTTGTACCGGAGTCAGGCAAACATGCAGACCAATGGATATATCTACCTGTCCTGAGAAAAATTCGTCGAGTCACCATACGAGACCCCGGTGACCGTTTTTTGAATTCAGATCTGACATACGAGGATGTCAGCTTTCGCCCGATCAATGCCGATGAACATTTTTATGTTGGTAGCGAAGAGATTGATGGCAGTACTTTATATAAAGTTGAGAGTACGCCAAAAGAGAGCGCCTCACTCTACTCTAAGCGTCTGTTTTGGATTGAAAAAGGAGAAGCCTCCGACTGGGACGAGTGTGTTGTAAGTCGAATTACCTATTTTGATAGCAAGGGCGTGTTGCTAAAAGAGCAGTTGCTTGATTGGCAAAAAGTAGGTGGTGCATGGATGTGGCGACGAGTGGTAGTTAAAAATATCCAGGAAAAGCATGAGTCGATATTTGAGATGAGCGATGTTGAGGTGAACAGTGGTCTTAGTAATCGTCAGTTCTCAAAGAGGGCAATGAAGGCAGGCGCTGGTGGGTTGAGGCGTTAGCTGGCTAAGCTATCGTTTCGCTAGAGTCGGTCGGAATCAGCCGTTCGGAAAAACGGAAGTTAGGCGAGCGCTCAAAAAGGGCTCCGACCCCTTAAGCCACCCCTTAAGCCCGACCCCTTAAGCCCCTTAAGCCTAGACGAGCGCCCCAAAAGGGCTCCGACCCGAATGGCACTAAGTTAAGCCTCTTTAGCACAAGAAAATATCAGCAACCACGGGCGTAAAATGGCATAATTTCCCATGCAAAATCAAATGCCTTTATTCCCGAATTTTCATCTGCAAACCCTGCGCAGAAAGCCTCGTTCAGCCCGGCAGATATTGGCTGATAATGTGGCGAAACTGAAACAGAAATCACTCAGTCAGCTGGGCGAATGTTTTGGTCAATTTATTCCGGGACAATACCTCCTTCCCACCACATCTGGCGCATTGAGTCGCCGGAGGCTTTTTAGTAAAGAAAATACATTCTGGGCATTTTTCTCTCAAGTGCTGGATGCCGATGGTGGATGTCAGGAAGTGGTTCGCAAGCTTCAGGCCTTTGCTGCAATGAAGTCGAAGGCGTTACCCTCTTC
>JAJRWL010000143.1 GCA_024276875.1 Gammaproteobacteria bacterium
ACGGGTGCATCGTTGGTCATGGCGGCTACAAGTGAGCGTTCGTTGGTGAAGTGACCACCACCGATAACGTCGAGATAATGGAAGTAGGGGGAGTCAGGTTCCTGATCTGCGCCCTGGATGCCACCTTCGGCCATGACAGTGTTGGAGTCGCCGTGGCGCAGTTTGGTCGCCATGATGACATCCAGTCCTTCGGCTGCGGCAGAGAGTGCTGCTGCGCTGCCGCCGCCGCCACCACCGATGACCAGCACATCGGTCTCATAATCAGGCGTTGAGAGGTTTGGCTTGACCGCTTCCAGTATGCTGCGGGATTCTAGCAGATCAATCAGCTCTTCTGGGTAGACTTCATCTTTGTTGGGGCCAATCCCGAGAGCACGCCGACCCTCTTCGGTGTAGTCGGGGTGGTATGCATTGAGGACGACATCCCGTGCATCCATTGACATGGCAGGGAATGCTTTCCCTGCGCGTGACTCAGATAGGCGCTGAGGGCGGCTTTCCTCGACCTTTTTAATCAGGTCGAGCATTTCTGGAGTGTAACCTTCGGACATGCTTTCCTCGCTTATAGGTAAGTCTGGTCTTCGGGCATCCACTCGCCTGGCTTGGCCAGGTCGGGTTCGCGCTCGCGTTCCACGTAAAGTTTTTTGAGGTCTTCTTTGCTCAATTCACAAAGCTCAGCCAGCATTGGCTCATAACGTCCGGAGCGCACTTGCTCGGCGCGGGTGGCGGTCACTTCAGATTTTGGTGTCAGCCTGGCACTTGCGATACGGCGAGCGGTCATGGCGACATTGAACTGAGAGATATTGGCTGGGCAGCGGGCTGCACAAAGACCGCACATGATGCAGTCAAAAGATTTTTCTGCGCCGCCCATGATATCGCCACGTTTGAAGTGTGCGATATAGCCCATGACATCGATGTCCATCGGGCAGGTGCGGGTGCAGGTGCCACAACCCACGCATCGGAAGATCTCGGGGTACATAGTGGCGATTTGCTGATCTGCAGGCATCTTGGTTTCAAGATCCAGCTCTGATGCCCGGTTGGATGGAAAGAAGGGCATCTGAGCCAGGATCATGCCGGGTTCAACCACCGTCTGACAGGCCAGTCCCGTCTTTAGCGTGTGGTTTCCTTCAATGCGATAGAAGGTGCCGCATGCGCCGCAGATACCACCACGGCAGCCACAGCCGCGGGTGAATTGATAGCCAACAAATTCCATCGCTTTCAGGATGGTCAGCGTTTCGGGCACTTCATAGGGCTGTCCCATGATGCTGATGGTGATGTAACGTGCGTCTGGTGGCGGAATCGTCCGGTCACCGACCATGATTGGCTTATTATCTTCTGTACATTTAGTCACAGATTGACTCCTAATCAGGCTCGAAATTACTTAGATTCGCTATCACTGCCGTTGGCTTCAAATAGAGGCCTCGGGTCGATGTGATGCTCTTCAAGTTGGTGTGTTTTGGTGTCCAGGCCAAAAGCAACGGCCAGGAGCTGGGTGAAATAGAGTACGGGTATGCCATCAAGGTCGGCAAATTGTACTTTATTTCCCTGGCTTTGATCCAGATTTGACTGGCAGAGCGGACAGGCGGTGACCAGTGTCTCTGCACCGTATTCGTTTGCATCTGCCAGAATGTCGTAAGAGAGTTTGGACACTTTTTCTGGCTCGCGCATGACAAGGTAGGAGCCGCAGCAGTCAACCTGTGCTGGGAAATCAATAACCTTGCAGCCGAGTGCATCCAGAAAATTGTGCAGGATAACCGGATCTTCAGGGTCATCCAGGCCAATCTCTTTTTGGGGTTTTAGCAGCAGGCAGCCGTAGTAGGGGGCAACCTTGAATTTGCTCATGTCGGTTTTGACCATCTTTGCCAGATTGTCAAAGCCGATGACATCGCGCAGGTATTCAAGATAGTGAACGACTCGAATTGAACCCTCATATTTACGATCAAGGAAGGCGTTTACGGTTTCGAGCTTTTTCTTGTCTTGGCCAAATGCAAATTCGGTGCGTTTGAGGGTGTTGTAGCAGAAGACGCAGAGCGTGAGTAGGTTGGGGTCAATCGCCTCTTTCTGGCAACGTCTTTCGGCTTCCACCAATATATTGGTAGGAGCTGTGAGTCCCATCAGGTTGTCCTGGGTTAGAGGATAGGAGGCGCCGCAGCAGTTCCAATCCTTCAACTCGTCCATCTCGAAGCCGATGACCTCGGCGCAATCCATCGCAGAGCGCTCAAAGCCGAGCGCCTTGGTTTTCATGGTGCACCCAGGGTAGTAGGGAATGCGAACAGGTTTGTCTGACATCCGGATTCCTTTGAATACTTAAATAAATTTGCGAAAGCCGCTGATGATAGCCATCTGCGGTGAGTGGGCAAGAAAATCACGATCCATGGCTTCAAGGCTAACTCTAGGATCCATGTCACGTAGATGCAGATTCTTGAGGCCTTCAATGATTGCAGCAGGGCTGACATTCTTAGGGCAGCGCTCAGAGCAGGTCAGGCAAGCCATGCATGACCAGATAGATTCTGCGTTTTTAGCCATGTCAAACTGTCCGAGTTTGAGATACTGAATAATCACGCTAGGTGGTGTATCCATAGAGGCTGGGCAGCCGGCTGTGCATTTTCCGCACTGATAGCAGTCGGAGATGGTCTCGCCGGTAGCGAGTTCAAGTTCACGTATACGTTTTTGGTCTTTCTCAACTGGGTTGATCAGCATTCCTGACCTCTTCAATTAAATCAGTTCTCCATTGGACTCAAAATGAGTCTGATGGCAGCGAGGTTGTATATTCAACCCTATGAGGTCGCCTTGTGCAAGATTGACATTATTTAAATATTGTGTCCCTTGGGTTCTTCATCTTGCTTTATTGTAAGAGGTGGGGTTATTACTAATGTAGTAATTGCCTGATAAACAAAGAGAAATGGTCATTTTGTATGAGGCAGCAGCCTTGCTGATTTTTTTTAACTTCCTCATCACTTTTTAAGTGATTTTTTAGATTATTTGCGCAAGCAAGCCAGTGTTTTTGTTGAAATAGTTGCTCTTTTGGTTGCTTTATTTGAAGGGTTGCATGTGTGTTGCTGTTTATTTCTTATGATAAAATGTGCCGGTTTTATGAGGGCAGTATTTTTGGTTGATTTCCTGTATCTTCTTGATTTACTTTGATTTTTTTATTAAATACTAAAGTATTGCCTTGGCTTAGGTGAAATTAGGGATACACATGAGGCAACTCTTCATTTATATTGCGCCCTTTAAAACTTAAAGGGTGTGGGGCTTTATTGCTGTAAACCCGATGAATTGACAACAATAGGCTGGCTTTTGTGGTGGCTTGAAAAGAGTGCTGCTTTAAGTTGGCTCTACTACTAACGTATATGGAGTAGAGAATATGTCCAGAAAGAAAATTGCTTTAATTGGGGGCGGTCAGATAGGCAGTATCTTGGCTCTCCTTATTGCTCAGAAAGAGCTGGGTGATGTGGTGATACTGGATCGTCCTGAGGTGTCTGATCCAATGAAGGGCAAGGCTCTGGACATGATGGCGTTACGGCCACATGGTGGATATGACATCAATCTTTCTGGTACGGGTGATTACGCTGATATTGAAGGTGCTGACGTAGTTGTAGTCACAGCAGGTCTGCCAAGAAAACCAGGTATGACCCGTGATGACCTGCTGGAGATAAATTTAGGCATTATTGCTACTGTTGCCGAGAATATTAAAAAGCATGCGCCAGATGCTTTTGTTATTCTAACCACTAATCCATTGGATGCGATGGTCTATGCCTTCTATAAGCAGGCAGGTCTTCCAAAAGAGCGCGTTGTCGGCATGGCGGGTGCTCTAGATAGTGGTCGCTTTGAGGCCTTTGTTGCGATGGAGACGGGGCTTTCTACTGAAGATGTTTCAGCCATTGTGCTGGGTGGTCATGGTCCCACAATGATCCCCATGGTGCGCACTGCAACCGTGGGTGGTGTGCCGCTGGATGCGCTGCTATCAAAAGAACAGATTGATGCGATTGCTGACCGCACCCGCGAAGCCGGTACCGAAGTGGTTAAACTTCTGGGTAACGGCAGTGCCTACAATAGTCCTGCTGCCTCCTGTTGTGAAATGGTTGAGGCCTTCCTTAAAGATAAGAAACGCGTCATCTCCGCTGCCGCCCTGTGTGAGGGTGAGTATGGGATTGATGGCTATTTTATGGGTGTTCCATGCGTTATTGGTGCCGGTGGTATCGAAAAAATTCTTGAATTTGAATTGACTGCCGAAGAACGGGCGATGTTCGATACAACCCTTGAAGCTGTCGTTTCCACGGTAAAAGAGACGAGCCTTTAAAGATCACTTTGTAAGCTATTTAACGATTTAACCTTTAAACTTTTAGGAGTCAACAAATGCAGATTACAGGCATGTTGTGGGGTTCCAAGCTTCTCGAGTATGTGGATTTTCCACGCGCTGAGATCCTTGGGTCAGAAGCCAGCACCGATGAAATTCAAGCAATGCTTGATAAGTGGGGGCTGTTGCTGGTCAAACCCGTATTCAAGGGTGGTATCGGCAAGAAGGGTAAAGCGGGGCTGATCGGTTTTGCTAAGGATCTGGATACCGCAATTGCAGAGAAAGAGCGTCTTTACTTTGCCAAGCACAGTCACGGTAATTCGGTTGCCAAATCAGAGGGTGTTACCTTCGAGAGTGGCATCCCTGCTGAGTATGAGATCTACGTCTCTATTACTGATAGCACAATATACCGTGCGCCCACTTTGACTATCACTCACCATGGTGGCGTTGATATTGAAGAGCTGCCTGAGGACAAGATTGCAACTGTCCCTTTCGATCCACTAACGGGCTTGAAGGGTTTTGTTATCTCTAATACCCTGCGTCAACTGGGTGCGCCAAATGAGATCATCAGCCCGCTGGTGCAGAATCTGCCAAAATTATGGGATCTTTACCACAACTATGGCATGAATATGCTGGAGTTGAATCCTATTCGTATGATGCCAAATACCAAGGGTCGACTGGTGCCTGTTGCGTGCGATTTTAAGTGCTCTTTTGATACCGATGATCCAAACTGGAAACGCTTGAAACTGCCAGCCAGCCTGGATTCGGGTGAGCTTTGTGCTTACGAGCTGGAAGTAAACCAGTTGCGTACCTATCAGGGGCAGTCTGACGTATTCGTTACTAATGACCAGGGTTCTATCACCGCCATGACATTTGGTGGCGGTGCCAACGCGCTGGTAACCGAGCTGCTGGGTGATGTTGGCATCATCTCTTCTGATTTTGGCGGTAACCCGCCGTACGAGAAGATGTATGAAATCAGCCGCATTACTTATAAGCACTGG
>JAJRWL010000144.1 GCA_024276875.1 Gammaproteobacteria bacterium
ATGGAGAAGTTTAAGACCAATATCAGAGGAAACAACCAAATTGGCCCACCAATACCTGTATAGCTCATCACGGATTTAATTTGGTGGATTTATACTGAATTTGGCATTCCAGTAGGGTTAACTGATTTTTCTAGGATAAAGGGGATGAAGAATAGAGGCTGATGTGGGGGGGGTTAGGATAGAGCGGGCTGGTATATAGAGGTAAGAATTTTTTTGCGTAGCTAGGCGGATCAAGCGCTTGTGTGATATGCGTGTGTTTAACCGGTTTTTCTAGATTCAATGTTTTGGCCGAGTTAATCGATCCAGCCTCAGACGTTGTCGCTCATCGAACAGGTGTTTGGAGCCGACCCAGATAGCGATCATTGAACCCAGTCCAATGCTGGCAGAGACTAGAAAGAGGATGAGGATTTGATATTTGGCCGCCTCCATAGGGGAGCTGCCAGCCAGTATCTGTCCCGTCATCATTCCAGGGATACTGATAATCCCTGCTGCGGCCATGGCATTCATGATGGGGATAAGCCCTGTGTGTAGGGCATTGCGACGAATCCCTGCGATGGCGCTATGCCAGTCATCTCCCAGCATGAGCCTTGCTTCAATACTGGCGCGTTGTTGCCAGGCATTTTGATTCAGGCTGTCCAGGCTGAGAGCTACACCGGTCATGGTATTGCCCAGCATCATCCCTAACAGTGGGATGAGGTATTGAGGGGTATACCAAGGATCAGCTTGCAGAATAATGAGTAACGCCAATAGTGTGACACTGAAAGAGGAGAGAAACATAGAGAAGATGCCAACCCCCATGCCCCAATATCCTTGATATCGCCGTTCTTGGCGGTTCATCACTTCATAGCTGGCGACAAGTAGCATGAAGAGGGTGAGCAGTGCGATGGCTAAGGGGCTGGATTGGGTAAAGATGATCTTGAGTATCAGGCCCAACAAGCTAAGCTGCACGGCGCTACGTGCTGAAGCAATGAGCAGGCGCTTTTCGATGCCTAATTGCAGATGAAAGGATAGACCGGCAAGCAGCAGCACCAGCAGAGCGGCAATGCCAAGATCCCATGGCGTAAGTTGGATTAGCTCCATGTGATCTGCTCCAGTTTGCCATCTTTAAAGCAGTAGTGATCTGTACTGTTGTGATGTTGTGAGCGGTCATGTGTCACCCAGATAACAGTGGCTTGCTCGGTTTGACGATAGTTGTGGATGAGCTGTTCTACCTGCTGAGCGTTTGTTTGATCAAGGTTGGCGGTGGGTTCATCCAGTAGTAGCACCTTGGGTTTGTTGTTTAGTAGCCGTAGTAGCGCAAGCCGTTGGCGTTCACCTGTGGAGAGTTCGCTGACCTCTCGCTCCAGCCACGCTAAAGTGAACCCCAATGCCTCAAATAATGCGGGGTCAGGGTGACTGAAATGGTCGCCGACCCGTTCTCTCCACCAAGCGCTCTCTGCGGGTAGATAGCCAACCTGGCATCGCCACTGAGGAGCGGGTATCGCGGCTTGATCGACACCGTTGAGTTGTATCTCCCCTTGATGAGGGTCGAGGTCGGCGATAGCTCTGAGCAGTTGGGTCTTGCCGCATCCTGAGATACCGGCGATGGTGATACATTGACCCGCGTCTATCGCCAGATTGATGGGGGGGCGTTGTTGAACCTGAAGATTGTGAAGGCGAAGTTGAGGCATGCGTGAGGGGGGCGCAGGATAGGGGGTTACTTCTTTATAAAAAGAAGATCCCAGACATCGTGCCCAAGTCGCTCTCCGCGCTGCTCAAATTTGGTGAGTGGGCGTGTCTCTGGACGTGGCATAAATACCCCTTCGCCCAGGCTGTTGTTAAATGCAGCAGCGGCGCTTAAGACCCGCATCATCTGTTATGCATAATCTTTCCAGTCGGTCGCCATATGCAGGGTTCCGGCAGGTTTTAGTCGTCGAGCCAATAGGTTGACAAATTCAGGCTGTACAATGCGGCGTTTGTGATGCCGTTTTTTATGCCAGGGATCAGGGAAAAAAAGCATGACACCGTCCAGGCATTGTTCTGGCAGGTAATGGCGTAGTACCTCCATGGCATCGTGCCGTATGGCTTTGGCATTGTTTAACTCCTGTGTTTCCAGTTGGATTAGCAGGTGGCCTACGCCAGGGCGATGCACTTCAATGCCGATGTAGTTGTTTTCAGGGTGTTGGGCTGCGGTTTTGGCCAGTGCCTCCCCGTTGCCGAAGCCAATCTCCAAATAGGTGGGGTGATGGTTATTAAATAGCTGGGCTGGATCAAGCTTTTTGCCTTCAATGCAATCAACGCCGAACAGAGGCCAGCAGCGATCATAGGCATTGCGCTGCCCTTCAGTAAAGCGCCCTTCGCGCAGTACAAAACTGCGAATGGGGCGGCGTTTGCTCTCTTCTGACATGTGGGTTCGATTGTTGAGTAACAGAGGCGTAGCTCTCTGCGCCCCTGCTGTTGGTTGTGGTGATTAGAAAAAGAGTCCATCCATTGGGGATGACGCAGAAGCGAATCGTTTGGCCGGCATGCGTCCAGCTAGATAGGCTTCACGCCCAGCCTCGATGCCTTTGCGCATGGCAGAGGCCATCAGCACAGGATCTTTGGCCGCAGCGATGGCGGTATTCATCAGCACACCATCACAGCCTAACTCCATCGCAATGGCGGCATCTGAGGCCGTGCCAACACCCGCATCAACCAGGATGGGAACGCTGGCATTCTCTACAATGGTACGAATATTCAAGCGATTGCGAATGCCCAGTCCAGAGCCGATAGGGGCTGCCAGTGGCATGACGCAGATACACCCCAGATCTTCCAGTCGCTTGGCCATAATAGGGTCATCATTGGTGTAGACCATAA
>JAJRWL010000002.1 GCA_024276875.1 Gammaproteobacteria bacterium
ATGATGAATCTACTGTGGATTTCTATAGCACTCTATAGTGGTGCAGATAAAGGTGAATTCCGTGAAATGTTTCACTGGATTGGCTTTGCTATTGCGACACCTACTTTGTTGTACTCTGGCTTCCCTTTCTTCAAAGGTGCTTGGACAGGGCTGCGTAACCTGCATTTGGGTATGGATCTGCCTATCGCCATAGGTGCAACCATTACCTATATCTACTCGGTTTATGTCACTGTATCAGGTGTGACGATTGGAGAGGTCTACTACGACACGGTTGTTAACTTCATATTTGTAATCTTGGTTGGACGTTATCTTGAGGCAATCTCAAAGCGCCAGGCAGTCGCATCTACTCAGCGCTTGTTGGATCTTCAGCCAAGAGTGGCGACTGTGTTGAATGAAGGCCAAGAAGAGATTGTGCCGATACGCTCAGTGAAACTAGGTGTGATTGTATTGGTGAAGCCAGGGGATAAAATTCCAGTTGATGGCTCTATTATTGAAGGTCTGAGCAGTGTGGATGAAGCCATGTTGACGGGGGAGTGTGAGCCTGTCACTAAAACCCAGGGTGATTCTGTTTCTGCTGGAACCATCAATGGGCATGGCATGCTAAAACTACAGGTAGCAGCTGTGCTAAAAGATACGGCATTGGGGCGAATTATTCATCTAGTTGAAGAGGCTCAGGCAAGCAAAGCACCTATTCAGCGCATTGCAGATCGTATTGTCCCTTGGTTTGTTTTAGCGACGCTGGGGTTGGCAACATTGACCTTTATTTGGTGGCTTAAAAGTGACTTTGAGCTGGCTCTGATGGCAGCAACATCAGTGCTCATTATTACCTGCCCCTGTGCCTTCGGGCTTGCAACACCAATGTCCATTGCTGTGGCCTCTGGCCTGGGTGCGCGCAATGGTATTCTGGTTAAAAATGGGGCTGTATTAGAATCGCTTTCTGCTATCAATCATTTCATCTTTGATAAAACAGGTACCTTGACAGAAGGGCGCATGACGGTCTCTAGTATTTATTTTAAAACAGGCTGTTGGATGCCTTCATCATCTAATAAAAATCCAATTGATCCTATAGCCATCGAAGCCAGAAAGCTGTTTGAATATATAGTGCCGATAGAGCAGTATTCTGAACATCCTATAGCACCAGCTATTGTTGATTGTGCTTTAAATTGCAGGATGAAAGTTGCTGCTAAGGAGGCAAAAGGGTTTACTAACTCTCCTGGCTTTGGCATTAAAGCTGAGGTAGAGGGCAAGGTAGTGTTGGCGGGCACATCAGCTTGGCTTGATCAGCAGCAAGTGCAAAGAGACAAAATATTTGATCAACAAGTGCACATGTTGGATGAGCAAGGTATTGGTTCATTACGCTGTGCTATTGATGGTTGTGAGGTAGCGGTTATTGGCATTGATGATCAGGTTAGATCTGATGCAGCTGCACTCGTGAAGGCCTTAAAGCAAGATGGTATAAAGCTCACACTGTTAAGTGGTGATCGTCGTCGAACGGCTGAGACCATTGCTGATCGGTTGGGTGGCATGGAGGTTATTGCAGAGGTTCTGCCAGAGGATAAAGATCAAATTATTGCCGACCTTCAGCAGCAAGGGGGCAGGGTGGCAATGGTGGGTGATGGCGTTAATGATGCGCCTGCATTGGTTCGTTCAGATGTGGGGATTAGCCTGGGTTCTGGCACTGATGTGTCAATTGCCAGCTCAGATATTGTGCTGATGAGTAACGAATTGGCAAAGGTTCGTTTAGCAGCCGCACTCTCTCGTCGTACCTTGCGCACTATCCGGCAGAATATTGTCATTTCTATTGTTTATAATCTTATAATGGTGCCATTAGCAATGTCGGCTATGATAACGCCGTTGGTGGCTGCTATTGCAATGCCAATCAGCTCATTATTGGTTATTGGCAATGCTGCACGGATTAGAACATTGTTTAAATAACGTAAAAGGTATCAGTTTATGGAAGTTATTTATGGCTTGATTCCCGGCATGGTTTTCCTTGGTTTGGTTGCTGTAGGTGTACTATTCTGGGCCGCACGTAGTGGACAGTTTGATGATTTAGAAGGTGATGCCCAGCGCATTTTGATGGATGATGATGAGCCGCCCGTAAATGATAACCTGAATCAGAAAGATTCAACTGTTGAAGAGAGTCAGAATGGCTCTGAAAAATAGAGAGGAAATAAAAATGTCAGGCAGTATTAAAGGTAGTCAAACAGAAAAAAATCTATTAATTGCATTTGCTGGAGAGTCTCAAGCTAGAAACAGATACACCTATTATTCAGCAGCAGCTAAAAAAGAGGGATTGGTGCAGATTGCTGATATCTTTGAAGAGACAGCAAATCAGGAAAAAGAGCATGCCAAACGCTTCTTTAAGTTTCTTGAAGGTGGGGATGTTGAAATCACAGAGAGATTCCCCGCGGGGTCAATTGAAAGCACATTAAAAAATCTCCGATCTGCAGCAGCAGGTGAGGAACATGAGTGGACGGAGATGTATCCTGCCTTTGCCAACATCGCACGGAAAGAGGGTTTTGAGCAGATTGCGCTGGTCTTTGAAGCCATTGCAATTGCTGAGAAGCAGCATGGTAAACGCTATAAGGAGCTTGCTGATAACCTGCAAGCAGGCAAGGTATTTAAGCGGGGTAATAAAGTTGTTTGGCGTTGTAGAAATTGTGGCTATCTGCATGAAGCTGAAGCAGCACCAGAATTGTGCCCAGCCTGCGTGCATAAGCAGGCGCATTTTGAACTGCTTGCAGAGAATTGGTAAGTCATCAATCTCTTATTTTTAAATAGGAATAACGGTGGAAGCGGTTAGCTTATCCTATGCTAGTGCTCTTGTTATTGGTTTGCTTGGAGGCGTTCACTGCATTGGCATGTGTGGTGGTGTCGTTAGTGCATTAACCTTTGGATTGCCTGAGTGTGAACGCAATCGTGCTGTTTCACTGTTGCCCTATCAAATTGCATATAATACAGGTCGAATCTGTAGCTACACAGTAGCTGGAGCAATAATGGGCAGCATCGGCATGTTGCTCTCAGGTCTGATGCCAATGCACCTGGCGCAGCGGATTTTGCTTGGAACTGCGGGTATCTTCATGGTGTTATTAGGGCTCTATCTTGCAGGGTGGTGGAGAGTCTTAAGCCATGTGGAATCTGCAGGATCATATCTTTGGAAACAGATAGAACCCTTTGGACGAAAACTATTACCTGTGCAAACACCTGGGCAGGCGCTCAAAATTGGTCTTGTGTGGGGATGGTTTCCTTGTGGGCTGGTTTACAGTATGTTGATTAATGCAGTGGCTGCTGGAAACATGTGGAATGGGGCGGGGATAATGCTGGCCTTTGGTCTTGGGACACTGCCTAATTTAATGCTGATGGGGATGCTAGCGGGCACGATGTCAACATTTGTTCGTTCTCCTCTGACTCGGCAGATAGCGGGGAGCATGGTGATATTATTTGGGCTTGTTACATTATGGCTGGCTATCTAGGGTATTTATAATAAAAACAGTCTGTTAAGAATTGAGTTTTACTTGTGAGAAATATCCAATCTCCCTCATTTATATTTGAGGCTATTGTTCACACAATGGTTTTTACGCCTTTATTGTGATATACAAAAGGAAGTTGGCGGCCAAAAAACCACATATAAATTCGAAAGAATAGTCTAATTTCTAGGTATTAATCTAGATGTGATGTTTGCTGTGCGGGCTATAATAGTGCGAATTAAATTTATTAGATCATCCTAGAAAAATCAGTTGAAAAAGGCATTACACTACTAACCTTTTGAAACAACGGCTAAAAACATGGTTCTCCCACCAAAACATAATCACCCAAAGGGTGATAAGCCAATACCTGCTAAAAACCACC